>NZ_CP087597.1:416899-748798 GCF_020990385.1 Paracoccus sp. MA
ACCGCCTGACCGACATCGGCGCGAATGCGTTCTTCTATGCCTCGCCCGACACCGGCACGGTTCAGAACGCCCAGGGGCAGCGCGACGTGCGCTTCATCGACACGGTGCGCCCGAACGGCAAGCCCTATGTCTATCGCAACGAGGATACCGGCTGGATCTGGCCGCCCTATTTCAAATACGACAGCTCGAACCTGCATGCGCAGGCGACGGACCTGCGCTCGACCGCGGCCAATCCCGAATGGGTCAGCGTGACCTCTTACGGCTGGCGCATCGCCTGGCTTTCGGTCTATCCCAACGCCATCTCGATCAAGCCGGTGGCGGGGCCCGAGGTGAAGCCCTTCAACTGGGCGGCGCAGATCATCCTGCTGATCCTGGGGGCGCTCTTGTTCCTGCTCTGGCGCATGTGGAACCAGTTCCGCGAGCGGACCATCGACCCGGCCGTGCGCTCCGCCGATGCGGCCTGGGACCGGCTCGACGCCCGGGCGGACGCGGCCCGCGACCGGGCGCGCGGGCGCATGCGGCGCTGGTGGGACGGGCTGCGGGGGCGCTGAGCCATGGACCGCAAGAACCCCGGCACCGATTTCAGCCTCGACTGGTTCGAGACCATCCAGGTCAACACCCCGGCGGCCGAGCGCCGTGCCGCAAGCCTGACCGCCCGCCGCAGCCTGAAGAAGGAATGGCAGGCGGCCTGGCTGCTGAACGCGGTGCGCTGCATCGACCTGACCACGCTGGCGGGCGACGACACGCCCGACCGTGTGGCGCGGCTGTGCGCCAAGGCGCGCCAGCCGGTCGATGCGGGCCAGTTGGCGGCGCTGGGGGTCGAGCATCTGACCACCGGCGCGGTCTGCGTCTATCCGACCATGGTGGCGGCGGCGAAACGCGCCTTGCAGGGCACGGCGATCCCGGTGGCCTCGGTTGCGACCGGCTTTCCCGCCGGGCTGATGCCGCTCGACCTGCGGCTGGCCGAGATCCGCTATGCGCTGGATCAGGGCGCGGATGAGATCGACATCGTGATTTCCCGCGCGCTGGTGCTGCGCGGGGAATGGGCGGCGCTTTACGACGAGATCTGCGAGATGCGCGAGGCTTGCGGCCATGCCCGGATGAAGGCGATCCTGGCGACGGGCGAGCTCAAGACCTTGGGCAATGTCGCCAAGGCCAGCCATGTCGCCATGCAGGCCGGCGCCGATTTCATCAAGACCTCGACCGGGAAGGAGCCGGTGAACGCCACGCTGCCGGTGTCGCTGGTCATGCTGCGCGCGATCCGCGACTATCGCGACCGGACCGGCTTTGCCGTGGGCTTCAAGCCGGCGGGCGGGCTGAAGACGGCGAAGGACGCGCTGAACTGGCAGGTGCTGATGGCCGAGGAACTGGGCCGCGACTGGCTGCGGGCGGATCTGTTCCGCATCGGCGCCAGCTCGCTTCTGGCCGATATCGAGCGGCAGATTTCCCATCACGTCACCGGGCGCTACGCTGCCGCCCATCGTCTGGCCGCGGGGTGAACATGCCGAAGGTAAGCGAGATCATGGAAAGCATGGAATACGGCCCCGCGCCCGAGGATGCCTCTGCCGTCCGCGACTGGCTGCGCGAACGCGGCCGCTTCGGCCATTTCATCGCCGGGCGCTTCACCCGGCCGGGCGAGACCTTCGCCAGCGGCGATCCCTCGACCGGCGAGGAGCTGGCGCAGGTGACGCAGGGCACCGCCCGCGACGTGATGAAGGCGGTGCGTGCCGCCCGCCGGGCGCAGCGCGGCTGGGGGGCCATGCCCGGCCATGTGCGGGCGCGCTTTCTCTATGCCATCGCCCGGACGATCCAGAAGCGCGAGCGGTTCCTGGCGGTGCTGGAAACGCTCGACAACGGCAAGCCGATCCGCGAAAGCCGCGACATCGATGTGCCGCTGGTGGTGCGGCATTTCTACCATCATGCCGGCTGGGCCGAACTGGCCGAGACCGAGTTTCCCGGCCATGGCCCGCTGGGCGTATGCGGCCAGATCATCCCGTGGAATTTCCCGCTGCTGATGCTGGCCTGGAAGGTGGCGCCGGCGCTGGCCGCCGGCAATACCGTGGTGCTGAAGCCCGCCGAATTGACGCCGCTGACCGCGCTGGCCTTTGCCGAGATCTGCGCCCATGTCGGCCTGCCCGCCGGGGTGGTCAACATCGTCACCGGCGACGGCGAGACCGGCGCGGCGCTGGTCGCGGCCCCGGTGGACAAGATCGCCTTCACCGGCTCGACCGAGGTCGGGCGCGGTATTGCCCGCGCCGTGGCCGGCTCGGGCAAGCGGCTGACGCTGGAACTGGGTGGCAAGTCGCCTTTCGTGGTCATGGAGGATGCCGACCTGGACGCCGCCGTCGAGGGTGTGGTCGACGGGGTCTGGTTCAACCAGGGCGAGGTCTGCTGCGCCGGCTCGCGCATCCTGGTCGCCGAAGCGGTCGCCGCGCGCTTCGAGGCGCTGTTGCGGGCGCGGATGGGCAAGCTGCGGCTTGGCGCGCCGCTCGACAAGTCCACCGATGTGGGCGCCATCGTCAACCCGGTGCAAAAGGACCGCATCCTGCGCATCCTCGACCGGGCGACCGCCGCCGGGGCGGAACTGGTCGGCGGCGCGGCGGCGCCGGGTTGCTTCATCGCGCCGGGCTATCTGCGAAACATCGCCCCCGCCAATCCCGGCATGGTCGAGGAGATCTTCGGCCCCATCGCCACGCTCTCGACCTTCCGCACCCCGGACGAGGCGGCGGACCTGGCCAACAACACCCGCTACGGGCTGGCGGCCTCGGTCTGGTCGGAAAGCGCCACGGTGGCGACCGACATGGCGGCCCGGATCAAGGCCGGCGTGGTCTGGGTGAATTGCGCCAACCTCTTCGACGCGGCCGCGCCCTTTGGCGGCATGCGCGATTCGGGCTATGGCCGCGAGGGCGGGCGCGAGGGGATGCTGGACTATCTTGCCGCCCCCGTCGCCGCGCAGCGCGACCCGGTGCCGGCGGACATCGCCCCGGCCGAGGTGTCCGAGGAAAGCGCCGGGATCGACCGCACCGTCAAGCTTTATATCGGCGGCGCGCAGAAGCGGCCGGACGGCGGTGCGAGCTACCTTGCACAGGACGAGCTGGTGCCGCTGGGCAATCGCAAGGACATCCGCAACGCGGTCGAGGCGGCGGGGTCCGCGCTGCCGAAATGGCAGGGCCTGGGCGGTCACGGCCGGGCGCAGGTGCTGTATTTCCTGGCCGAGAATCTGGCGCAGCGCCGTGCCCAATTCGCCGGTTACGCCAGCCCGGCCGAGGTCGATGCCGCCATCCGCCGCTGCTTCTTCTATGCCGGTTTTGCCGACAAATACGACGGCGCCACGGTTTCGGCCAAGCCCGGCCACCTGTGCCATGTCCAGCCCGAGCCGCATGGCGTCATGGGGCTGGTCGCACCCACCGCCGCGCCGCTCGCCGGTTTCATGGCGCTGGTGCTGCCGGCCATCGCCATGGGCAATGCCGTGGTGGCGATCCCCTCGCAGGACCGGCCGATGGCGGCCCTGACACTGGCGCAGGTCCTGGCCTGCTCGGACGTTCCGGGCGGCGTGGTCAATATCGTCACCGGCCCGCGCGATGCGCTGGCGGGGGTGCTGGCCGCGCATGACGGCGTCTCGGCGATCTGGCACGCCGGGCAGGGCGAGGGGCTGGCCGAACTGCAGCGCGCCGCGGCCGAGACCCTGATCCCGGTCTGGACCCCAGCGTCCCGCGACTGGAGCGGCCCGCAGGCGCAGGGCCGGGAATTTCTGCGTGCCGCCAGCCGCAGCAAGACCATCTGGCTGCCCTATGGCGCGCTTCCCGCCGGCACCGGCAGCGCGGCCTATTAGCGGCGCTGGCCCGGTCGCGGGCGGCGCATGGCGTTGTCATCGCTGCGCCCCGGGGGGTACAATCGGACTGCCTCAGCATCGGAATCGCCGCATGTATGTCCCCCCGCATTTCCAGGAGATCAGCCCCGATGAGATCGCCGCGGTCATTCAGGCCGCGCCTCTGGCCTGTATCGTGGCGCAGACGGATGAGGGGCTGATCGCCAACCATATCCCGCTGCTCGCCGCGCCGGACGGCACGCTGATCGGCCATGTGGCCTTGGCCAACGACATGCACCGGCTGATCCCCGACGGGCAGGAGGTGCTGGCGATCTTTCGCGGCGAGGATGCCTATGTCTCGCCGAATTTCTATCCCAGCAAGCCCGAGCATCACCGGCACGTCCCGACCTGGAATTATCAGGTGGTTCATGTCTATGGCGGCATCACCTTCCAGCATGACGAGCATGCCAAGCGCGCCGCGGTCGGCCTGTTGACCCGCAACCACGAGCGCCGCCTGAACGGGCCCGAGGCTTGGCGCATGGCCGATGCGCCGGCCGATTACCTGCAGCAGATGCTGGGCGGCATCGTCGCCTTCCGCATTGCGGTGCGCAGGACGCTGGCGAAATCGAAGCTCAGCCAGAACCGCGAGGCGCGCGACTATCTGGGCGCGATCGCCGGGCTGCAGGCCAGCGGGCACGAGGCCTTGGCCGAACGGATGGCCCGGCGCCTGCCAGGCAAGGATTGACCCGCGCAGGCGACCCTGCCGGAAAGGCCGGATTTGCGGCGGGCGCGAAGGCCGGCAAGACGTCCTGCGGCGCTTGTCCGGCTTCGGCGCCGCGGCGGCCTGCGGCGATCAAGCGCCCCCCGCCCGGCCACCCGGGCGGATCGCGCCTGAACCACGCCCCGCCCCGATCTTAAGCCGAGCGCAGCCAGCGCAACCCGGCCTCGGTCGAGGTGCGGGGGGTGTATTCCGCCCCGACCCAGCCCCGATAGCCCGCGCCGTCGACGGCGCGCAGCAATTCGGCGAAGTCGATATCGCCCTGGCGCGGCTCGTGCCGTCCGGGACAGCCGGCGATCTGGATATGCCGCACCCGCGCGGCATGGCGTTCCCAGACCGCCAGCGCGTCGCCATGGATCATCTGCGCCTGGTAGGCGTCGAATTGCAGCCCCAGATTGGCCGCGCCGACCGCATCGATGATCTCGGCCGCGAGGTCGAAACTGTCGAGGTAATAGCCCGGCATGTCGGTGCGGTTCATCGGCTCGATGGTCAGGCTGGCGCGCGGCGCCCGGCGGCAGGCCCATGTCAGGTTCTCGACGAAGCTGCGCCGCGCCTCGGGCCCTTCGGCCTTGCCGGCCATCACGTGCAGGTGCTGCACCCCCAGCGCCTTGGCAAAGCGCAGGGCGCGGTCGAAGTCGCTGCGAAACCGGGTCTCGTTGCCCGGCTCGGCGGCGAAGCCGCGCGGGCCGCCGGCCCAGTTCGGCGGCGGCGTGTTCATCAGCACGAACTCCACCCCCGCCGCCTGCGCGGCCTGGGCCAGCTCCTTGACCGCGAGATCATAGGGAAACAGGATCTCGACCCCGTGAAAGCCCGCCCGCCTTGCGGCGGCGAAGCGTTGCAGCATGGGCAGTTCGGTGAACAGATAGGTCAGATTGGCGGCGAATCGCGCCATGATCAGGGCTCCAGAGGAAAGGCCGTCCCTCCCGATCGCACTTCCATACGCCCGTTTTCGCCGGGCATAGCCGCATCGGCCAGTCGGTAGAATGTCTTGCGGTCGATCAGCGCCCAAAGACCGCGGCGGATATGGACATAGGGACGGGGGTCCTCGGCCGTCCCGCGCAGCTCGATCGCATGCCCGGGGCCGGCCGTCACCCGGTCGCCCACATTGGTGGTGAAGACGATGGTCTCGCCGATTTCGGCGTCCACGGCGATGAAGGGCGCATCGACCACGCGGATGCCGACCTTTTCGACCGGGGTGACCAGAAAGTAATCGTTACCCTCGCGCTTCAGGATCGAGGCGAAGAGCCGCACCATTTCCGGCCGGCCAATGGGGGTGCCGTTGTAGAACCAGCTGCCGTCGGCGCGGATTTCCATGTCCAGATCGCCGCAGAAGGGCGGATTCCACAGATGCACCGGCGGCGGCCCCTTTTTCGAGGCGCGGCTGGCCGCGGCGGCGATTCCGGCCGCATCGCTCACGGCATTGTCAGTCTTTTCCTCCATTCCCTGTGGACCCCGTCACCCCTGCCTTTATGTTGTCCTAGAACAGAAACGGGGCGTTGTCATGGCCGAGAATGAGAAACTGGTTTCCGAAGTCCTGACGCTGACCGACCGCCTGGCGCAGGCCCGCGCCAGTGTCGAGCACCGCTTCGTCGGCCAGCATGCCGTGGTCGAGCAGGTTCTGGCCGCGATCCTGTCGGGGGGGCATGCGCTGCTGGTCGGCCAGCCGGGCCTGGGCAAGACCATGCTGGTCGATACGCTGGCCACCGTGCTGGGCCTCGATACCGCGCGCATCCAGTTCACCCCCGACCTGATGCCGGCCGACATCCTGGGCTCCGAGGTGCTGGACATCCGGCCCGACGGCACCCGCGCCTTCCGCTTCATCGAGGGGCCGGTCTTTACCCAGCTTCTGATGGCCGACGAGATCAACCGGGCCAGCCCGCGCACGCAATCCGCGCTGCTGCAGGCCATGCAGGAGGGCGAGGTCACCATCGGCGGCGAGCATCGCCCGCTGGGCCGGCCCTTCCACGTCCTTGCCACCCAGAACCCGATCGAGCAGGAGGGCACCTATCCGCTGCCCGAGGCGCAGCTGGACCGTTTCCTTCTGCAGATCGACGTGGACTATCCCGACCGCGACACCGAGCGCGCCATCCTGCTGGCGACGACCGGGACCGAACAGGGCGAGGCGCATGCCGTTTTCGACGCGGCGGGGCTGGTCGCGGCGCAGGCGCTGATCCGGCGCATGCCGGTGGGCGAGACGGTGCTGAACGCGATCCTCGATCTGGTGCGGGCGGCACGGCCCGGCGCGCCCGAGGCGCCGGGCTGGATGGCCGACACCCTGGTCTGGGGGCCGGGGCCGCGCGCCGCGCAGGCGCTGACCCTGGTCACGCGCGCCCGCGCCGCGCTGAACGGCCGCTTTGCGCCGACGCTGGACGACGTGGAAGCCATGGCCGCCCCGGTGCTGCGTCACCGCATGGCGCTGAGCTTCGCCGCCCGCGCCCGCGGCGAGACCATCGAGGGGGTTATCGCGCGCCTGCTCGACGACCGGATGCGGGCGGCGGCGTGAGACCCGCGGCCGATCAGCTTCGCGCCCGGGCCGAGGCTGCCTCGGCCGCCTTGCCGGCGCTGATGCTGTCGGCCGAGCGGCTGGCGGCGGCGCTGGTGCCGGGGGCGCATGGCCAGCGCCGTGCCGGCATGGGCGAGGATTTCTGGCAATACCGCCCCGCCACGGCGGGCGACACGGCACGCAGCATCGACTGGCGCCGCTCGGCGCGGTCGGATGCGCAATTCGTCCGCGACCGCGAGGCGCAGGTGGCGCAATCGGCGGCGATCTGGGTCTCGGCCGCGGCGGGCATGGATTACGCCGGCGGCGCGGACCGGCAAGCCAAGCGCGACCGGGCCGAGCTGCTGGCGCTGGCGCTGGCCATGGCGCTGCTGGCCGGGGGCGAGCGCGTGGCGCTGGCCGGCCAGCCGCCGCGCCCCGGCCGCCTGCAGGCCGAGCGCATGGCCGAGGCGCTGGTCGCCCGCCCGGCGCTGGACCGCGACGAGGACGCCCCCCCGGCCGAGGCCCTGCGTCCCGGCCAGCGGATCGTTCTGTTCGACGATTTCCTGGGCGATCCGCAGCCGGTTCTGGACTATCTTGCCCGCGCCGCCGGCCTGGGGGTGCAGGGCGTGCTGATGCAGGTGCTGGATCCCGACGAGGACGGCTTTCCCTGGCGGGGGGCGGTGCTGTTCCGTTCGGCCTCGGGCGCGCTGCGCCATGACACGCGCGACGCGGGCGGGCTGCGCACGGCCTATCTGGCGCGGCTGGCCGAGCGGCGCGAGGTGCTGTCGCGCGCCGCCGCCACGGCGGGCTGGCATTTCGGCATGCATGACACCGGGGCCCCGCCCTCGCAGGCGCTGCTCTGGCTCTGGTCGGTGCTGGAGGGCTGATGCTGCTGATCGGTCCCATCGGCTTCCTGACGCCCTGGATCCTCGCGGCGCTGGCGGCGCTGCCGGTGCTGTGGCTGATCCTTCGCGCCATGCCGCCCTCGCCGAAGCTGGTGCGGTTTCCGGGCACGCGGCTGCTTCTGGGGCTCAGGGATCCGCATCCGGTGGCGCGGCACACGCCCTGGTGGCTGCTTCTGCTGCGTGTGCTGGCGATCGCGGCGCTGATCCTGGGCTTTGCCGGCCCGATGTGGAAGCCCTCGCCGGACCAGGGCGGGCAGGGCCCCCTGCTGATCGTGATGGATGCCGGCTGGGCCGCCGCGCCCGATTGGCCGCAGCGCCAGGCCCGCGCCCTGCGCGCGCTGGACCAGGCGGGGGCCGAGGGCCGGCCGGCGGCGCTGCTGGTGGGCGACGGCCGGGCCGAGGGCGCGCTGCCCTTCCTGCCCGCGACCGAGCTTGCCGCGCAACTGCGCGCCCTGCGCCCCGCGGCGTGGGAGACGCGCTACCCCTCGGATCCCGAGGCGGTGCTGGCCGGCGCGCCCGGCGCCCTGTCGGTGCTGTGGCTCAGCGACGGGCTGGACCATCCCGGCCGGGTGGAATGGCTGTCGGCGCTGTCCGGGCGCGGCAGCGTCACCGTGGTGCCGCCGCAGGGACCCCGCCAGTCGCTGGAGCTGGTGCCGGGCGACCAGCCGGCGCTGCGGCTGCGTTCGACCGGGGCTGCCACGTCCGAGGTGCTGGCCATCGGCCTCGATCCGCAGGGCACCCCGCGCGAGCTGGCGCGGCTGCAGCCCGGCGAGGAAGCGGAGGATCAGGGGGGCACCAGCCGGCTGGTGCCCATCGCCCTGCCTTCGGAGCTGCGCAACCGCATCACCCGCTTCGAGGTCGAGGGCCACGCCTCGGCCGGGGCGGTGGTGCTGGCCGATGACTCCTTGCGCCGGCGCAAGGTGGCGCTGGTCGGCGACGACCGCGCCAGCGAAGGCCAGCGGCTGCTTTCGCCCCTGCATTACCTGCGCCGGGCGCTGGGCCCGACCACCGACCTGATCGAGGGCGGGCTGGGCGACGTATTGCAAGCCTCGCCCGACGTGATCGTGCTGGCCGACCAGTTCGGGCTGGCCGAGACCCAGGGCTTGCGCGACTGGGTCGAGCAGGGCGGGCTGCTGATCCGCTTCTCCGGCCCGCGCATGGCGGCTTCCGAGCGGCTGAGCGAGGAACCGCTCTTGCCCGTGCGCCTGCGCGCCGGCGGGCGCGATATCGGCGGCGCGCTGAGCTGGGGCGATCCGCGCACCGTCGCGCCCTTTGCCGCCGACGGGCCCTTTGCCGGGCTTTCGGTGCGGGGCGACGCGACGGTGCGCGCCCAATTGCTGGCCGAGCCTTCGCCCGATCTTGCGGACCGCACCATCGCCCAGCTTTCGGACGGCACGCCGCTGGTCACCCGCGCGCCGCTGGGACAGGGGCAACTGGTCCTGTTTCACACCACGGCGAACGCGGAATGGTCGAACCTGGCGATTTCGGGCCTGTTCGTCGAGATGCTGGACCGGCTGGTGCGCAGCGCGCGGGCCAGCGCCGCCGCGCCCGGGGCCGACCGTGCCGAACAGCCCTTCTGGCTGCCCGAGCTGGTGCTGGACGGCTTCGGCCACCCGACCGAGCCGCAGGATCCGGCGCCGGTCGCTGCCGCCGATTTCGCGCGCGGCCCGGCGCCCGGCGCGCCCGCCGGGCTTTACCGCGGCGGCGAGCGCATGGCGGCGCTGAACGCCGGCGGGCCGATCGCGCCGGCCGACTGGCCCGGCGCCCGTATCGAGCGCGCGGCGCAGGCGCCGGGGCTGGACCTGCGCGGCTGGCTGATCGCGCTGGCCGCAGCACTTCTGGCGCTGGACGCGCTGGGCAGCGCCTGGCTGGCGCGCGGCAGGCGGGGGGCGCTGGCATGAGATGGCCTGCAATCCTTGCCGCGCTGCTCTGGGCCACCGCCCTCTGGGCGCAGGACGACCCCGATCCCCGGCTGGTGCGTGCCGCCGACGAGGTCGCGCTGGCCTATATCGTCACCGGCGATGCCGAGGTCGATGCCGCCACGGAGGCGGGCCTGCGCGGCCTGTCGCAGGTGCTGACCGCCCGCACCACCGTCGAGCCGGGCGAGCCCATCGGCATCGACCCCGAGCAGGACGACCTGTCGCTGCTGACCTTTCTCTATTGGCCGGTGACCGAGGCGCAGGCGCCGCCCTCGCCGCAGGCCTATGTGCGGCTGAACCATTTCCTGCGCTCGGGCGGGATGATCCTGTTCGACACCCGGGACGGCGATATCGCCGGGCTGGGCGGGCCGGATGGCGGCGCGGCGCTGCAGGCGCTGGCCGCGCCGCTGGACATCCCGCCGCTGGCGCCCATCCCCTCCGATCACGTCCTGACCCGCAGCTATTACCTGCTCGGGGATTTTCCCGGCCGCTATCAGGGCCGCGAGGTCTGGGCCGAGGCGCCCCCCGCCGGCGCCGAGGCGGCCGAGGGCGTGCCTTTCCGCAACCTCAACGACGGCGTCTCTCCGGTCGTCATCGGCGGCAATGCCTGGGCCGAGGCCTGGGCGGTGAATGAGAACGGCCTGCCCATGTTCAGCATCGGCTCGGGCTTCGAGGGCGAACGCCAGCGCGAGATGGCCTATCGCTTCGGCGTCAACCTGATCATGTATGTGCTGACCGGGAACTACAAATCCGACCAGGTGCATGTGCCCGCCCTGCTGGAGCGGCTGCGGCAGGAGGAGGTCGTGCAATGAGCGGCCTGACCTTCGATCCGCTGCTGCCCTGGCCCTTGGTCGCGGCGCTGGCCGTGCTGGCGCTGCTGGTGGCCTTGTGGTCGCTGTGGCGGGGCTTGCGCGGCTGGGCCTGGCGCGGGATCGCCGGGCTGGCGGCCGCGGCCGCCCTGGCCGGGCCGGCGCTGGAATCGGGCATCCGCAGCAAGCTGTCGGACATCGTCATCCTGCTGGACGACCGCAGCGCCAGCCAGGCGCTGCCGGGCCGCGGCGAACAGACCGACGCGGCGGTCGAGGAACTGACCCGCCAGCTTTCCGCGCTGCCTGATACCGAGATCCGCCGCGTGACCGTGGCCGACGACCCGGACGGCACCCAGATCGGCACCGCGTTGACCCGGGCTCTGGCCGCCGAGCCGCAGACCCGTGTCGCCGGCGTGATCGCGGTCACCGACGGGCTGGCCCATGACGCGCCGATGGTCCCCGCCTCGGCCCCGGCCCCGGTGCATGTGCTGCTGACCGGGCAGGCGGGCGACTGGGATCGCCGGCTGGTGATCGAGGAGGCCCCGGCCTACGGGCTGATCGGCAAGCCCGTCACCATCCGCCTGCGCGTCGAGGACCAGGGCGCGGTTCCGCCCGAGGTGGCGCAGACCCCCGCCCGGCTTCGCATCCTGCTGGACGGAGAGGAGATGCGCGCGCTCGACCTGCCGCCCGGCGTGGCGCTGGACCTGCCGGTGGTGCCGAAGCATGCCGGGCAGAACGTGGTCTCGATCGCATTCGACGCGCCCGAGTCCGAGGTGCCGGAACTGACCGACCGCAACAACTCGGCCGCCGTGCAGATCCAGGGCGTGCGCGACCGGCTGCGGGTGCTGCTGGTCTCGGGCGCGCCGCACGCAGGGGAACGAACCTGGCGCAACCTGTTGAAATCGGATGCGAATGTTGACCTGATCCATTTCACCATCCTGCGGCCGCCGGACAAGATGGACGGGGTCCCGGTCGACGAGATGTCGCTGATCGCCTTTCCGACCCAGGAGCTGTTCATGGAGCGGATCCGGGATTTCGACCTGATCATCTTCGACCGCTACCGGGTGCGCGGCATCCTGCTGCCGCAATATTACGACAATATCCGCCGCTATGTCGAAGAGGGCGGCGCCATCCTGGTCTCGGCGGGCCCCGAGATGTCCTCGGTGGAGAGCCTGAACCTGTCGCCCCTGGGCGCGATCCTGCCCGCGCGCCCCACCGGCCGGGTCTATGACGAGCCCTATCTGCCGCGCCTGACCGAGGAGGGCCAGCGCCACCCGGTCACGGCCGGCCTGCCCGGCGCGCCGGCCGAGGGTTCGGAAAGCCATTGGGGCCGCTGGCTGCGCATGTCGCAGGTGATCCCCGATCCGCGTGCCCAGGTGGTGCTGAGCGGCGCGCGGGACGAGCCGCTGCTGCTGCTTAGCCGCGTGGGCGAGGGGCGGGTGGCGATGCTGACCTCGGATCAGGTCTGGCTCTGGGGCCGCGGCTTCGAGGGCGGCGGGCCGCAGCTGGAACTGCTGCGCCGCATCGCCCATTGGTCGATGCAGGAGCCGGAGCTGGAGGAAGAGGCGTTGCTGGCCGATGTCGGCGGCGACCTGACGGTGACCATCACCCGCCGCACCATGAACGTGACCGCCGGCCCGGTCCGCATCACCCGCCCCGACGGCGAGACCGAGGAGGTCGCGCTGGCCGAGGCCGGGCCGGGCCGCTTCACCGCGCGCTGGACGGCGCCGGGACCGGGGCTTTACCGGCTGGCGGATGGCGATATCACCCGCGTCCTGGCGCTTGGCCCCGCCGCGCCGCGCGAATTCGAGGAAACCGTGGCCTCGGGCGCGGTTCTCGGACCGCTGGCCGAGGCGACGCAGGGGGCGGTGCTGCGGCTTTCGGACGGCATGCCCGGCCTGCGCACGGTGCGCGAGGGCCGGCCGGCGCATGGGCAGGGCGTCGGCGGTCCGTGGATCGCCATCATCCCGCGCGAGGCGGCCTCGGTCAGCGGCATGACGCATCGCCCGCTGTTGCCCGGCTGGGCTTGGCTCGCGCTGATCGCCGGGCTGGCGCTGGCGGGCTGGCTGTCGGAAGGCCGCGGGCGCCGGACGGCCGCAGGGGGCTGACGCCGCGAAACTTGCCAAGATCGCGCCCCGTTGCTAGGCAAATGAAAACATTCCAAGAGGATCGCATGGCCGCCGCCCCGAACGATGACCAGACCGCCTATATCCCGCCGACCGAAGTCGATCTGGCGATGATCAAGCGCATCCTGCCGCATCGCTATCCCTTCCTGCTGGTGGACCGGGTCCGCGACATCGTGCCGGGCGAAAGCTGCGTCGGGGTCAAGAACGTGACCTCGAACGAGCCGCATTTCGAAGGGCATTTCCCGCAGGAGCCGGTGATGCCCGGCGTGCTGATCATCGAGGCCATGGCCCAGGCCGCGGCGGTGCTGGTGGGGGTGACGCTGGACCTCGCCGGCAAGGGGATGGGCACCTATTTCATGTCCATCGACAAATGCCGCTTCCGCCAGAAGGTGGTGCCGGGCGACGTGCTGGAACTGCACATGAAGACCCTGCGCGGCGGTGGCAAGATCTGGAAATTCGAGGGCCGCGCCATGGTCAACGGCCAGCTCGCCGCCGAGGCCGAGGTCATGGCCATGCTGAACCGTGGCGACAATGGCTGAAACCCGCGTCCATCCCTCGGCCGTCGTGGACCCCGCCGCGAAGATCGGCGAGGGATGCGAGATCGGTCCCTTCTGCGTCCTCGGCCCCGAGGTCGTCCTCGGCCGGGGCGTGGTGCTGAAATCCCATGTCGTTGTGGCGGGCGAGACCGCGATCGGCGACGAAACCGTGGTCTTCCCCTTCGCCTCGCTGGGCGAGGTGCCGCAGGACCTGAAGTTCCGCGGCGAGCGCACCCGGCTGGAGATCGGCGCCCGCAACCGCATCCGCGAATATGTCACCATGAACCCCGGCACCGAGGGCGGCGGCAGCGTCACCCGCATCGGCGACGACGGCCTTTTCATGGCGGGCAGCCATGTGGCGCATGATTGCCGGATCGGCGACCGGGTGATCCTGGTCAACAACGCTTCGGTGGCCGGCCATTGCGTGCTCGAGGACGACGTGATCGTCGGCGGCCTGTCCGGCGTGCACCAATGGGTGCGCATCGGCCGCGGCGCGATGATCGGCGCGGTGACCATGGTGACGGCCGACGTGATCCCCTTCGGCCTGGTGCAGGGGCCGCGCGGCCACCTGGACGGGCTGAACCTGGTGGGACTGAAGCGCCGCGGCGCCTCGCGCGAGGAAATCCACGCGCTGCGCGACATGCTGGCGCAGCTGGGCCGGGGCAGTTTCCGCGACACCGCCCGGCATCTGGCCGAGGCCGAGAACGGGCCGATGGTGCGCGAGGTGCTGGACTTCATCCTCGGCCCCTCGGACCGCAGCTTCCTGGCGCCCCATCCATGAGCCGCATCGCCCTGATCGCCGGCGAGGGCCGCCTTGCCCCCGCCATCGCCGCCGCGCTGGACCAGCCGCTGGTCTATGCGCTGGACAACCTGAAACCGCAGCTCGAGGCGAAGCCCTTCCGCCTGGAACGGCTGGTGCCCTTCCTGGACGAGCTGGCCGACCAGGGCGTGACGCAGGCGGTCTTCGCCGGCGCCATCCGCCGCCCGAAGATCGAGCCCGAGCTTTTCGACCCCCGCACCCTGACCATCGTGCCGCGCATCCTGATGGGGATGCAGTCCGGCGACGACGCGGCGCTGCGTGCGGTCCTGGACGTCTTCGAGGAGGCCGGCATATCCATTTGCTCTGTAGACCAGATCCTTCCCGATCTGGTGCCGGGGGAAGGTGTTCTGGCGGGCGAGCCGAGCCCGCGCGACCAGAAGGATGCCGCCCGCGCCGCCGAGATCGTCGCCGGCCTCGGCGCGCTCGACATCGGCCAGGGCGCCGTGGTGGCGCAGGGGCTCTGCCTTGCCGTCGAGGCGCTGCCGGGCACCCAGGCGATGCTGGAATTCGCCCGCCTCCATGCCGGGCTGAAACCCGACCCGAAAGGGCCGGGCGGCGTGCTCTACAAGGCGCCCAAGCCCGGCCAGGACCGGCGCATCGACCTGCCGACCATCGGCCCCGATACCGTCACCCAGGCCGCCGGGGCCGGGCTGGCCGGGATCGCCTGGGAGGCGGGCAGCGTTATCCTGCTGGAACGAGCCGAGGCAATGCGTCGCGCCGAAGCCGCGGGGCTGTTTCTCTGGGCGCGCGGGTGACATGAGTATTTGGGAAACGGTGAAAGTGGCTTGCTTCACCGTTTCCAAATACTCAAGTGACGCGAAAGCGGCAGGAGGTTATGTGGGGTACGAAGAAGTCCGGATCGCTTCTCTGTTTTTCAAATACCCATGTCAGGGCATGGCAAGCGGAGCGGCGCGATGAAATTCTTCCTGATCGCCGGCGAGCCCTCGGGCGACAACCTGGGCGGTGCCCTGATGACGGGGCTGAAAAGTCTCGATCCAGCGGCCGAGTTCCTGGGTGTGGGCGGCCCCGCCATGGCGGCGCAGGGCCTCGAGAGCCGTTTCCCGATGGAAGAGCTGAGCCTGATGGGCATCTGGGAGGTGCTGCCGAAATACCGCGCGCTGAAGGCCCGCATCGCCGAGACCGCCCGTGCCGTCGCCGAGGCCCGGCCCGACGTGCTGGTCACCATCGACAGCCCGGATTTCTGCCTGCGCGTGGCACGCCAGGCGCGGGCGCTGGCCCCGGATCTGCGCACCATCCATTACGTCGCGCCCTCGGTCTGGGCCTGGCGGCCGGGGCGGGCCAGGAAGATGGCCGAGGTCATCGACCATGTGCTGGCGATCCTGCCCTTCGAGCCGCCGCTGATGCAGGCCGCCGGCATGAGTTGCGATTTCGTCGGCCATCCCATCGTCGCCGAGCCGGTGGCGGGCGAGGCCGAGGCGGCGGCGTTTCGTGCCGCGAACGGCATCGCGCCGGATGCGCCGCTGGTCTTGTGCCTGCCGGGCTCGCGCCGGACCGAAGTGGGGCGGCTGGGCCCGCGCTTCGACGAGGCGCTGATCCGGCTGCGTGACCGGGTGCCCGAGATTCGCGTAGTGATCCCGACCGTGCGCGGCGTCTCGGTGCTGGTGCGCGAGATGGCGCGGCGCTGGCCGACCGCGCCGGTGGTGGTCGAGCGGCCCGAGGAGAGGCGCGCGGCCTTTGCCGCGGCCGATCTGGCGCTGGCGGCATCGGGCACGGTCAGCCTGGATCTGGCCGCCAACGACGTGCCCATGGTGATCGGCTATGACGTGGCGCCGCTCAGCCGGCTGATCATCGGGCTGTTGCTGAGGACCGACACGGTGACGCTGGTCAACCTGGTCAGCGAGACCCGCGCGGTGCCGGAATATCTTGGCCGCAACTGCCAGCCGGGGCCGATGTCGCAGGCGCTTTATCGGCTGGTCGAGGATCCCGACGAACGCGCTATGCAGCGCGAAGCCATGGCGCTGACCATGCAGCGGCTGGGGCGCGGCGGCGAGCCTCCCGGCCTGCGCGCCGCGCGTTCGGTCATGGCGGCGATCAGCTCTGCGCCGCGACCACGATGATCTCGACCTTGTAGTCGGGCGTCGCCAGCGCCGATTCGCCGGTGGCGCGGGCCGGGGCGTGGCCGGGCGCGACCCAGGCCTCCCAGACGGCGTTCATCTCGGCGAAATCGGCCATGTCGGCCAGCCAGATCTGGGCCGAGAGGATGCGGGTCTTGTCCGAGCCGCATTCTGCCAGCAGCCGGTCGATCTGGGCCAGCACCGCGCGGGTCTGCTCGGTTACCGATTCGCCGGGCTTGCCGACCTGGCCCGCCAGGTAGACGGTGCCGTTATGGACGACCGCCTGGCTCATGCGGGGGCCGGTCTCGATGCGCTTGATTTCGGACATGGAAAATCCTTTCGGGGTTGGGCCGGCGTCAGAAGAGCCGCCAGAGGAACAGCGCCGTCATGCCAAAGCCGATGGCCGCGATCAATGCCCGCAATGCGTGGACTGGGATGCGCCGCGCCACCGGGGCGCCCAGATAGCCGCCGAGGATGGTTCCGAGGCTCATCACCGCCGCCGGCCACCAGGCGACCTGCCCGCCCGCGGCGAAGATCGCGAAGGAGATCACCGACAGCGCGAAGGACAGCCAGTTCTTCAGCCCGTTCATCTGGTTCAACTGGGTCATGCCCCAAAGCGCGAAGAGCGCCAGCAGGACGATGCCCAGCCCGCCGTTGAAATAGCCGCCATAGATCGCCACCGGCACCATGGTCCCGGCGCCGAAGGGCGCGACCGCGTTGCGGTGCTGCGCCGCCCATTCCCGCACCTGCGCGCCCCAGATGAAGACCGAGGTCGCCGCCAGCAGCAGGAAGGGCACCAGCAACGCAAAGGCCTGGTTCGACGAGACCAGCAGCAGGCAGGAGCCGACGATGCCGCCGACCAGCGTCCAGAAGGTCAGCCGCAGCACCAGGGCGCGATCGATCTGCGCGATCTCGTTGCGGAAACCCAGTGCGGCGGACAGATAGCCCGGCAGGGCCGCGACCGTGCTGGTGGCATTGGCCGAGACCACCGGCACGCCGCTGGCGACCAGGGCAGGAAAGGTGATGAAGGTGCCGCCGCCGGCGACGGCGTTCAGCATTCCGCCCAGGAAGCCTGCGGCAAGCATCAGCAATATCTCGGTCATTCGGGGCGGCTCCAGATCGTGTCGGGCGCCCATGCTTAGCCTTGCGGTTCCGGGGCGTCCAGCCATGCGGCGCCGACAAGGAAAACGCCCGGAGACGGGCTCCGGGCGCATCATGCGCAGTCGAGCCTGGCCCCGGTCAGAAGATGCCGGTCAGGTACAGCAGGATGATCACGAAGATCGGAACGCCAAGAAGCCAGGCGATGATGCCCTTCATTTTTGTTCTCTCCCTTTCTGGTCGAAGGCGGAACGCGGCGTGGGGGCGATGGTTCCCCGGCCGGGCTGCCCGTGCGGACCGGGCTGCACCCGAGGAGCTTCGATGCAGAGCGACGAAGCTCAACGGCGAAATCTTCCGCAGGCTCGCTGGCTGGGCGGCGCCACTGCCGCCACCGGCCCGCCTGATTGCCCGGCTGCGAGAGCCGCCGGAACCGGAGCCAATGGTCGGGGCCCGCACCACCCGTGGTTCGGAACTAGCATCCGCTCAGGCCAGGGAAACCGAAAACGGAAATCGGTTCACCGGTGCGGTCAGGCATCACAGCAGGAAGTCGTCGGCGGATATCGACGACAGGCCGTTGACCTGCACCGAGAAGTCGGCCCTTCCGTCGCCATTGACATCGCCGTAAATGACGAGATTGGCCCCTTGCGCCTCATATCGGAGTTGGCCGGCGGTGTTGCTGAACCCCCGGTCACCGATGAACGTGAAGGCGTGATCGCCGGCTGCGGCGCTGTTTGCATCGATCAGCCGCAGGTCGATCACATCCCCCTCGGCGCGATTGAAATCCATGATCAGGTCGCGCTCGGCGCCTGCTGCAGAGTCGAGCACATCCCTGAAGATGAAACTGTCCGCGCCGGCACCGCCATACAGCCAGTCCTTTCCCAGGCCGCCGGTCAGGTTGTCATCGCCGTCGCCACCGCGCAGCGTGTCGTTCCCCTGGTTGCCGAACAGGATGTCGCTGTCGGCGCCGCCGTAAAGCACGTCATTGCCCATGCCACCATGCAGCGAATCCCTTCCAGGACCGCCCTGGAGAAGATCATTGCCTTCCAGGCCGAGCAGAAGATCCGCGCCGGCGCCGCCGTAGATCGTGTCGTCCCCTATGCCGCCGCGGGCGAAGTCGTTGCCATCCCCCGCGTGGATGAGGTCGTTGCCGGCGCCGCCAAAAATCGAATCGTTGCCGAGATTGCCGTAGATGGTGTCGGCGCCATCGCCGCCGTGCAGTTCGTCCAGACCGTTGCCGCCTTCGACGTAATCATTTCCGGCGCCGGCAAAAATGGTATCGTCTCCGGCGCCTCCGGAAAGGAAGTCCTTGCCGCTGTTGCCATGGATCAGATCATTGCCCGCCTCGCCTCTGACCGTATCGTCGCCAGGGCCGCCGTGCAGCCGGTCATTGCCATTGCCGCCGAAGATGATGTCATTCTCGGATCCCCCGAAGATGAGATCGTGCCCGTCTCCTCCGTGCAGGGTATCCGCATCGGACCCGCCCGAGATTGTGTCATGCCCAGGGCCGCCGAATATCAGGTCAAAGCCCTTGTCGCCCTCGATCAGGTCGTTGCCGTCGCCGCCATAGACGGTGTCGTTGCCCATATGGGCCCGGATATAGTCGTTTCCGGCGCCGCCATTGATCAGGTCGTGCCCGCGTTGAGCGACGATCAGTTCATTGGCAATTCCGCCCTGAAGATTCAAATTCTCGGACAAGCTTGCAGATATGGAAACGATGCGCGCCGGATTGAATTGCGAGGTCATATGCGTTGGAAGGAAGTTCACCGGGTTCTCATAGCGAACAACCGGAAGCACATCGGGAAGGACATGGTCCCAGGTCAGGAAATGCTCCTCATCCTGCCACATCCCGTTGGCATTCTTGACCTGCCGCGCGCCCTCGAGGGCGTATAAGGCACGTCCGCCCTGCTGATTGAAAATTTGCAGCCATTGTTGTCCAAGATAGCTGACAATGGACACGTCGAAACCGGTAATGGCGCCAGGATTATGCAGATCGAGCCGCTGGTTGGCGATCCAGATCTCATCCGAGCTCCCGTCAAAATCGTCCAGCCTGCCGACCACCGTTCCCTTCATATTGGCAAGGTTGTCGAAGAAAAACCGATCACGCCCCGCTTCGGCGAAAATATGATGCCCGTGCTGAATGAAGCGCGATCCGATCACGCCCATATCGAGCCGGAAGGTATCGTTTCCGCCCTCCGCATGGATATGAATCTGATTTTTGGTCTGGCCATCCGTCCTGACAAAAAACGTGTCATCCCCGTCGGTTCCGTGGCCGTGCTTAGCGCCGCCGTTGCGTGAATCGATGGTGTATTCCGAGCCGGCTGTGCCGCCCCCTCCATGACCGGGGTGATGGCCATCGTGGAATTGCGCAGTCATGGGAAGCCCTTTTTCCGTGGTGGATGTTGTCCGTGCACCATGGCCAGCCGTGGGTTAACAGAGTGTTAACGGCAATCCGTTAACAGTTTATAAATTGAAGAGAAATTTAACGGTTGATCTGTGCGGCAAGGAATAACGATAAGGCGCTCCTTGCAGAGCGCCTTTCTCGTCCATCGACAGGTTCAGTAATTTGATAGGATTATAAGAGCGGGCGTTGCATTGCGGTTTGCGATCAAGCCCTTTCCGTATAATATATTATAATTTCCGGTGGAAAAGTCGTTAAATTTTCATCAATTCTTGTGCTTTTAGCGTTCGCCGAAGAACCTCTTGCCGGCGCCTGAGCGCGTCAAAGCCAGCAGATAAACCAGTCGTTGTTCGGCAGAGGCGGGAGGCATGCGGTCCTATGCCATCGACGCTTGGAAGAGGCTTGTGTGATCCGGGCTGTCAAAGACGGGATCTCGTCCTCCGACAGCGGCAAGCAGACCTGCGAAGGCACCGAAGCGGGCAGAGGACGGATGCGCGCGCGCCGGGAGGCCGCCTTGGCCGCCGCGATGGCAAAGCTGATCGCGGGCTCACGGCACCCATGAGGGCGATGCATGGCGGCTGATTTACGAGGAACGTCGCGAATCCGCGTATGTGCGGATAGCACAGGAGAACGATGGGTCCTCTCACAAATTCCGCAGTGAGCTTTTGGAATCCGTGTGGTTCCGCGCCCATCTATTTGTAATATGTGGATAAATGGTGCTGCGAGAGAGGATTGAACTCTCGACCTCTCCCTTACCAAGGGAGTGCTCTACCACTGAGCTACCGCAGCATCGTGGGCGGGGCTTTAGACCGACTGCGCCGGGCGCGCAAGGGGGAAGTGTCGGAAAAATGCATTTCGCCAATCGTCGCCGATCCGGCCCGGCCGGCCCAGCCGCTGCTGGACGCAAGCCGGCAAGGACGCTAACAGGAGGCATGACGAAAACACCCCGCGATCCCAAGGGAGATACACGCGAAGCGCGGCTTAAGGCGGCGCTGCGGGCCAATCTCGCGCGGCGCAAGGCGCAGGGCCGCGCGCGGGCCGGGACGGCAGAAGACATGACGAACGAGCAGCACGGGCCAGAGATGCCGGCAAACGGCCAGACGCCCGGGAACGAGGATTAGATGGACCAGATCATTGTAAGGGGTAACGGGCCGCTCAGGGGCGAGATCCCGATCGCCGGCGCCAAGAATGCCTGCCTGACGCTGATGCCGGCGACGCTGCTGACCGATCAGCCGCTGACGCTGACCAATGCGCCCCGGCTCTCGGACATCCGCACCATGACCGCGCTTCTGCAGTCGCTGGGGGCCGAGGTCGCGAGTCTTCAGGACGGGCAGGTGCTGGCGCTGTCGAGCCACGACCTGACCAGCCATCGGGCCGATTACGACATCGTGCGCAAGATGCGTGCCTCGATCCTGGTGCTGGGGCCGATGCTGGCGCGCGACGGCCATGCCGTGGTCTCGCTGCCCGGCGGCTGCGCCATCGGCGCCCGCCCGGTCGACCTGCACCTGCGCGCGCTGGAGGCGATGGGGGCGGAACTCGACCTGCGCGAGGGCTATGTCCATGCCAAGGCGCCTTCGGGCGGGCTGAAGGGCGCGGTGATCGACTTTCCGCTGGTCTCGGTGGGCGCGACCGAGAACGCGCTGATGGCGGCGACGCTGGCCCGCGGCACCACCGTCATCAACAATGCCGCACGCGAGCCCGAGATCGTCGACCTGGCCGAATGCCTGCGCCGCATGGGCGCGCAGATCGAGGGCGAGGGGACATCGACCATCACCGTCGAGGGCGTGCAGGCGCTTGGCGGCGCCACGCATCCGGTGGTGACGGACCGGATCGAGCTGGGCACCTACATGCTCGCCCCGGCGATCTGCGGCGGAGAGGTGGAATGCCTCGGCGGCCGCATCGACCTGGTCGCCGCCTTCTGCGAAAAGCTGGACGCGGCCGGCGTGGAGGTGGTCGAGACCGCCCGCGGCCTCAAGGTCTCGCGCAAGAACGGCCGGGTGCGCGCCGTGGACGTGGTGACCGAACCCTTTCCCGGCTTCCCGACCGACCTGCAGGCGCAGATGATGGCGTTGCTTTGCACCGCCGAGGGCAGCTCGGTTCTGGAGGAGAAGATCTTCGAGAACCGCTTCATGCATGCCCCGGAACTGGCGCGCATGGGCGCCCGGATCGAGGTCCATGGCGGCCATGCCACCGTCCATGGCGTCGAGAAGCTGCGCGGCGCCCCGGTGATGGCGACCGACCTGCGCGCCTCGGTCAGCCTGATTCTCGCCGGGCTCGCCGCCGAGGGCGAGACCATCGTCAGCCGCGTCTATCACCTCGACCGCGGCTACGAGAAGGTCGTGCGCAAGCTGCGCGGCGTCGGCGCCGATATCGAACGCATCAAGGAGGTTCCCGCCGATGGCTGACGCCCGTTTCACCGATGCCGATCCCGCACCCCTGGCGCTGCTGGCCAGCGATGCCGACGACCTGACCGTGATCTCGGCGCTGGTGCAGGACGCGATCCTGCCGGTGACCGAGATCGCCTATGACGGCCGCCACCGGCAGCTCGCCCTGCTCCTGAACCGCTTCCGCTGGGAGGATGCCGATCTCGCCCGCCGCGACGGCCGCCCCTATGAGCGGGTGCGCGCGGTGCTGCTGGTCTCGGACGTGCGGCGGGTGCAGAGCGACGGGATCGACCGCACGGACAAGGACCTGATCCTGGAGTTGCTGACTGTGACATGGCAGGCGGGCGAGGACGGCACGGGCCTGCTGCTGCTGCAGTTTGCCGGCGACGGCACGCTGGCCGTCGAGGCGGAATGCCTGAATGTCGAGCTGCGCGACGTGACGCGACCTTATATCGCCCCCTCGCGACGTGCGCCGCAGCATCCGGACAGCTGACCCCGCGGCGCCTGCTTCCCGGAGGGCGCGAGGATTGCGCGGCTGCATGAGTATTTGAAAAACGGTGAAACGCCAAATTTGCTCTTCCGGAAAGGGCTTTCACCGTTTCACAAATACTCGAATCCCACCGCGCAACCGCCGCTGAACGAGCAGGTTCGGTCGGGCCATAGCCGCTTGAGCCCCTTGGCCGCAGCCGCTAACAAGGTCGGGTCATTGAAGGCCCGAGCCATGCCCATCCATCTGTCGACCGCCCAACCCGATTTTGCCGAACGCTTCTCGGCGCTTCTGTCCATGAAGCGCGAGGATGCGGCGGACGTGAACGATGCCGTGGCGGCGATCATCGCCGATGTGCGCGGCCGGGGCGATGCCGCCTTGGTCAAGCTGACCGGGCGTTTCGACCGCCTGGCGCTGACGGCGGAGACGCTGGCTTTCTCGAAGGAGGAAATCGCCGCCGAGATCGCGAAGGTCTCGGCCGAGGATCGCGCCGCGCTGGCCATGGCCGCGAACCGCATCCGCGCTTATCACGCAAGGCAGATGCCCGACGACCTCAGCTGGACCGATCCCGAGGGCGCGACTCTGGGCTGGCGCTGGACGCCAGTCGCGGCCGCCGGCCTCTATGTGCCGGGCGGGCAGGCGAGCTATCCCTCCTCGGTGCTGATGAACGCCATCCCGGCGCGGGTGGCGGGAGTCGAGCGGCTGGTGATCTGCGTGCCGACCCCCGACGGTGTGGTGAACCCGCTGGTGCTGCTGGCGGCCGAGCTGGCCGGGGTGGACGAGATCTATCGCATCGGCGGCGCACAGGCGATCGCCGCCCTGGCCTATGGTACCGAGACCATTCGCCCGGTGGACAAGATCACCGGCCCCGGCAACGCCTATGTCGCGGCGGCCAAGCGGCAGGTCTTCGGCCGCGTCGGCATCGACATGATCGCGGGGCCCTCCGAGGTGCTGATCATCGCCCAAGGCGCGCAGAACCCGGAATGGCTGGCCTTGGACCTGCTGGCGCAGGCCGAGCATGATGCCGATGCCCAGTCGATCCTGATCACCCCGGACGAGGCGCTGGCCCGCGCCGTGGTGGCCGAGGTGGAGCGGCTGCTGCCGACCCTGCCGCGCGCCGCGGTGGCGGGGGCGAGCTGGCGCGACTATGGCACGGTGATCGTGACCCGCGACCTCGACGAGGCGGCGGCGCTCTCGGACCGGCTGGCGCCCGAGCATCTGGAGCTTTGCGTGGACGACCCCGAGGCGCTGGCGGAAAAGACCCGCCATGCCGGGGCGATCTTCCTGGGCGGCTGGACGCCCGAGGCGGTGGGCGATTATGTCAGCGGCCCGAATCACGTCCTGCCCACGGCGCGGTCGGCGCGGTTCTCGTCCGGCCTGTCGGTGATGGATTTCCTCAAGCGCACCACCATGGCCCGGCTGTCGCCCGAGGCGCTGGGGGCGATCGGTCCGTCCGCGGTGCGGCTGGCCGAATCCGAAGGGCTTTCGGCGCATGGCCGCTCGGTCTCGGCGCGGCTGGCGGCACTGAACGGGGGGACGTCATGAGCCAGCCCACCGACCGGCTGTGCCGGATCGACATCGACGACAGCGCGCTGCCTCCGGCCACGCCCGAGATCGAGCAGGATCGCCGCGTCGCGGTCTTCGACCTGCTCGAGGATAACAGCTTCGTCCTGCCCGGCCGCGACGGGCAGGAGGTTCCCGCCGGTCCCTATGCGCTGGCCCTGGCGGTGCGCGAAAAGCGGCTGGTCTTCGACATCGCCACCGAATCCGGCGGCAAGGTGGCCGAGTTCCACCTGTCGCTGGGTCCGTTCCGGCAGACGGTCAAGGATTACTTCCAGATCTGCACCAGCTATTTCGACGCTGTGAAGCGCCTGCCGCCGGCGCAGATCGAGGCGATCGACATGGCCCGGCGCGGCATCCACAACGAGGGCGCCCGCACCCTGCAGGAGCGGCTGGAGGGCAAGGCCGAGGTTGATATCGACACCGCGCGGCGCCTGTTCACGCTGATCTGCGCGCTCATCCCGGGGTGATTCGTGGCCGGACAGATCCCCCATTCGGTGCTGTTCTGCTGCGATCACAACGCCATCCGTTCGCCCATGGCCGAGGGAATGATGAAGAAGTTCTACGGCCGCGCCGCCTATGTGCAGTCGGCGGGGGTCAGGAACGACATGGAGATCGACGGCTTCGCCATCGCAGTCTGCAAGGAGATCGGCGTCGAGCTGTCCACCCATCGCTCGCGCTCCTTCGAGGAGATGAAGGCCTGGGGCGACGATCTGAGCAGCTTCGACCTGGTGATCGCGCTGTCGCCGGCCAGCCAGAGGCAAGCCCTTGAGCTGACGAGGGTTTCTCATCTGGACGTGGAATATTGGCCGATCATGGACCCCAGCGGCCTGGCCGAGGGGCGCGAGGCCAAGCTGGCGCTTTACCGCACCGTGCGCGACCAGATCCGCAAGCGGATGATCGAGCGTTTCGGTCCGCCGACCGAAGCTTGAGAAAAATTCTCTGCGCGCTAACGGAATCTTAGCCTCTTGGCGCGATGCTGCCGGAAACCCTTTGCAGGAGTTCCGGATGACCGACATCCAGCGGCTTGACCACGACCTCGAATGGGCCATGCGCGCGATGGGCACGCATCGCGCGGTGCTCGTCCTCGATCTTGGGGGGCATATCGTGGCGGTCAACCAGACCTGCCTCGGCATGTGCGGCTATCGCAGGGAAGAGCTGATCGGCCGGCCGGTGGTCATCCTTCTGGATCCCTCGGAAAAGGCGCCGGACCGGCTGCGGCAGGTTCTGGAGACGCCGGGGGGACGCGAATCGCGCATTCATGGGCTGGCGCAATTGACCAAGTCGGGGCGGCGGTTCCGGGTGGACGCCCGCATCTGCCCGATCCGCGACGATGCGGGACAGGTCTGCCTGAACGTGCTGTTCCTGCGCGAAGCGGCCGAGGATGCCGGGCCGCTACGCCTTGTGCTGCCCGAGGTGGCGGCCGGCATGGGACAGGTGATCCGTCTGCCGCGCCGCATGCCCGGCGGTCCATGGCCGCGGCCGGCGGACGCTGCCGAGGCCGAGGCTGGCCTGCTGCTCGCAACGCGCGGCGAGCATTGATCCGCCGCACCGGTCCACAGGCGGGTCAGACGACCACTGCCGCGCCCTCGGTGGCCGGGCCGACATGGCGGCGGAAGGCGGCGAAGAGTTCCCGCCCCAGCCCTTCGGCCGAATGCGAAGGATCGTGTTCCGCCGGCGCGCGCTCCTCGAAGCCCTCGGTCAGGCAGGTCAGCGTGCCCTGCACCGCGTCGAGCCGGACAAGATCGCCGTCCCGCACCCGCGCCAGCGGCCCGCCATCGGCGGCCTCGGGCGAGATGTGGATCGCCGCCGGAACCTTTCCCGAGGCGCCGGACATGCGGCCGTCGGTGACCAGCGCCACCCGCAGCCCGCGATCCTGCAGCACCGCCAGCGTCGGGGTCAGCGAATGCAATTCGGGCATGCCGTTGGCACGCGGGCCCTGGAAGCGGACGATGACGATCACGTCCTCGGTGAATTCGCCGCGCTTGAAGGCGGCCTTGACCTCTTCCTGGTCGGCGAAGACGCGGGCCGGGGCCTCGATGACATGGCGCTCGGGCGCCACGGCCGAAACCTTGATGACGCCGCGGCCCAGATTGCCGGACAGCTGCTTCAGCCCGCCGGTGGCGGCGAAAGGATTGCCGGCCGGGCGCAGGATCTTGTCGTTCAGCGTCTCGCGCGCGCCCTCGACCCATTCGATCCGGCCGTCCTTCAGCTTCGGCTCGCTGGCATATTGATCGAGCCCGCCGCCGGCGATGGTCTTGACGTCGGGATGCAGCAGCCCGGCCTCGAGCAACTGCCCGATCATGAAGCCGAGCCCGCCGGCGGCGTGGAAATGGTTCACGTCGGCCAGCCCGTTGGGATAGACCCGGGCCATCAGCGGCACGGTCTCGGACAGGTCGTGGAAATCCTCGAGGTCCAGGATCACCCCCGCTGCCCGTGCCATCGCCGGCAGGTGCAGCACCAGGTTGGTCGAGCCGCCGGTGGCCATCAGCCCGACGATGCCGTTGACGAAGACGCGCTCGTCCAGCACCTCGCCCGCCGGCAGATAGTCGTTGCCCAGCCGGGTGATCGCGGCGGCGCGCTGCACGGCGGCGCTGGTCAGCGCCTCGCGCAGGGGCGTGTTCGGATTGACGAAGCTGGAACCGGGCAGGTGCAGGCCCATGAACTCCATCAGCATCTGGTTGGTGTTCGCCGTGCCGTAGAAGGTGCAGGTTCCCGGCGCGTGATAGCTGGCCATCTCGGCTGCCATCAGCGCCTCGCGCCCGACCTCGCCGGTGGCGAATTGCTGGCGGACCTTGGATTTCTCGTCATTGGGCAGGCCCGAGGGCATCGGCCCGGCCGGCACGAAGACCGCCGGGATATGGCCGAAAGTGCCGGCAGCGATGATCAGCCCCGGCACGATCTTGTCGCAGACGCCGAGGTAAAGCGCCGCGTCGAAGACGTCATGCGTCAGCGCCACGCCCGAGGCGAGCGCGATCACGTCGCGGGAAAACAGCGACAGCTCCATCCCCGGCCGGCCCTGGGTCACGCCGTCGCACATCGCCGGCACCCCCCCCGCCACCTGCGCCGTCGCCCCGGCGGCATGGGCGGCCTGCCGGATCAGGTCAGGGTAACGCTCATAGGGCTGGTGGGCCGAGAGCATGTCGTTATAGGCGGTGACGATGCCGATGTTGGGCTTGCGGGTGGTGGCAAGATCCTGCTTGTCGGGCATGGCGGCATAGGCATGGGCCTGGTTGCCGCAGGACAGATGGGCGCGGCGCGGCCCTTCTTCGGCGGCGCGGGCGATCTTGGTCAGATAGGCGCTGCGGCTATGGATCGAACGCTCGCGGATGCGGTCGGTCACCCGGTCGATGGTGGCGTGCAGGGTCATGGCTCGCTTCTCCTTTGGCGCCAATGTATCCTGTTAGCGGTAACATTGCAACCGGCCTCCTCTTGTCCGCGGACGCTTGCCGTGGCAATCCTGCCGCGTTTTGCACGAGGCCGCCATGACCGCCGATCTGCCCATCATCCGATTGCGCCCGAAATCCAAGCCGCAGGCGATCCGCCACGGCTTTCCCTGGGTCTTTGCCGACGAGCTGGTGACCGACCGGCGCACCCGGGCGATCCCGCCCGGCAGCTTCGCCCTGCTAGAGGATGCCGAGCGCCGGCCGCTGGGGCTGGTGACGGTAAACCCCGAATCGAAGATCATCGCCCGCGTCATGGACCCCGACCCGCAGGTGCGGATCAGCCGCGACTGGATCGCCGCGCGGTTGCAGCGGGCGCTGGCGCTGCGCGAACGGCTGTTCGACGCGCCCTTCTACCGGCTGGTCCACGCCGAGGCCGACGGGCTGCCCGGCACCATCATCGACCGTTTCGGCGATGCCGCAGTGATCCAGCCCAATGCCGCCTGGGCCGAACGAATGGTCGAGGAGATCGCCGCGGCGCTGCGCCAGGTCGCGGGCGTCTCGACAGTGATCCTGAACGGGCAGGGCCGGGCGCGCGGGCTCGAGGGCCTGCCCGAGCGGATGGAGCTGCTGTCGGGCGAGGTCCCCGGCCCGGTCGAGGTGCCGATGAACGGCGCGATCTACCTCGCCGACCTGACGCAGGGGCAGAAGACCGGGCTGTTCTATGACCAGCGCCCCAACCATGCCTTTGCGCAGCGGCTGGCGCGCGGCCAGCGCGTGCTGGACGTGTTCTCGCATGTCGGCGGCTTCGGCCTGGCGGCGCTGGCGGCGGGGGCGGCCCATGCCACCTGCGTGGACGGCTCGGCCGCGGCGCTGGACCTGGCGCGGGGCGGCGCGCGCGCCATGGGGGCCGAGGCGCGGCTGGCCACCCGCCAGGGCGACGCCTTCGAGCAGATGGAGGCGCTGGCCGCCGAGGGCGCACGTTTCGACCTGGTGATCTGCGATCCGCCGGCCTTCGCGCCCTCGAAACCGGCGCTGGAGGCGGGCCTGCGCGCCTATGAGCGGGTGGCGAAGCTGGCCGCGCCGCTGGTGGCGCCGGGCGGCTATCTGGGTCTGTGTTCCTGCAGCCATGCCGCCGACCTGGCCGCCTTTCGCAATGCCAGCGCCCGCGGCATCGGCCGCGGCGGGCGGCGGATGCAGCTGCTGCATACCGGCCAGGCCGGGCCGGACCATCCGACGCTGCCCCAGCTGGCTGAGACCGGCTATCTCAAGGCGCTGTTCTTCCGGCTGGACGGATGAGGGCGGTTCTGGACGCCTGCGTGCTGTTCCCGACCGTGTTGCGGGAAATCCTGATCGACACGGCGGCGGCGGGGCTGTTCCAGCCGGTCTGGTCGCGCCGCATCCTGGACGAGTGGCGCCATGCCGCCACCCGCCAGGGCGCCGAGGCCGGGGTCGAGATCGCGCTGCTGGAATCGCGCTTTCCGCAGGCGCTGGTCGAGCCGGGGCAGGCGGCAGGCGGCCTCGACCTGCCCGATCCGGCCGACCGGCATGTGGTCGAATGCGCGCTGGCGGCCGGGGCCGACAGCGTCATCACCGCGAATCTGCGCGACTTTCCATCCCGTGCGCTGGCCTCGGTCGGATTGCGGGCGATTCATCCCGATGAATTCCTGCGCGACCTTTACCTGAGGGCGCCCGACGCCGTGCTGGCGGCCATCGAGGCCACCGAGGCCCGGGCTCGCGCCGCCGGAGGCGAGCTCGGCCGCAAGGAATTGATGCGGCGCGCCCGGCTGCCGCGCCTTGCCAAGGCCATTGCCCGGCTGGAAAGCCCGGAAACCGCGACATTTCCGTCGCATTCGGCGGATACCTTCCCCCGACGGGGCCAGGACTGAAATGAGGATCGGATTGCAGGACTTGATGTTACCGCTAACATCGGCTAATCGGCAGATCAGCGATGAGGAGGCAGCGATGGTTTCACGCATCATTCCGGTTGAGGATTTCGACCTGGTGATCTTTGGCGCCACCGGCGACCTGGCCCGGCGCAAGATCGTGCCCGGCCTCTATCGGCGGTTCATGGCGGGGCAGGTGCCGGCCAGCGCCCGCATCATCGGCGCGGCCCGCACCCGCCAGGACGACGAAGCGTTCCGCACCGAGATGCGTGCCGCGATCGAGGAGTTCATCGGCCCAGACCAGGATCAGGCGCAGCTTGCGGCCTTCCTGGACATGCTGGGCTATGTCGCCATCGACGCGCGCGGCACCGACGGCTGGGCCGAGCTCAAGGCGCGGGTGCGGCCGGGGGTGGTGCATGCCTTCTACTTCTCGGTGGCGCCGGCGCTGTTCGGCGATATCGCCGAGCGTCTGGCCGGCAACGGCATCGCCGATGCCGAGAGCCGCATCGTGGTCGAAAAGCCCTTCGGCCGGGACCTCGCCACCGCGCGCGCTCTGAACGCGACGCTGGCCCGGCATTTCGACGAAAGCCAGATCTACCGGATCGACCATTACCTGGGCAAGGAAACCGTCCAGAACCTGATGGCGGTGCGCTTCGCCAACATCCTGTTCGAGCCGCTGTGGAACGCGCAATATGTGGACCATGTCCAGATCACCGTGGCCGAGACGGTGGGCGTCGGCGGGCGCGGCGAATATTACGACCATTCCGGCGCCATGCGGGACATGGTGCAGAACCACCTGATGCAGCTGCTGTGCCTGACCGCCATGGAGCCGCCCTATCATTTCGATCCCGGCGCGGTGCGCGACGAGAAGCTCAAGGTGATCCGCGCCCTGGAACCGCTTGCCCCCGAGGATATCGTGCGCGGCCAGTATCTAGCCGGCCCCGAGGGCCCGGGCTATCTGGAGGATGCCGAGAATCCGCTCTCGCGCACCGAAAGCTTCGTGGCGCTGAAGGTGCGGATCGCCAACTGGCGCTGGACCGGCACGCCCTTCTACCTGCGCACCGGCAAGCGGCTGCGCGCGCGCACCAGCGAGATCGTCGTGACCTTCAAAGAGCCGCCGCATTCGATCTTCGACGATGGCGGCACGCACAAGGCCAACCAGCTGGTCATCAAGCTGCAGCCGAACGAGGGCATGCACCTGACCGTGATGATCAAGGAGCCGGGGCCGGGCGGCATGCGCCTGGTGCAGGTGCCGCTGGACATGAGCTTCGCGGTTGCGCTGGGGGCCGATGGCACGGACATGCCGGACGCCTATGAGCGGCTGATCATGGACGTGATCCGCGGCAACCAGACCCTGTTCATGCGCGGCGACGAGGTCGAGGCCGCCTGGGCCTGGACCGACCCGATCATCGCCGCCTGGGAGGCCGGATCGAAACGGCCCGAGCCCTACGATCCCGGTTCCAGCGGCCCCGAGGAGGCGCTGCGCCTGCTGCATCGCGACAACCGCCGCTGGAGGGAGATCAGGCCATGACCATGGAGTTCATCGAATATGCCGACCGCGAGATGCTGTTCCTGGCGCTGGCCGACCGGCTGGCGGGCCAGCTGTCGCAGCATCTGCGGGTGAACGACGGCGCCAGCCTCTGCGTGCCGGGCGGCACCACCCCGGCGCCGCTTTACGACTATCTTTCAGGCAGCGAGATCGACTGGCCGCGCGTCACCGTGCTGCTCAACGACGAACGCTGGGTGGATGGCGAGCATGTCCGTTCGAATGGCCGGCTGCTGCGCCGTCACCTGCTGAAGGACAAGGCTGCGGCGGCCAATTACCTTGACCTCTATACCGGCGACGAGCGCCCCGAGGATGCGGTGCCGGCCCTGTCCGAGGCCATCGCCCCGCATCTGCCGCTGACCGTGCTGCTTTTGGGCATGGGCACCGACATGCATACGGCAAGCCTGTTTCCCGCGGCTTCCGAGACCGTTCTGGCGCTGGCCTCCGACGCGCCGCCGGTGATGGCCGTCAACAGCATCAAGGACGAGCCGCGGATCACCCTGACCGCCTCGGCGCTGAAGGGCGCGATCAACACCCATCTGCTGATCGCCGGCGCCGACAAGCGCGAGGCTTTCGAGCGCGCGCAAGGCCTCGACCCGACCGAGGCGCCGATCCGCGCCTTTCTTGGCGACATCACCGTGCATTGGGCAGAGTGAGATGACCGATACCTGGACCAGACTGACCGAATACCGCAACTCCCAGGGCGCGCTGCGGATCGAGGCGCTGTTCGCCGCCGATCCGGCCCGCGCCGCCGCCTTTTCGACCAGCGCCGAAGGGCTGGTGCTGGACTGGTCCAAGACCACCATCGACGCGCGCGCCCGCGACCTGCTGCTGGACCTCGCCGCGCCGGTTCCGGAACGCCGCGAGGCCATGTTCACCGGCCAGCGCATCAACGAGACCGAGGATCGCGCCGTGCTGCACACCGCGCTGCGCAATCTCGACGCCAGCGTAACGGTGGACGGCCGCGACGTCATGCCTGAGGTGCGCGCCACCCATGCCCGCATGCGCGCCTTTGCCGATGCCGTCCGCGACGGCAGCTTCGCGGGGCAGGGCGGCAAGATCACCGATGTGGTCAATATCGGCATCGGCGGCTCGGACCTCGGCCCGGCCATGGCGACGCGGGCGCTTTCGCCCTGGCATGACGGCCCGCGGGTGCATTTCGTCTCGAACGTGGACGGGGCGGACATCGCCGATACCATTGTCCGGCTCGACCCCGCGACGACGCTGGTGATCGTCGCCTCCAAGACCTTCACCACCATCGAGACCATGACCAACGCGAAAACCGCGCTGGACTGGATGGCGAAGACCGTGGCGCAGCCGGCGGCGCAATTCGCCGCGCTGTCCTCGGCCACCGCCCGGACCGCCGAATGGGGCATCGACGAGGCCCGCGTCTTCGGTTTCGAGGATTGGGTCGGCGGCCGCTATTCCATGTGGGGACCGATCGGCCTGTCGCTGATGATCGCCATCGGGCCCGAGCAGTTCGACCGCTTCCTGGCCGGCGGCGCGGCCATGGACCGGCATTTCCGCCGGGCGCCGCTGGCGGAAAACCTGCCGGTGATCCTGGCGCTGGTCGGCATCTGGCACCACCAGATCTGCGGCTACGGCACCCGCGCCGTGCTGCCCTATGACAACCGCCTCGGCCGCCTACCGGCCTATCTGCAGCAGCTGGAAATGGAATCGAACGGCAAGCGCGTGGCCATGGACGGCAGCGACCTGACCGTCCCCTCGGGCCCGGTGGTCTGGGGCGAGCCGGGCACCAATGGCCAGCACGCCTTCTATCAGCTGATCCACCAAGGCACCGCCATCGTGCCCTGCGAATTCATCGTCGCCGCCCGCGGACACGAGCCCGAGCTTGCGCATCATCACCTGCTGCTGATCGCCAACTGCCTCGCGCAATCCGAGGCGCTGATGCGCGGCCGCTCGCTGGACGAGGCCCGCGCGCTCATGCAGGCCAGGGGCCTGACCGGCGCCGAGCTGGAACGCCAGGCCTGCCACCGCGTCTTCCCCGGCAACCGCCCCTCGACCACTTTGCTGATCCCGGAACTCGACCCCTACACGCTGGGCCAGATCGTCGCGCTCTACGAGCATCGGGTCTTCGCCGAGGGCGTCATCCTGGGCATCAACAGCTTCGACCAATGGGGGGTCGAACTCGGCAAGGAACTGGCCCTGAAGGTGGCGCCGCTGCTGGACGGCCAGCCCGCCCCCGGCCACGACCCCTCGACCGAGCATCTTGCGGCGCTGATCCGCGAGGCGCGGGGCTAAGACTTCTTCGCTCTCCAAATACCCAAGGGCGGCGCCAACCGCGCCGCCCTTGCCCGTTCAGCCCCGCATCCGCATGACCCGCCGGTCCATGACCCGCCGCCAGATCCGCGGCCACATGGCAAGGGCCGCCATCACCGGCAGCGACCAGGGCAGCATCGGCCGCGGTTTCCCGGCCCGCTCCAGCCGCAGCGCCGGATAGGCGCGGCCGGGATGGGCGTGGTGGTCGGAATGGCGCGGCGCATTCACCATCATCAGCGAGGACAGGAAATGCGGCGCGTCCCAGCTGTGGCGCGGTCCGACCGGCTCATAGCGCCCGTCCGCGCGCCGGGCGCGCTCCAGCCCGTAATGCTGGACGTAATCGGCCAGCATCATCTGCATCTGCGCATAAAGGCAAAGCCCCAGGTACCAGCCCAGCCCGGCAGGGCCCAAGACCAGCAGCACCACCGTACAGCAGGCCAGCCCGCCGCCGATCCAGACCAGATAGGGGTTCGGCCGGTCGGGCCTGGCCGCCGACAGCGCCCGTTCGGCCGCCAGCCCGGCGCGGAACGATCCGGCCCAGGCGCGGGGGAAGAAATGCCAGAAGCTCTCGCCCAGCCGGGCCGAGTTCGGATCCAGCGGCGTCGCGACATGGCGGTGATGCACCAGCCGGTGCGCCGAGCTGTGATGACCGAAGAGCAGCGTCACATAGACCGCCGCGCCCAGCCGGAACAGCGCGCGCGAACCGCGATGGATCAGCTCGTGCGCGTTCGAGTTCGAGACCTGGCCGAAGAACAGCCCCAGCCCCAGGAACAGGGCGATGCGCGAGGCCATGCCCAGCTCCGGCTGCAACAGCGCGGCCAGCCCGCCCACCAGCAGCAGCAGGAAATGCAGCAGCGCCAGCAGCACCGACAGCAGGTCGGTCCCGGGCGGTGCCTCGTCGCGGCCGGGATCGGCGAAGCCGCGCGCGATCACCGTGTCGACGATCTGGCTGGCCCCGCCCATCCAGATCAGCGCCGCCCAGATCCACGGCCCCCCGAACAGGCAAGCCGCGGCCAGCAGCAGGCCGGGCAGCAGGGCGAAAAGCGCGAAGGCCGCGACCGAGGCCGGTCTGTCGAAGGGAGCGGGCATGGCGGCACCAGTTTTTCGCGCCTATAGCCGGTTTTTGCCGGCCGGACCACCGGGACGTGCATTCGGGGATTGACCCTTGCCGTCCCGCGGCTAGCCTTGTTGGCGCAAACAGGAAGGAAACCCATGGATTTTCTGGCGAAGGCGACGGCATTCGTGGGCGGCGCGATGATGCTGGTGCGACGCATGGGCGCACCCAGGACGGCCGCCTTCGGCAGCAGCCCGGCGATCCCCGAGGCGAAGAAACAGGGCATCATGACCCTGAAGATGCCCACCGCGCGGGGCTGGGCGCCGGGACAGCTGCCCAAGGCCGCGCCCGGCCTGCGCGTCAACGCCTTCGCCCGCGAACTGCAGCATCCGCGCTGGATCGAGGTGCTGCCCAATGGCGACGTGCTGGTGGCCGAGGCGCTGCAAGAGGCGAGCCCGCCGAAATCGCTGCTCGACCGCGCCGCGCAGGCCACCATGCGCCGCGCCCGGGCGCTGGGAACCAGCGCCAACCGCATCACGCTGTGGCGCGACGGCGACGGCGACGGCGTGGCCGAAACGCGCGAGGTCTTCCTGGAGGGCCAGCGCCAGCCCTTCGGCATGGCCTTGGTCGGTGACACCTTCTTCGTCGGCAATACCGACGGCATCGTGGCCTTCGCCTACGAGCCGGGCGCGATCCGCCTCGACGGGCCGGGCCGGCGGCTGGTCGAGTTCAAGCCCGGCGGCCACTGGACGCGCAGCCTGATCGTCTCGCCCGACCGCAAGCGGCTTTATTGCGGCGTCGGCTCGCTGACCAATATCGCCGACGAAGGCATGGAGGCCGAGGAAGGCCGCGCCGCGATCTGGGAGCTGGATCTGGAAACTGGCAAGGCCCGGATCTTCGCCTCGGGTCTGCGCAACCCGGTCGGCATGGCCTGGGAGCCCATGACCGGCGCGCTCTGGACCGTGGTGAACGAGCGCGACGGGCTGGGGGACGAGACGCCGCCCGACTACCTGACCTCGGTGCAGGAAGGCGGTTTCTACGGCTGGCCCTATTGCTATTGGGGCCGGACCGTGGACGACCGCGTGCCGCAGGATCCGGCCGAGGTCGCCCGGGCCCTCACCCCCGATTACGCCCTGGGCGGGCATACCGCCTCACTCGGCCTGTGCTGGATGCCCGAGGGCACGCTGCCGGGCTTTCCGGACGGCATGGTGATCGGCCAGCACGGGTCCTGGAACCGCTCGACGCTGTCAGGCTACAAGCTGATCTTCGTGCCCTTCCGGGACGGCCGCCCCTCGGGGCCGCCGCGCGACATCCTCTGGGGCTTCCTGTCCGAGGACGAGAAATATTCCTATGGCCGCCCGGTCGGCGTTGCCATCGGCCCGGACGGCAGGTCGCTTCTGATGGCCGATGACGTGGGCGACGTGATCTGGCGGGTCAGCGCCGCCTAGAGCCGGTCGAAGACCGAGCCCATGCGCGGGGCGAACAGCCGCTCATAGGTCCGCAGCAAGGCGGTGTCGGTCATGGCGGCGACGCAATCGCAGATGATGCGCAGGCCGTTGCCGCTTTCGCCCTCGGCCTCGGCGAAGCGCGCGCGCCATTCGCCGGGCAGCAGCCGTTCGGGGTCCGAGCGCAGCGCCTCGAAGACCTCGACCACCATCGCCTGGCCCTTGAATTCCAGCTGCTGCACTCCGGCGCTGCGGATCACCCGGTCGAAGATGAAACCCTTCAGCGCACCCAGGAGGCGGCGCGGCGTCTCGGCCAGCTCGACGCGATGGCGCAGCAGCGGCTCGCGGAAACCGGGCTCCTCGCGGAAGCGGACGGCGCCGATGAAATGATGCACCAGCGCGCCGATGCAGCTCTTGCGGGCCGCAGGCGGGCCGAACAGCTGCGCCATCAATCCGCCATGGTCGAAGGCGTCGGCGAGTTCCGGCGTCACCGCGGCGCGGAATTCCTCGGCCGAGACCAGCCCCAGCGCGACGGCGTCCTCGAGGTCGTGGACGCCATAGGCGATGTCGTCGGCCACATCCATGATGCTGCAATCCAGCGACTTGTGCAGCGTCGTGGCATGGCCGCCGGCCCGCGGCCGGACCGCGACAAAGCGCAGCCGGTCCTCGGGGACAAGCGGGGCAAGGATCCAGTCCACCACGCCCGTCTCGCCGTCGAGATGGCATTTCGGCGGCGTCGAGGCCGCCGCGTCGATGCTGCGCAGCACCGAGAGCGTGTCGTGCAGGCGCGGGCGCAGCGCCGGGTTCTGCAGCCGCGACCAGCTTGCGGGATATTTCAGCACCCCCAGCAGGCTGCGGCGCGTCAGGTTCACGCCGGGCTCGGGCGCCGCATCGGCCGGTTGCGCCAGCAGGCGCAGGGTCTGGCCATTGCCCTCGAAACCGCCGGCATCCCGCATGCACCAGTTCAGCGCCACCTCGCCGCCATGGCCGAAGGGCGGATGGCCCAGGTCATGCGCGCAGGCGATGGCCTGGATCATGCTGCGGCCGGGCAGGGCGGCCGTGGCGGGATGGTGGGGGAATGTCCCCTGCAATTGCTGGACCAGCCCGCCGGCGATCTGCGCCACCTCCAGCGAATGGGTCAGGCGGGTGCGGTAGAAATCGCTGTCGCCCAGGTTCAGGATCTGCGTCTTGCCCTGCAGCCGGCGAAACCCGGCGGAATGGATGACGCGGGCATAATCCACGTCGCCCTCGTCGCGGAAATCGTCGGCGGGGCGGCGGCGGGCCTCGCGCCGGGCCAGCCAGGCGGGGTCTAGAACCACTGGCCCGGCTCCATCAGGCCCAGGTCCATCAGCTGTTGCGAATTCCAGCGGAAGGGATGCGAGTTCCGCCAGCGGAAGGTCTGGATATGCCCGCGCGAGCCGGGGTTCTTCGCCAGCGCCTTGGCCACCCGGAAGGACGCGATGGCCGCCGTCAGGTTGTTGTGCCAGGGGCAGGCATAGGTGTTGTATTCCTCGACGTTGAAGCGATGGTCGGGCAGCAGCCGCAGCCCGGGCTGGCTGCGGAACAGCGCGATCCGGTCGATGCGGCGGCGGTCGGGCGGCATGTGCTCCTCGAACCGCCAGCGCAGTCCGCCGTGGAAGTCCAGCTGCCGCTCCTTGTGCCGGCCCTCGCGGTCCGTGCGGCCGAGCGCGTAATAGCCGGTGCGGTCGAACATCGCCTCGTTCAGGCTGACCGCGTCGGGGAAACGCTCCAGGTCCGGGGCGTAGAGGTCGACGACATAGGTTAGCATGGCCCGCCGGCGCTCTTCGGCGTGAAAGGCCAGCATCTCGCCCACGGTGCGGCTTTCCGAAAACGGATAGAACAGGAATTCCGCATTATAGCCGTAGTAAAGCCAGGTATCGGCCGGCGCCGCCTCGATCAGCGCATTGACCGCCGCGACATGGGCACGTCCGCGCCGGGAATCGTGGCGCAGGTTGACGATCCTTTCGCCGCCGCCGTCGGGGATGGCATGGGCGGGCAGCGGTTCGGGCGACAGCGCCAGGATCAGCTTGAACCCGGCCTTGAGGTGATGCGCCAGCGTCTGCTGCAGGACCGCCTCGTCCTCGACCAGCAAAAGCGCGATCGGCCCCTTGGCCAGCCGGTCGCGCGCGCTTCTGAGGAAATCGTCCAGGCCGGGAAAGCTCATGGCAAGGCGGCCCTGATCTGCTCAAGCACCTGTGCCAGCGCCGCCGGGTCCTCCTGGGCGGCGCGGTCCAGCAGGGCGGCCAGCGCCGCCTTGCGTTCGTCCGAGAGCGCCGATGCGTCGATGATGGCGCGCACACGGGCGGCGTCGAAGCCCTGCGGGGTCAGGGCGGCGTCGATCCCGGCCGCCTCGCCGGCGGCGCTGCCGGCCTCGCGCGTGGCCATGGCGGCCTCGCGGGCGGCGGTCCCGGCGGCGATGGCTGCGGCCTCGGCCTGTTCCGGCGTGGCGCTGGCGGTGGCCGCGGCATCCGCGGCGCGGTCGGCGGCGGCGATGGCCGCTTCGGCTGCGGCCTCGGCCTGCTCGGCGGCAGAGCCGGCCGGACCGACCGCCGCCTGCTCGGCCGCGGCCGAGGCCTCGGCCGCCGCATCGGTGGCGATGGCTGCCGCGTCGGCAGCGGCATCGGCAGCGGCATTGGCCTTGTCCTGCGCGGCGCTCTGCTCGGGCGCGGGCGGCGGCGCTTCGGGCGCGGTTGCGGTCGGCCGGGCTAGGTGGCCGCCGTTCCAGAGCCAAAGCCCGCCAAGCGCCAGGGCAAGAATCACGATCACGGCCAGGATTTTCTGCATCGGTTTCTCCGTCAGGGCTGCGGCGCCTCATGCCCTCTATGCCATGCCGTTGCAGGGGGGAAAAGCGTCCTGGCGGCGCCGGCGCGGGCCGGACGCGGGGGCGCGGGTCAACCGACGCGCGAAACTGGGGCGGGGGTCGGCAAACCTTGCTCCGCCCCATCGAATCCGGTTGAAAATGCGCCTGCGCAGGACTATTTAACCGCGCGAAACCCCGGCAATACAAGGAAGACAGCCATAGCCCGCAGACCGCATAACGCTCCGCCCCCCCGTGACACCGGCCCCCGCGTCAACGAGCGCATCCGAGTCGCCGAAATCCGCCTGATCGGTCCCGAAGGCGAGAATATCGGTGTCGTGACACCCGCCCGCGGTCTGGAGCTTGCACAGGAAGCCGGGCTGGATCTTGTCGAGATCTCGCCGAATGCCACGCCCCCGGTCTGCAAGATCATGGACCTGGGCAAGTTCAAGTATGAACAGCAAAAGCGCGAGGCCGAGGCCCGCAAGAAGCAGAAGATCATCGAGATCAAGGAGATCAAGTTCCGTCCCGGGACCGATACCCATGATTACGACGTCAAGATGCGCTCGGTGATGAAGTTCCTGGCCGAGGGCGACAAGGTCAAGATCACCCTGCGCTTCCGGGGCCGCGAAATGGCGCACCAGCAATTGGGGCTCGAGCTTCTGAACCGCGTCGCCGCCGATATCGGCGAGGCGGGCAAGGTCGAATCGATGCCCAAGCTGGAAGGGCGCCAGATGATCATGATGATCTCGCCGAAATAAAGGGGCTCTGGGATGGCTGCCGAGGTGACGATTCTGGTTCTGCGCGAACCGGGCGCCGACCCGGCGCTGCCCCTTCCCGAATACCAGACCCCGGGCGCGGCCGGTGCCGACCTGCGCGCCGATCTGGGCGGGGGCGAGCTGGTGCTCGATCCCGGCCAGATCCGACTGGTGCCGACCGGGCTGCGCGTGCAGATCCCCGAAGGCTACGAGATGCAGGTCCGCCCGCGCTCCAGCCTGGCGCTGAAGCACGGGGTGACCCTGCCCAACACCCCCGGCACCATCGACAGCGACTATCGCGGGCCGCTGGGGGTGATCATGATCAACCTCGGCCCGCTGCCCTATACCGTCCACCATGGCGAGCGCATCGCCCAGGCCGTCGTCGTCCCGGTGACCCGCGCCGCCTGGGTCGCGGCCGAGGCGCTGGAGGAGACCGCGCGCGGCGAAGGCGGCTTCGGCTCGACCGGGCGGGCCTGAGCCTGTGCTGATTCTTGCCCTCATGCTCGCCGTGCTGGTCGCGGCGCGCCTGCTCGGCTGGCCGGACTGGCGCGGCTGGGCCGGCGTGGCGGCGCTGTGGCTGGCGGCCATCGCGGCCCTGGTGCTGGCGCCCGGCAGCGCGGCCGCACGCCTGGTCGGCGGCGATGCCCGTCTCTGGGCGCTGAGCGGCGGCGTGGTGGCGCTGGTGCTGGGCTATCGCCTGCTGCTGCGGCAGCTGCATCGCCGCGCCGTCCCCCTGCCCGAATCCCCGCAACCGCCCCCGCAATCCGGCCCGCTGTCCGATCCTGAACTGGACCGCTATGCCCGCCATATCGTGCTGCGCGAGCTGGGCGGGCCGGGACAGGCGGCGCTGAAGCGCGCCCACGTGCTGGTCGTCGGCGCGGGTGGGCTGGGGGCGCCGGTCTGCCTGTATCTGGCGGCGGCCGGCGTCGGGCGGATCACCGTCGCCGACGACGACCGCGTCGGCCTGTCGAACCTGCAGCGGCAGGTGATCTTCCGCAGCGCCGACGACAGCCGTCCCAAGGCCGAGGCGGCGCGCGATGCGATGCTGGCGCTGAACCCGCATGTCGCGGTCGTGGCGCTGAACCGCCGCGTCACCGAAGCCGATGCCGCACTGGTCGCCGAGCACGACCTGGTGCTGGACGGCACCGACACATTCGCCTCGCGGGTCGCGGTGAACGCGGCCTGCGTCGCGGCGGGCGTGCCGCTGGTGGCCGGCGCCATCGCGCAATGGGAGGGGCAGGTGACGGTCTGGGATCCCAGCAACGGCGCCCCCTGCATGACCTGCACCTTCCCCCAGGCGCCGGCGCCGGGCCTTGCGCCGGCCTGCGCCGAGGCGGGCGTCGTCGGGCCGCTGCCGGGCGTCGTCGGCAGCCTGATGGCGCTGGAGGCGATCAAGCTGATTGCAGGCAGCGGCGAGCCCCTGCGCGGCCGCATGCTGATCTTTGACGGGCTCTATGGCGAGAATCGGCTGATGAAGATCGCGCGACGGGCCGATTGCCCGACCTGCGGCTCTGGACATTTCCGCGCAGGCTGAAACACTCGCGGCCAACCGGAAAAGGAGGCTCGCATGAACCCCGAACTGACGCATTGGACCGGCCCCCTGGGCCTGCCGCGTTTCGACCTGATCCGCGACGAGGATTTCGACCCGGCCTTCGATGCCTGCCTGAAACTGGCCGAAGAGGCGGTCGAGGCCATCGCCGCCAATCCCGAGCCGCCCAGCTTCGGCAATACCGTCGCCGCGCTTGAAACCGCCGAGGAGCCGCTGAACCGGCTTTGCGCCGTCTTCTTCACCCTGACCGGGGTCGATTCCAACCCGGCGCGCGAGGATCTGCAGCGCCGGATCGCCCCGCGTCTGGCCGCGCATGGCAGCAAGGTCAGCATGGACCCGCGGCTGTTCGACCGGGTCGAGGCGGTGATGCAGGATGCCGACGAGCTGTCGCCCGAGGACCGCCGCCTGACCGAGCTGACCCTGCGCGGGCTGCGCCGGGCCGGCGCGGGCCTGACCGGCGCGGCGCGCGAGCGCATGATGGCGATCCGCGAACGGCTGGCGGTGCTGTCCACCGAATTCGCCCAGAACGTGCTGACGGACGAGCGCGACTTCGTCATGGCCATGGCCGACGACCAGCTGGCCGGCCTGCCGGACTGGCTGGTCCGCGCCATGCGGGCGGCGGCGCGAGAACGCGGGATGCCGGGGCAGGTGGTGACGCTGAACCGCTCGCTGATCGTGCCCTTCCTGGAATATTCCGAGGAACGCGCCCTGCGCGAGGCTGCCTGGCGGGCCTGGACCGCGCGCGGTTCCGGCCAGGGCGCGGGCGGGGCCGCGACGGACAACCGCCCCATCGCCGCCGAGATCCTGCAATTGCGCCACGAGCGCGCCCGGCTTCTGGGCTATGCGGATTTCGCCAGCTACAAGCTGGAGCCCGAGATGGCGAAGACGGCCGAAAACGTCGAGGCGCTGCTGACCGAGGTCTGGGCCGCCGCCAGGGCCCGGGTCGAGGCCGATGCCGCCCGGCTGACCGAGATGCTGCGCGAGGACGGGGTGAACGGCGCGCTGGAGCCCTGGGACTGGCGCTTCTACGCCGAGCGGCGGCGCAAGGCCGAGCACGATCTGGACGAGGCCGAGGTCAAGCCCTACCTGACGCTGGAGGCCATGCTCGGCGCGGTCTTCGACACGGCCCGGCGGCTGTTCGGCATCGAGATGCGCGAGTTCGAGGCGCCGCTCTGGTCGCCCGAGGCCCGGGCCTGGGAGGTGACGCGCGACGGCCGGCGCCTCGCCGTCTTCGTCGGCGATTACTTCGCCCGGCCCAGCAAGCGTTCGGGCGCCTGGTGTTCCTCGCTGCAGCAGCAGCACAAGATCGGCGGCGGGCAGCGCCCCATCGTCATCAATATCTGCAACTTCACCCCGCCCGAGGCGGATGGCCAGCCGGCCTATCTGTCCTGGGACGATGCGCATACGCTGTTCCACGAATTCGGCCACGCGCTGCATCACATCCTGTCGGACGTGACCTGGCCCTCGATGTCGGGCACCTCGGTCGCGCGGGATTTCGTCGAATTGCCCAGCCAGCTGTTCGAGCATTGGCTGGAACAGCCCGAGGTGCTGGACCGCCACGCCCGCCATGCCGAGACCGGCGCGCCGCTGCCTGCCGATCTGCGCGACCGCATCCTGGCGGCGCGCAATGCCGATCAGGGTTTCGCCACGACCGAATATCTGGAAAGCGCGCTGGTCGATCTGGCCTTCCATCGCGGTGCGCCGCCTGCCGACCCCATGGCGCGGCAGGCCGAGGTGCTGGCCGATCTGGGCGCGCCGGCGGCTGTTCCGATGCGCCACGCCACGCCGCATTTCGCGCATGTGTTTTCCGGCGACGGCTACAGCGCCGGCTATTACAGCTACATGTGGTCCGAGGTGATGGATGCGGACGCTTTCGAGGCTTTCCTGGAAAAGGGCGACGCCTTCGACCCGGAAACCGCGCGGCGGCTGGAGCAATGGATTCTTTCCAAAGGCGATTCTTTGCCGGCCGACGAACTTTGGTTGAAATTCAGGGAACGAAAACCGGGGGTTCACGCTTTGTTGAAAGGACGCGGCCTTCTGGCCGAGACCGGCTGACAACAAGGGAGACCACCATGATTTTCCGCAAACCGCTTTTTGCCGTGGCCGCGGTGGCCACGCTGGGCATCGTCGCGGCCTGCGACCAGACCGCCCCCGCCAATCCCGAACCCACGCCAGGCCCAATCGCGCAGAGCAATGCGCTGAACGGCACCTACAACCTGCTGGAATCGAATTGCGGCGACGTCGCCAGCGACAAGAGCCTGGTGATCGACGGCAACAAGTTCATCTTCCCGGGTTCGACCTGCACCGTGGCGAATTCCGAACAGCAGGTGAACCGCACCCGCGTGACGCTGTCCTGCGACGGCTCGCCGAGCGGCGGCAACCGGGTCGTCGACCTGCAGCTCCGGCCCGGCGTGCTGCGGCTGACCGAGGATTCGATCACCCTGACCTATCACCAATGCATGCGGGCCACCGCCAGCAGCGATTCGCTGGTCGGCCAGACGATGTAAGGCCGTTCGCGGCCTCTCGACCGGCCGCCCCTCCCGCGGGGCGGCCTTCCTTGCGCCGATCTTGCAACCGCAAGGGGCGCCGCCACGGCCCTCGACGCGGATAAGGCGGTGTCGGCCCGTATATTCCGGCAGGAGGACGCGAATTCCTTGCTGGGCCGGCCGCGCGCACCCTATCCTTTCCCCGAGCAGACGTGAGGAGAATTCCCGGCAATCGGTCAACAGGGGAAAGACATGGCGGTTTCCAACGTGGTCTCGATGAAAAGTGTCGACGAGGTGCCGATCGACAAGATGGGGCTCGAGCATTATTTCGTGAATTACGAAAGATATATCGGCCCTCTCAGGCATCAGCCGCTGAGATTCATGGAATTGGGCATTGCCCGCGGCGATTCGCTGAAATACTGGGAAACCTGGCTGCCCCATGCCGAAATCACCGGGTTGGACATCAATCCCTGCGACGCCCGTTTCGACAGCGGCCGGGTGCGCTGCTATGTCGGCGAGCAGCAGGACAAGGCGCTGCTGGACCGCATCGCGGCCGAGCGTGCGCCCGAGGGTTTCGACGTCATCATCGACGACGCCTCGCATGTCGGGCAATTGTCCCGCATCTGTTTCTGGCATCTCTTTGAAAACCACCTCAAGCCGGGCGGATATTATTTCATCGAGGATTGGGGCACCGGATATTGGCCGCAATATCCGGACGGGAAGCATTATCGCCCCCACCCGCCGGAGCTTTCCGCCCATGAAAGGCTGCTTGACCGGCTGCACAAATCGGGGCTGGTGCAGGCGGTCTATCCGCTGCGCAAGGCGACCGGCTGGATGCGCTGGAACCTGGTGCGGCGGCGCTTCCACGGCCACGACCGCGGCATGGTCGGTTTCGTCAAGGAACTGGTCGACGAATGCGGGGCCGAGGACATGACCCATCCGAGTTTCGGCACCGGCACGCCGCGCGCCTCGCGCTTCGACTGGATGCGCATCTCGCTGGGGCATGTGGTGATCCGCAAGGCCGGCTGAGCGGCGGCGGTCCCGCGGCCCGCTCAGTCGCGGATCTCGTCCGCGTCCACGCCCCAGATCGCGGTCTTGGGCACCCAGCCCTTTTCGCCGCCGCCCGAGACCCGGCACCAGTCGACGGTGCATTCATGCAGCCGCACGATGGCCCCCGCCTCGGCCCGCGCCACCACGTTGCCGCGCGGATCGGGCCGCGCCAGCAGGTCCAGCATGTCCTTGGTCACGATGGCGGTGCGCACGCCCGACAGCAGCGAATAATGCACCCAGCCGCCGGCGCCGTCCTGATCCTCGACCCGGCGCCAATGGCCGAACTCGGCCACCACGCGCAGCGGCATGCCGGCATGGCGGAACACCCAGTCGATGCGATGCGACAGGCTGGGGCCGCGCCGGGCATTGCCCTCGCCGCCCTTCAGGCTGACATAGCGCGGCAGCGGCAGGTTGGTCACCGACCCGCGGTTCGGGTCGCGCTTGCCGTCCTGATGGCGACTGATCGCCGCATCGGCGGAAACCCCGGGCACCTGCCTGGCGTCCAGGTTCTCGCCCGGATCGGTGGTTTGCGCCAGCGTTGCCGTCCCGAGACACGTCGCCGCCGCCAATATCGCGGCGCCGAGCCAGGCCTGTCCTTGCTTCATCTGCCCGTCCTGCTTGTTCGGGGTCTTGTGCCTGCCCCGCATCGCGGGCACTTTGCCAAAAGCCGCCCGGCTTTGGAAGAGAGGAGCGACCATGCCAGCCGTCCAAGCGACCGATCCGACCCGCTCGCGCCTTAAAGTTACCGTGACCCGCCGCCTGCCCGAGGCGGTCGAGACCCGGATGTCCGAGCTTTTCGACGTGTCGCTGAACGCCGACGACCGCAAGATGAGTCGCGACGAGCTGGTTGCCGCCATGCGCGTCTCGGACGTGCTGGTGCCGACGGTGACGGACCATATCGACGCCGCCATGCTGGCCCAGGCGGGCGAGAAGCTGAAGCTGATCGCCAATTACGGCGCCGGCGTGGACCATATCGACGTCCATTCCGCCCGCCAGCGCGGCATCCTGGTCACCAACACGCCCGGCGTGGTGACCGAGGACACGGCGGATGTGGTCATGGCGCTGATCCTGGGCGTGACCCGCCGCCTGCCCGAGGGCATGGCCGAGATGCAGGCCGGCCGCTGGAAGGGCTGGTCGCCGACCGCGCATCTGGGCGGGCGGCTGGGCGGCCGGCGCCTGGGCATCCTCGGCATGGGACGCATCGGCCAGGCGGTGGCGCGGCGCGCCAATGTCTTCGGCATGCAGGTGCATTACCACAACCGCCGCCGCCTGCGCCCCGAGATCGAGGCCGAGCTGCAGGCCACCTATTGGGAAAGCCTGGACCAGATGCTGGCGCGCATGGACATCATCTCGGTGAACGCGCCGCATACGCCCTCGACCTTCCACCTGCTGAATGCGCGGCGGCTGAAGCTGCTCAAGCCCTCGGCCGTGGTCATCAACACCTCGCGCGGCGAGGTGATCGACGAGAACGCCCTGACCCGGATGCTGCGCACGGGCGAGATCGCCGGCGCCGGCCTCGACGTTTTCGAGCATGGGCACGAGATCAACCCGCGGCTGCGCGAGCTGCCCAATGTCGTGCTGCTGCCGCATATGGGCTCGGCCACCATCGAGGGCCGCATCGAGATGGGCGAGAAGGTGATCATCAACATCAAGACCTTTGCCGACGGCCACCGGCCGCCGGACCTTGTGGTGCCCTCGATGCTGTGACGATGCGCCCCGGTTTTCCGGGGCGTTTGCTTTGCCGGACCGCCCGGATGCGCCATGTCGTTTTTGGCCAAGAACATGTCGCCGGGAATGCGGGCCCGGCGCGCGGTTCGGGCTCTAATCGGCACAGGTAGCCCATGCGCGGAATAAGGAGTCGCTTGCGATGAAAACCCATGTGAAGGCCCTTGTGGTCGGAGGCGGCGCCGTCGGCTGCGGCATCGCGCTGCATCTGGCGCGTGCGGGCTGGGAGACGATGCTGGTCGAGCGGGACGAGCTGACGGCGGGCTCGACCTGGCATGCCGCGGGCCTGCTGCCGCTGTTCAACATGGGCTATGCGACCAGCCATATTCACGACTATTCGGTCAAGCTCTATGCCGGGCTCGAGGCCGAGACCGGGCTGAACGCCGGCTTTACCCGCTGCGGCAACCTGCGCATGGCGCAGACCGATGCGCGGATGGACGAATACATGCTCTATTCCGCCACCGCCGAGACGGTGGGCATCGAGCATGAATTCCTGACCCCCCAGCAGATCAAGGACCGCTGGCCGCTCGTCCGCACCGAGGACCTGAAGGGCGCGCTGTTCCACCCGACCGACGGCTATATCAACCCCGCCGACGTCACCCAGGCCATGGCGCGGGCCGCGCGCATGGCGGGCGCCAGCATCGAGCGCAAGATCCAGGTCAACGGCTACCGATGGACCGGCGAGGAATGGATCGTCACCTGCGAGAAGATGGTCGAGAAGGGCGGCAACCTGGTCCCCTCGGGCGAGCAGTTCGAGATCCGCGCCGAACATGTCGTGACCGCGACCGGCAACCATGCGCAGCGCACCGCGCGGCTGCTGGGCATCAAGATCCCCGCCATCCCGGTCGAGCACCAGTATATCGTGACCGAGCCCGACCCGGCGCTGGTCAAATGGCGCGCCGAGGGCAACCCCGAGCACCCGGTGCTGCGCGATGCGGACGCCAAATGGTATGTCCGCGAGGAACGCGGCGGCTGGATCCTGGGCCCCTATGAGCGCAATGCCCCGGCGCGCTTCCTCTACGACGTGCCGGAAAGCTTCCGCGCCGACCTGTTCCCGCTGGATCTGGAGCGGATCGAAGAGGAATACATGTCGATGATCCACCGGCTTCCCACCTCGGAAACCGTGGGCCTCAAGGACGATTTCAACGGCCCGATCTGCTACACGCCCGACGGCAACCCGCTGGTCGGCCCGGCGCCCGGCCTGCGCAACATGTGGCTGGCCGAGGGCTTCAGCTTCGGCATCACCGCCGCGGGCGGCACCGGCCATTACCTGGCGCAGATGATGACCGAGGGCGAGGCCGAGATCGACATGGCGAGCCTCGATCCCCGTCGCTTCGGCGGCTGGATGACCACCGAATACGCCGCGCGCAAGAACGAGGAATCCTATGAGCACGTCTTCGTCCTGCACCACCCCGACGAGGAGCGCGAAGCCTGCCGCCCGCTGCGCACCGCGCCCGCCTATGACCGGCAGAAGGAAGCCGGCGCGCAATTCGGCCAGGTGAACGGCTGGGAGCGGCCGAACTATTACGCGCCCGCCGGTTTCGACGACCATGCCAGCCGCAGCTTCCGCCGCGGCGGCTGGTGGCAATATGCCAAGGCCGAGGCCGAGGCGATCCGGGGTGCCGCCGGGCTGATCGACGCCTCGGCCTTCGCCAAGCATCGCGTCCATGGCAAGGGGGCGACGGCCTTCCTTGACTGGTTCACCACCAACAAGCTGCCCAAGGTCGGCCGCATCAACCTGACCTATGCCCTGACCGAGGCCGGCACGACGCGGACCGAATACACCATCGTGCGGCTGGCCGAGGACGACTACTACCTGATCTCGGCCGGTGCCTGGGCAGATTACGACGGCGACCACCTGCGCAAGATGGCCGAGGAGATGGAGGGCGAATTCGGCCAGGTGATCGTGCAGGACGTCACCACGCAATGGGGCGTCTTCGCCCTCGCCGGCCCGAACAGCCGCGCCATCCTCAAAGAGCTGGTGCGCGACGCCGACCCCGCGACGGTGCTGGGCAACAAGCGTTTCCCCTGGCTGTCGATGCGCAATATCGAGCTGGGCATGTGCCCCGTCCGCGCCATCCGCGTCGCCTATACCGGCGAGCTGGGCTGGGAGTTGCATCACCCGATCGAGTTCGGCCGCTATCTCTGGGACCAGCTGGTCGCGGCGGGCGAGAAGCATGGGCTGAAGCTGGTCGGCGCCCGCGCCCAGAACTGGCTGCGCCAGGAGAAATCCTATCGCGCCTTCGGCACCGAACTGGGCCGCGACGCGACGCCGCTCGAGGCGGGCCTGGACCGCTTCGTCGATCTGGACAAGGAATTCAACGGCAAGCAGGCGATGCTGGCGAAGGGCATCCGCTCGAAATGCGTGACGCTGCTGATCGACGGGCCGGACGATGCCGACCCCTGGGGCCGCGAGGCGCTTTACACCCCGGAGGGGACCGAGAAGATCGGGCGGCTGACCTCGGGCGGCTGGTCGGCGGCCTTCGGCAAGTCCATCGGCATGGGCTATGTCCGCCCCGATCTGGCCGAGCCGGGCACCCGGCTCAAGCTTCGCATGCAGCGCCAGCTGTGGGACGCGGTGGTGACCGAGGACAGCCCCTACGACCCCGAAAACAAGGTGATCCGGGTGGACGGCTGACCTCCTCCCCAGCCGCCCCAGGAAGAAAGGCCCGCCGCGCGCGGGCCTTTTTTTCATCTGGTTGAACCCCCGCGCGGGAAATCCGTCCTATGCCGTTAAAAATTGCGAAGAATTGCGCGAAATGTCCGGTTCTTCCGTGGAATTTTCCCTGCTAGGGGAAAGCCGCCTTCGTGAAGACAATGAGTAGCAATATGAAGATTTCTGGAATTCTGTGCCTTTGCCTGCCGCTTGCCATTTCCGCGGGTTTTGCCCATGCGCAAGACGATTACGGCCAGCGGGGATCGGCCCTGCGCAACACCTTCTATATCGGGGCGGGACGCGCCGACGGCGATGCTCCGCTGGAAAACGACGACACGCCGTTTTCGATTGGCTTCATGCATCAGCGGGCCGACAGCAAACTGATTCTCGGCTTTGATATCGGTCGCGAGGGAACCATGCTCGATTCGACCTGGGGAATGAACGACCGGCCGAAACAGGCGACATCGTATAACTTCCTGATCGGCGGCAATGTGATGGATAACGGGCGTTTCCGCGCGGATGCGGCGCTTTTGCTTGGGGCGCGGGAATCCTTCGCGGATTGTCCCGATTCCTATCTCGGCTATCAGTGCTATGCAGATGCGGAACCGGATACCGACTACAAGGGCAACTTCGGCGCGGTCGTGACCCTGTCCATGCAAAGCTTCACCATCGGCCTGCGCGCGACCGGCGAAAGCACGCAGATCCTGGCAGGTTTCCGGTTCTGACCGCCCGGCGCATCCGATCTGCACCTGAACGGATGTCCGCCCGGGAAGATCCCCGGGCGGTTTCCATTCGCAGAGCGCGTCAATGACAGGGCGCGCTCGGCCGAATGCATATATTCCGGACTTGTTGCGCCACCGCATGGCCCGCCGATAGCCGAAAGACGAGTCATTCGCAGGCGGCCGATATGCTGGCGCATATGGATGGTCCTGCCATCGATCCGCCCGAGCGCCTTGGCCCAAGCGCGATGCTAGCCCCGCAACCCGGCCAGCCGCCGCTGCAGCTCGTCCCGCAAGGCCAGCCGTTCCTCGGGCGAGAGGAAGGCGCCCAGCTCGACCTCGCGCTTGCCGTCGGTCAGCACCAGGTAATCCTCGACCGGCCCGCCCGGCCGCAGGCTCGCGCGCACCCAATAGGGGTTGGTCCGCCAGATCCGGTCCTCGCGTCCCGGATCGCTGCGGGTCAGGATCAGCCGGTCGCGGTCGAGCAGCATCACCTCATGCGCGGTGCCATAGCTGCGCCGGATGGCGTGCCACAGCGCCCAGACCGCCAGCGCGGCAAAGGGCAGCAGCCCCCACAGCACCGTCGTGCCGACCACCGCCAGCAGGGGCAGCGCCAGCCCGGCGGCGGTCAGGCCGATCACCCAGACGAAGCCGCGCCGCGGCAGCGAGCGATGCGGCCAGACTTCCAGCCGATAGGAAACGGCCCCGGAATCCTCCGGGGCCGTATCGTGCCATGCATAGGGCATCGGATCAGTGCGCGTGTGCGCGATCCCAGTCCTCGCGCTTCGGCAGCTGCTCGAAGGTGTGCTCGGGCGGCGGCGAGGGCAGGGTCCATTCCAGCGTGTCGGCATGCTCGTTCCAGTAGTTCGGCACGTTGACGCGCTTGCCGGCGAAGAGCGTGTAGAACACGATGCCGATGAAGAACAGGAAGGACGCGAAGGAGATATAGGCGCCGATCGACGAGATGTTGTTCCAGTAGGCGAACTCGACCGGATAGTCGATATAGCGCCGCGGCATGCCCTGGCGGCCCAGGAAGTGCTGCGGGAAGAAGATCAGGTTCGAGCCGATGAACATCATCCAGAAATGCAGCTGGCCCGCCCATTCCGGATATTGCCGGCCCGACATCTTGCCGATCCAGTAATAGACCCCGGCGAAGATGCCGAAGACCGCGCCCAGCGACATCACATAGTGGAAGTGGGCCACGACGTAATAGGTGTCGTGATAGACCCGGTCCAGCGGCGCCTGGCTCAGCACCACGCCGGTCACGCCGCCGACGGTGAACAGGAACAGGAAGCCGAAGGCCCAGAGCATCGGCGTCTTGAACTCGATCGAGCCGCCCCACATGGTGGCGATCCACGAAAAGACCTTGATGCCGGTCGGCACGGCGATGGTCATGGTCGCCAGCATGAAATAGGCCTGCTGGGTCAGCGACATGCCGGCGGTATACATGTGGTGCGCCCAGACTACGAAGCCCAGGATGCCGATCGCCGCCATGGCCAGCACCATCGGCAGGTAGCCGAAGATCGGCTTGCGCGCGAAGGTCGAGATCACGTGGCTGATGATGCCGAAGCCGGGCAGGATGATGATATAGACCTCGGGGTGGCCGAAGAACCACAGGATGTGCTGGTAGAGCACCGGGTCGCCGCCGCCCGCGGGGTCGAAGAAATGCGTGCCGAAGTTGCGGTCCATCAGCAGCATGGTGATGGCGCCCGCCAGGACCGGCAGCGACAGCAGGATCAGCCAGGCGGTGATGAAGACCGACCAGGCGAACAGCGGCACCTTGAACAGCGTCATGCCGGGGGCGCGCATGTTCAGGAAGGTGGTGATGATGTTGATCGCGCCCAGGATCGAGCTGGCGCCCGAGACGTGGACGGCAAAGATCGCCAGATCCATGGAATAGCCCGACTCGGTGGTCGAGAGCGGCGGGTAGAGCACCCAGCCCACGCCCGAGCCCGGCTGGTCCGAGCCGCCCGGCGCCAGAAGCGAGGCGATCCCCAGCGCGACGCCGCAGACATACATCCAGTAGGAAAGGTTGTTCAGCCGCGGGAAGGCCATGTCCGGGGCGCCGATGTGCAGCGGCATGAAATAGTTGCCGAAACCGCCGAACAGGGCCGGGATGACGACGAAGAACATCATGAGCACGCCGTGATAGGTGATCATGACGTTCCACAGATGGCCGTTCGGGGTGCATTCCGCCGAGGCGTCGGCGATGAAGCGGGCGCCTTCGAGGCACATGTATTGCACGCCGGGATGCTGCAGCTCCATCCGCATGTAGACGGTGAAGCATACCGAGATCAGGCCGACGACGCCGGCCGTGAACAGGTACAGGATACCGATATCCTTGTGGTTTGTTGACATGAACCAGCGGGTGAAGAACCCGCGGGTGTCATGATGGTCACCGTGGCCGTGAACGGCTGCGTCTGCCATGCGTGGACTCCCTAGACATGCGGCTGGCCGGCGCGGGGGCCGGCGGACTCACGTTGGTTCTAGACCACAATCCTACCCCTCGCAATGCGCGGAAAGCAGTAAAAAACACGCCCCCGTGCGCTTTTGCGGCGCGCCGGGGGCGTGATTGCCGGGCCTTCGCGGCGGCGAAGGCGTCAGTTCGCTTCGGCTTCGGCCGGTTCCGCCTCGGCGCCTGCCTCGCCCCCCGCATCGGGCGAATGCTGCGCGAGGAAGGCCACGATATCGGCCTGGTTCTTCGCCAGCTTGAAGGTCATCTTGGTCTTGAGCGACTTGTCGCCCACCTTTTCCTCGACATATTTGTTCGGGTCGGTGATGTAGCCGGCCAGGTCCTCCGTGGTCCAGACCTCGCCGGCCTCGCCCAGCTTGATCAGCGCCTCGGAATATTTGAAACCTTCTTCGGTGCCGGCCTGGCGCCCGACCACGCCGTAGAGGTTCGGCCCGGTCTTGCCGCCCTTGACGATGTCGGTGCCGTCCGGGGCCTGGACCATGTGGCAGGCCTTGCATTTCTTGAACTCGTTCTCGCCCTTGGCCGGGTCGCCCGCATCCTGGGCGGCGGCAGGCAGGGCGAGGCTGATTGCGGCGAGAGTGGCGTAGATGCTGATCTTCATCGCGTTTCCTCTGGGTATCGTTCTCCTCCGGGGTCGGACCTCTCCGCTTCCCGCCAGACAGGGCTATCATGCGTCAAGCCTGCGGAATACCGGAAAAAGGTCGCAGAACCGGCAAGGGTGAATATGTCGCAGGGCGAAAATCAGCCGGCGAGCGGCGGGAAGTTCCGCGGGAAGGTGCGGCGCAGCGCGTCGTCCAGATCGCCCATGCCGACCGGCAGGCCCATGTCGACCAGGCTGGTCACGCCGTGCCCCTGGATGCCGCAGGGCACGATGCCGGCATAATGGCTCAGCTCCGGCTCCACGTTGATGGCGATGCCGTGGAAGCTGACCCATTTGCGCAGCTTGACGCCGATGGCGGCGATCTTGTCCTCGCGCATGGAGCCGTCGGACAGGGGCGCCTTGTCGGGCCGGGCGATCCAGACGCCGACCCGGCCGTCGCGGATCTCGCCCTTCAGGTTGAACTCGGCCAGCGCGTCGATGACCCAGGATTCGAGCGCCTTGACGAAGGCGCGCACGTCGCGGCCGCGGCGGTTCAGGTCCAGCATGACATAGACGACGCGCTGGCCGGGCCCGTGATAGGTATATTGCCCGCCGCGCCCGGTCTCGTGCACCGGGAAGCGCGCCTCCAGCAGGTCGGTGGCACGGGCCGAGGTGCCGGCGGTGTAGAGCGGCGGATGCTCGACCAGCCAGACCAGCTCGCCCGCCCGGCCCTCGGCGATGGCGGCGGCGCGCGCCTCCATGAAGGCTGTGGCTTCGCGGTAATCGGTCAGGCCGGGGGCGGTGATCCATTCGGTCATGTGCGGCGAGATAGTCCGGGCGAGGGGCCGTCGCAAGGGGGCGCGGTCGGTTCCGGCCGGGCCGTCGCGGTGGGGGCTGTCTGCCCCCACACCCCCGAGGATATTTCCACAAGAAAGAAGCACGAGCATCCGATGATGAATCCTGTGCATGATCATTCTGCAGATGTTGAATTTCACTAACGGAAGAACTGTGGTTATACAGCACATTCAGTGAAACGCGCGGACCGACACATGACCTTGCCCCTTTCCCCCGTCTTCGACGCCCTGCGCGCGGCTGCGCGCGACCGTATCCTGATCCTCGACGGCGCGATGGGGACGCAGATCCAGCAGCTTGGCCTGAAGGAAGACGATTTCCGCGGCCATGGCGGCGGCTGCGCCTGCGGCTGCCATCCGCCCGCGCCGGGCGAGCATCCCCAGCAGGGCAACAACGACCTGTTGAACCTGACCCAGCCCAAGGCGATCGAGGAGATCCATTACCGCTATGCCAAGGCGGGCGCCGATATCGTCGAGACCAACACCTTTTCCTCGACCACCATCGCCCAGGCCGATTACGGCATGGAATCCGCGGTTTACGATCTGAACCTCCACGGTGCCCGCATCGCGCGCCGGGCGCTGGACCGTGCCACCGCCGAGGACGGGCGGCCGCGCTGGGTCGCCGGCGCGCTGGGGCCGACCAACCGCACCGCCTCCATCAGCCCGGACGTGAACAATCCCGGCTATCGCGCCGTCACCTTCGACGATCTGCGCATCGCCTATGCCGAGCAGCTGCGCGGGCTGGTCGACGGCGGCGCCGACCTGATCCTGATCGAGACCATCTTCGACACGCTGAACGCCAAGGCCGCGATCTTTGCCTGCGAGGAGGTGTTCGAGGAGAAGGGCCAGCGCCTGCCGGTGATGATCTCGGGCACCATCACCGACCTGTCCGGGCGCACGCTTTCGGGCCAGACCCCGACCGCCTTCTGGTATTCCATGCGCCATGCCGCGCCGGTCACCATCGGGCTGAACTGCGCGCTCGGCGCCGCAGCCATGCGCCCGCATCTGGCCGAGCTTTCCGGCGTCGCCGACACGCTGATCTGCGCCTATCCCAATGCCGGCCTGCCGAACGAGATGGGCCAATACGACGAATCGCCCGAGGAGATGGCCGCGCAGGTCGCCGAATTCGCCCGCGAGGGGCTGGTGAACGTGGTCGGCGGCTGCTGCGGCTCGACCCCCGAGCATATCGCCGCCATCGCCCGCGCCGTGGCCGACCTGCCGCCGCGCGCGATCCCCGAGATCGAGCCGCGCCTGCGCCTGTCGGGGCTGGAGCCCTTCGTCAAGACCGACGACATCCCCTTCGTCAACGTGGGCGAGCGGACGAATGTCACCGGGTCCGCGAAATTCCGCAAGCTGATCACCAACGGCGACTATGCCGCGGCGCTGGACGTGGCCCGCGACCAGGTCGAGAACGGCGCCCAGATCATCGACGTCAACATGGACGAGGGGCTGATCGATTCGAAGCAGGCGATGATCGACTACCTGAACCTGATCGCGGCCGAGCCGGACATCGCCCGCGTGCCGGTGATGGTCGACAGCTCGAAATGGGAGGTGATCGAGGCCGGGCTGAAATGCGTGCAGGGCAAGGCCATCGTGAACTCGATCAGCCTCAAGGAGGGCGAGGAGAGCTTCCTGGCCCAGGCCCGGCTTTGCCGGCGCTACGGCGCCGCCGTGGTGGTGATGGCCTTCGACGAGACGGGCCAGGCCGATACCGAGAACCGCAAGGTCGAGATCTGCGCGCGCGCCTATGACCTGCTGGTGAACGAGGTCGGTTTCCCGCCCGAGGACATCATCTTCGACCCGAACATCTTCGCGGTGGCGACGGGCATCGAGGAGCATGACAATTACGGGCTCGATTTCATCGGCGCAACCCGGCGCATCACCCAGTCCCTGCCACATGTGCATGTCTCGGGCGGGGTCTCGAACCTCAGCTTCAGCTTCCGCGGCAACGAGCCGGTGCGCGAGGCGATGCATGCCGTGTTCCTCTATCACGCCATCCAGGCGGGGATGGACATGGGCATCGTCAATGCCGGCCAGCTGGCGGTCTATGACCAGATCGACCCGGGCCTGCGCGAGGCCTGCGAGGACGTGGTGCTGAACCGCAAGCCCAGGGCCGGCGGCACCGCGACCGAGAACATGCTGGAGATCGCCGAGCGCTTCCGCGGCGAAGGCGGCGCCAAGGCGCGCGAAAAGGACCTGACCTGGCGCAGTTGGCCGGTCGAGAAGCGGCTGGAACACGCCCTGGTCAACGGCATCACCGAATATATCGACGAGGATACCGAGGAGGCGCGGCTGAAGGCCGAGCGCCCGCTGCACGTGATCGAGGGGCCGCTGATGGCGGGCATGAACGTCGTGGGCGATCTTTTCGGCTCGGGCAAGATGTTCCTGCCGCAGGTGGTGAAATCGGCCCGGGTGATGAAGCAGGCCGTGGCGCATCTGCTGCCCCATATGGAGGCCGAGAAGGCCGCGGCGGGCGGCGCGGGCGGTTCCTCGAGCGCCGGCAAGGTGCTGATGGCGACGGTCAAGGGCGACGTGCACGACATCGGCAAGAACATCGTCGGCGTCGTGCTGGCCTGCAACAATTACGAGATCATCGACCTGGGCGTGATGGTGCCGGCGACCAGGATCCTGGAAACCGCCAAGGCCGAGAAGGTGGACATCATCGGCCTGTCCGGCCTCATCACCCCCTCGCTGGACGAGATGGTGCATGTTGCGAGCGAAATGGAGCGCGAGGGTTTCGACATCCCGCTGCTGATCGGCGGCGCCACCACGTCGCGCGTGCATACCGCCGTCAAGATCCATCCGCGCTATGCCAGGGGCCAGGCGGTCTATGTCACCGACGCCAGCCGCGCGGTGGGGGTGGTGGGCAGCCTGCTGTCCGGCCAGAAAAATGCCTATGTCGAGACGATCCGCAGCGAATACATGGACGTGGCCAACAAGCACGCCCGGGCCGAGGCGGACAAGAAGCGCCTGCCGCTGGCAGCCGCCCGCGGGAATGCGCTGCGGATCGACTGGTCGGGGTTCGAGGCCAGGACGCCGGAATTCCTCGGCCCGCGGGTGATCGAGGATTTCGACCTGGCCGAGATCGCCCGCTATATCGACTGGACGCCGTTCTTCCAGACCTGGGAGCTGAAGGGCGTCTATCCGCGCATCCTCGAGGACGAGAAGCAGGGCGCGGTGGCGCGGCAGCTCTTTGCCGATGCGCAGGCCATGCTGCAGCGCATCATCGACGAGCAATGGTTCCGCCCGCGCGCGGTCGTCGGCTTCTGGCCGGCGAACCGGGTCGGCGACGACATCCGGCTGTTCACCGGCGAGGATCGCGCCGCCCCGCTGGCGACCCTGCACACCCTGCGCCAGCAGGTGAGCAAGCGCGACGGCCGCCCGAACGTGGCGCTGGCCGATTTCGTCGCCCCCGAGGGCATCCGCGACTATGTCGGCGGTTTCGTCGTGACAGCGGGCGGCGAGGAGCAGCAGATCGCCGACCGGTTCAAGGCCGCGCATGACGATTTCTCGGCCATCCTGGTGCAGGCGCTGGCCGACCGCTTCGCCGAGGCGCTGGCCGAGATGATGCATGAACGGGTGCGGCGGCAATACTGGGGCTATGCCGAGGAAAGCTTCACCCCCGAGGAACTGATCGCCGAGCCCTACAAGGGCATCCGCCCGGCGCCCGGCTATCCGGCCCAGCCCGACCATACCGAGAAGGTGACGCTGTTCCGGCTGCTCGACGCCACCGCGGCGACCGGGGTCGAGCTGACCGAGTCGATGGCGATGTGGCCCGGCGCCTCGGTCTCGGGCCTCTATATCGGCCATCCCGAGGCCTATTATTTCGGCGTCGCCAAGGTCGAGCACGACCAGGTGCTGGACTATGCCGAGCGAAAGGGCATGTCGGTGCGCGAGGCGGAACGCTGGCTGGCGCCGATCCTGAACTACACCCCGCAGGCGGCGGTCGCGGCCGAGTGAAAAGAAACCCGCGGCGGGCGAAAAAATGCCCTTTTCATCCGCCGCGCAAGCGTCTATGAGACGCGGGCCTACGGACGTGCGGTCGTGGCGGAATTGGTAGACGCGCAGCGTTGAGGTCGCTGTTCCTTAACCGGAGTGGAAGTTCGAGTCTTCTCGACCGCACCATATTTCCCTTGCATATCAAGTGCTTGCGCGTGATCGCGGCGTCAGCCCTAAGGGGCATGGCATCCGCTGGCGGTCCGTGCCGGGCGAGAGGGGGCGTTGCCCCCGTCCCTGCGGGACTCCCCCAGGATATTTGGGCAAGAAAGAAGGGCTGGAGACGGTCCCCGCAGCGGTGCCGGAGGTCCTGAAGCCGCGCATGCCGGGGCAGGAAAGACGCCGGCGAGATGGAAGGCTTTCCTTGGGAAAGCATTCTGGAAAACGGTCTTTCTCCAGGGACTTCCTGCGACATCATGGTGTTCTTTCCGCGCGGCCTGGCGCCGATTTCCGTGGATTTCCGCCATGGCTTGCGCCTAGTCTCTGCCCCGAACCAGGGGAGAGTTTCCATGTCCGAGAATTGGGGTTTCGACACCACCGCCATCCATGCAGGCAGCGCGCCCGACCCGGCGACCGGGGCGCGGCAGGTGCCGATCTATCAGACCACCGCCTTTGTCTTCAAGGACGCCGCCCATGCCGCGCGGCTCTTCGGCCTGCAGGAGGTCGGCTATATCTATTCCCGCCTGACCAACCCGACCGTCGCGGCGCTGCAGGCGCGCGTGGCCGGGCTGGAGGGCGGGGCCGGCGCGGTCTGCTGCTCCTCGGGCCATGCGGCGCAGATCATGGCGCTGTTCCCGCTGATGGGACCGGGGCGGAACATCATCGCCTCGACCCGGCTTTACGGCGGCACCATCACCCAGTTCAGCCAGACCATCAGGCGCTTCGGCTGGTCGTGCAAATTCGTCGACCTGGACGATCTCGACGCGCTGCGCGCCGCCATCGACGACGACACCCGCGCCATCTTCTGTGAATCGATCAGCAATCCCGGCGGTTATGTCACCGATATCCCGGCGGTCGCGAAGGTTGCGGACGAGGCCGGCCTGCCGCTGATCGTCGACAACACCCTGGCCACGCCCTGGCTGTGCAAGCCCATCGAGATGGGCGCGACGCTGGTCGTGCACAGCCTGACCAAATACATGACCGGCAACGGCACGGTGACCGGCGGCGTGATCGTGGATTCGGGCAAGTTCGACTGGTCGGCCTCGGGCAAGTTCCCCAGCCTGTCGGAACCCGAGCCCGCCTATCACGGGCTGAGGTTCCACGAGACCTTCGGCGCGCTGGCCTATACCTTCCACGGCATCGCCATCGGGCTGCGCGACCTGGGCATGACCATGAACCCGCAGGCCGCGCATTACACGCTGATGGGCATCGAGACGCTGGGCCTGCGCATGGCGCGCCATGTCGAGAATGCGCAGAAGGTCGCGGAATGGCTGGAGAAGGATCCGCGCGTCACCTCGGTCACCTATGCGGGGCTGGCGTCGTCGCCCTGGAACGCAACGGCGCGGCGGGTCTATCCCAAGGGGGCGGGGGCGCTGTTCACCTTTGCGATCAGGGGCGGCTATGACGCGGCGGTGAAGCTGGTCGACAACCTCAAGCTGTTCAGCCACGTGGCGAATCTGGGCGACTCGCGCTCGCTGGTGATCCATTCCGCCTCGACCACGCACAGCCAGCTGACGGACGAGCAGAAGATCGCGGCCGGGGCGGGGCCGGATGTGGTGCGGCTGTCGATCGGCATCGAGGACGCAGCGGACATCATCGCCGACCTGGATCAGGCGCTGGCCGCCGCCACTGCCTGAGGCGGAACGGGCGGCGCATCGCTGCGCCGCCCGCCTTGGTCAGTTCGCCGGGGCTTCCTCGGCCTCGCCTTCGCCCTCGGGCGCCGGCGGCTCGCCGCCTTCCGGTGCATCGGCCGGCTGCATGGCGAAGACGGCGGTGACATTGGCGCTGACGGCCAGCTCGCCCGCCTCGATCGGCGTGTCGGCGGCGCCGGCCGCCTCGGCGCGCATGGCCATCATCGGCCGCGGCCCGCCGCCCATCTGCACATCCGACAGCGAGATCAGCCGGCCGAGCCGCATCCCTGCCGCCTCGGCCATCACCTCGGCGCGGCGGCGCGCATCCGCCACCGCCTCGATGCGGGCCTGGTCCTCGGCCTCGGCCATGTCCTCGCGCGAGAAGCCGATGCCGCTGATCTCATTGGCGCCCGAGGCAACCAGCTTGTCCAGCACCGCGCCCAGCCCGGCGATGTCGCGCACCCGCACGGTGACGCTGTTCTGCGCGCCGTAGCCGGTCAGTTTCGGCGGCTGGCCGTCCTGATAGTCGATCACCGGCGACAGGTTCAGCCCCGAGGTCTGGATGTCGCGCGCCTCGATGCCCTCGGCCTTCAGCGCCTCGATGACCTTGGCCTGCTGTTCGGCGTTCTGCGCCATGGCCTCGGCGGCGGTGGCGGCGCGGGTGCTGACGCCCAGGGTGATCGTGGCCATGTCGGGCTGGGCCGTGGCCTGGCCCTGGCCGGTCACGGTCAGCCGGGCGATGGGGGAATGTTTCATGCCATGATGTCCCATAGGTGCGGGCAGCGGCGGGGCGTCGGGCGGGGCGGGCTGCGCGAGCAGCGGGCCAGCGCCCAGAACGATCAGCGTCGCGGCGGCGATCAGGGGTCGGAATTGGGGCATCGGGTGGTTTCTCCTTGGCGCGCCGGAGCGGTGCGGTCGCGCGATTGTCCTCATGAGCCCGTATAACCCCGGAATTTCGTTCCGGATGCCTCACAATCCGGTGTTCTGCTTTTCACGGATCGCGTTCTGGGTTAGTCCGAAGGGACCAATGACCAAGATGCGCCCCGGCGCCCGGAACCGAAAGCAAAGCCTGTCGATGTCGCTTGATTCCGTTACCGAATACGCTCTCTCTTTCAGCGAGGATGCCGTGCATCTGCAGCGCCGCGACCGGACCGGCGGTCAGGGCGGCGCGAACTGGCGGCATCTGGGTTCGGTCGATTTCGCTTCCGCCAGCTTCCGCGAGGAATTCACCCGCCTGCGCGCCATGGCGACCGGCGCCGGAATCGAGGCGGCGCTGCCGGTCACGCTGGTCATTCCCGACGACCAGATCCTTTATACCACGCTGACCGTCGCGCCCGGCGCCGACCGCGCGCGCGCCGTGGGCCGGGCGCTGGACGGGCTGACCCCCTATGCCATCGACGACCTGGCCTTCGACTGGGAGGGCGACGGCGACAGCGTGCGCGTCGCCGCCGTGGCCCGGCAGACCCTGCGCGAGGCCCACGATTTCGCCATGCAATACGGGTTCGAGGGGCAGGGCTATTGCGCGACTCCTGCCCCGGATCTCTATCCGGGCGAGCCGGTCTTCGTGCTGGAGCCTGCGGCACGTGCCCGTCCGCAGGTCGATCCGGCGCAGGCGGCGGTGACCGCTTCGGCGCTGCTGATCGAGGAGGAACCCTCCGAGGCGGGGGACGCGCTGGATCTCGGCGGCGATCAGGCCGAGGACCCGGACGAGGAAATCGCGGCCGGGGACCCGCCCGCACCGCCCTCGGACGGGCCGTTGTCCCCGCCGGAAGATGGCGAGGCTTCGACCGCGCCGGCCCGGCAAGCCCAAGAACCCGCGGCACAGTCGTCGGACGAGGAATCGCAACCCGCCGCAGCGCCGTCGCCGGTGGACGCGGCCGCGCCCAGCCCGGACGCGGAGGTTGTTGCGGGTCCGGCCGCGCCGCTTGACGGCCCGGCTTCGGCCGCGCCGCCATCCCCTGCCGGGCCCATCCCTGCCGAAGCGGCGCCAGAGGCCGAAACCCCTGCCGCCGAACCCGCCCCTGCCGCCGAGGCTCTGGTCGCCGGCCCCGATCCGGTTGCGCCCCCGACCCAGGCGGCGGATGCCGACCCCGCCGAGCCGCGGCAGCAGCCCGAACCCCTCGCAACTGCGGCAATCGGCCCTGCGCCCAAGCCCGGCGAGCCGGAGGAAGATTCCGCCCCGGCCGCGCCGCAGGCCGAGGCCGCCCCGGTCGCGGAAACCGCTGTGGCCGGGACATCGGCCTCGCGCGCCGTTCCACCGGCCGGCCCTGCCGGCTCGGCGGCTCTGAACGCGCGCGCGCGTGCCGTGCATGACCGCGCCGCCGGCGCCCGTCAGGCCCGGCCCGTCGGCGCCGCCCCGGTTCCGCCCCGCCGCCCGGGCGAGCGCGGCGGGCTTCTGGGACTGGTCGCCATGCTGGGCGTGCTGGTCCTGGGCCTGATCCTGATCTGGGCCTTCCTGGTTCCGGAGAGGCAGGGCGGTCAGCTTGCCGCCATCGCCCCCGCCGAGCAGGCCGCGCCGGCGCAGCCCGTTCCGTCCGCACCGGCCCCGGCCGAGCCCGACCCGGCCCCCGACGCAGCCGCCGCGCCGGCCCCGGCTGCGGCCGCCGATCCCGACCCAGCCCCCGCCCCGGTCCCGACCGCTGCCTTGCAGCCGGCGGCCGCGCCGCTGCCGTCCGCCGCGCCGCAGCCCGATGCCGCCCCGGCCGGTGTCGTCCTGCCCGCCGCAACGCATGTCGCGCCGGTTTCGGCCCTGACCGAGGAAGAGCAGCGTCGCGTTCTGGTTGCCGGGACCGCCGTCGCCGCCGCGGTGATCTCCTCCTCGGCGCCGGCTTCGGCCCCTGCGCCGGCGGATCCGGCCCCGTCTCAGGCCGGCATTTCCGCCACCGTTCCGGCCCGGACCGTCGTCTCGGCCCGGCCCGCAGCGGCACCGGCGGCATCGCGGAACCCTGCGCCGGCCGCTGCGCAGACCCGGCCGGCCGCCACCCGGCTGACCAGCTCGGCCCGGCCGCAACTGGCGCCGCGGCGCACCACGCCGCAGGCCAGCGTGCCGCGCGCCGACACCGCGCCCAACCTGCCCGCGAACCCGCTGCCCTTCGAGGCGAGCCAGCGGCAGGCCCGGCCCGTCACCAGCGCCCGTCCGCCCGAGCGCAGCCGCCGCGCCGCGCCCGCGCCCGCGGCCCCGGCGGCCCCCGTCGCGGCCGCCCCGGCCAGCGCCCAGCCCGTCGCCACGACCAGCAGCGCCGCGCTGCGCGGCTCGGCCCGGCCGCCCTCGCGTCCCGAAGGCTCGGCCCCCGAGCTTTCGCCCGGTCCTTCCGGCAGCGGCGGGGCCGACGGGCTGACCCCGGACGAACGGCAGCATCTGCGGATGCTGATCCGCGATCTGGGGCGCTCGGGTCTGGTGTCGCTGCGCGCCGCGCCGCCGCCGGGCGAGCGTCTTGCCCAGGTCCGGCCGCAGCGCAAGCCGGGCACGGCCAGCGATGCCGTCAGCCCTTCGGCCATCGACGACGCGCTGAGGTCGGCGACCACGCCGCCACCGGACAAGCCCGAACGCGCCGCCGCCCCCGCTGCCGCGCCCGCCCGGGATTCGGGCGGGCTTTTGCATGGCTCGGCGCGCCCGCGGGCCCGGCCCGGTGCGGCAGCCGTCTCGGGCCAGGCGGTCGAGGCGGCGATCTCGGCCGCGGTCGAGGCTTCGCCGGCCACGCCGGGCGGGGTGCAGCTTTCCGCCCTGGCCTCGTCGCCGCTGCCGCCCCGGCGCAGCGATGCCGCCCCCGAAGCGGCGGCCGCCCCCGCTGCCGTTCCGCCCGCCGCCCCCGAGGCCGCGCCGCCGGCCGCCCCCGGACCCAGCGAGGCCGAACTGGCCGCGCGCCGCGCCCTCGACGAGCAGCTGCAGGCCCAGGCCGAGGCCCGCATCCGCGCCCGTGCCGCCGCCGACGCCAAGGCCGAGGCCGAGGCCCGCGCCCAGGCCGAGGCCCGCGCCCGCGCCCAGGCCGAGGCCGAGGAACGCGCCGCCCGCGCCCGGCGCCAGGATTACAAGCCGCCCGAGATCGACAACGAGCCCGAGATCGCCGCCGGCGCCGTGGGCAAGGGCGCGACCACCGCCACGGTGGCCAAGGCGGCCACCCAGGCGCGCGGCCTCGACCTGGGCCGCACCACGGTCATCGGCATCATCGGCGCCGGCAAGGCCAGCCGGGCGCTGATCCGGCTGCGCAACGGCAAGGTGGTGACCGTGCGGCTCGGCGACCGCATCGACGGCGGCACCATCAACTCGATCGGCGACGGGCGGCTGACCTATGTCAAGGCGGGCCGCACCCATGAATTGCGGATGCTGGACGGCCGCTGATCCGGCCCCCGTCCCGCCGGTCGCGCGTCCGCTGTGAGCCGAGGCAGCGCGGACCGGCACCTGCCGCCCGCGCGAGGCCCTGCACCTGTCCCGACCCGCTGCTTGCGGATACGGCCATCTGCCTGCCGCCGTCGCCCCCCCTTCGCCGTCGCCCCGCCTTCGCCGACGGCATGCCCCGCACAGCGCCGCGGTGCGGTTCGCGTCGCCGGCTCGCCGGTCCCGGCTCTTGCGAGCCCCGCCCCAAGCGCCTAGAAGGCTGGGCAGCCTTGCCAGGGAAAATGCCATGCTCGACCATCTGACCTATACCGCCCCGGAACCGAAGATCATTCAGGGCGCGAAACAGGACTGGGAACTGGTCATCGGGCTGGAGGTCCATGCCCAGGTCGCCTCGAACGCCAAGCTGTTTTCCGGCGCCTCGACCGGCTTCGGCGCCGAGCCGAACAGCCATGTCGCCTTCGTCGACGCCGCCATGCCGGGCATGCTGCCGGTGATCAACGAATTCTGCGTGGCGCAGGCGGTCAAGACCGGCCTCGGCCTCAAGGCGCGGATCAACCTGGTCTCGGCCTTCGACCGCAAGAACTATTTCTATCCGGACCTGCCGCAGGGCTACCAGATCAGCCAGCTCTACCACCCCATCGTGGGCGAGGGCGAGGTGATCGTGGACATGGCCCCCGGCATCGCCCGCCGCGTCAGGATCGAGCGCATCCACCTGGAACAGGATGCCGGCAAGTCGATCCACGACATGGACCCGAACATGTCCTTCGTCGACCTGAACCGCACCGGCGTGGCGCTGATGGAGATCGTCAGCCGCCCAGACATCCGCGGGCCGGAGGAGGCGGCGGCCTATGTCGCCAAGCTGCGCCAGATCATGCGCTACCTCGGCACCTGCGACGGCAACATGCAGAACGGCAACCTGCGCGCCGACGTGAACGTCTCGGTCTGCGCCCCCGGCGCCTATGAGCGTTATCAGGAAACCGGCGATTTCAGCCATCTCGGCACCCGCTGCGAGATCAAGAACATGAACTCGCTGCGCTTCATCCAGGCCGCCATCGAATACGAGGCCCGCCGCCAGATCGCCATCATCGAGGACGGCGGCACGGTTGTGCAGGAAACCCGGCTCTACGATCCCGACCGCGGCGAGACCCGCTCGATGCGCTCGAAGGAGGAAGCCCACGACTATCGCTATTTCCCCGATCCCGACCTCTTGCCGCTCGAGATCGAGCAGGACTGGGTGGACGGCATCGCCGCCGCCATGCCGGAACTGCCCGACGAGAAGAAGGCGCGCTTCGTCAAGGAGCTCGGCCTGTCGGAATACGACGCCGGCGTGCTGACCGCCGAGGTCGAAAGCGCCGATTACTTCGAGCAGGTGGCCGCCGGCCGCGACGGCAAGATGGCAGCGAACTGGGTGATCAACGAGCTGTTCGGCCGGCTGAACAAGGAAGGGCTGAGCGTCGAGACCTCGCCGGTCTCCGCCGCCCAGCTCGGCGGGGTGATCGACCTGATCGGCTCGGGCGCGATCTCGGGCAAGATCGCCAAGGAGCTGTTCGAGATCCTCTGGACCGAGGGCGGCGACCCGGCCGAGATCGTGGAATCGCGCGGCATGAAGCAGGTCACCGACCTCGGCGCCATCGAGGCGGCGGTGGACGAGATCATCGCCGCGAACCCGGCGCAGGTGGAAAAGGCCAAGGCCAACCCCAAGCTGGCCGGCTGGTTCGTCGGCCAGGTGCTGAAGGCGACCGGTGGCAAGGCCAACCCGGCGGCGGTGAACGAGCTGGTGGCGAAGAAGCTGGGCGGCTGACTTGTCAGGGGCGTCCCGAGACGGTGCGCCCCGCCCATCCGCATGGGCCGGGCGGCGTCCCCGCCCGCCCTCGCCGTCCGGGTCTAGGCAGGCCCATCGCGGCCGGCTTTGCGTCCTTCCGCTCCCGAACATGTGCAGCGGGCGACACGCGCCGGCATTGCGCAGCCCGCTTCCCTTGGCCGGCCATCTCGCCTAACCTTCGGCCCAAAGGAAAGGCATCCGCATGAGCAGCTACGAATACACCGTCATCCCCGCACCCGCCCGCGGCGAAAAGGTCCGGGGCGCGAAATCCGGGATCGAGCGTTTCGCCGCCACGCTGACCGATGTGCTGAACGACATGGCCCGCGACGGCTGGGACTATGTCCGGGCCGAGACACTGCCGGCCGAGGAACGCTCGGGCCTGACCAGCCGAACCACGGTCTATCACAACCTGCTGATCTTCCGCCGCGCTCTCGCCGCGCCCGGCCGGCAGCAGCTCCCCCAGCCGGCCGCCACGGCCGAGCCGCAGCCCGCCGAACCTCCCGCCATGGAACCCGCAGCCGAGGAAACCCCGGCCGGCACCGCCCAGCAGCCGGCGCGCGGCCCCTTCAGCCAGCCGATGCGCGCCACCCCCAAGCCCGCGCCGTTGGCCGCGCCCGGCAACCATACCCGTGCCCGCGCCGCCGAGCCGCCGCTGACCGCGCCGCACGCCCCGGCCCCGGCCGGCCCGCGCCTCGGCCCGGCCAGCCGCTGATTTCTCCGTTTTCCAAATACTCCGGGGTGAGCCCCCGGCACGGGGGCGAGGGGCAGCGCCCCTCAGGCCCTCACCAATGCGGCGGCCGCTGGTCCGCCAGCGGCACCGTTCCCGCCTCGGATTCGCGTTCGGCCTCGCGCTCCATCAGCATGCCGACATGGCGCGCCAGCCGGGCGATCTCGCTTTCCTGCCGGGCCACGATGCCCGACAGATCCTCGACGGTGCGCGCCAGATAGGCCACGGCTTCCTCCAGCCGCTCGATGCGTTCCTTCGTCTGCTTGTCCATTCATCCTCCATCCGTTAGACCGCCGCATGGAAAAGCCCGAGGCAAACCATGGCGAAAGATCAGAAGAAACAGCCCCGTCCCAAGGCCGAGACGCCCAAGGGGTTCCGCGACTATTTCGGCGCGGATGTGACCGAGCGCAAGCAGATGCTCGACCGCATCGCCGAGATCTATCATCGCCACGGCTTCGAGCCGCTCGAAACCAGTGCCGTGGAAACCGTCGAGGCGCTGGGAAAGTTCCTGCCCGATGTGGACCGCCCCAATGCCGGCGTCTTTGCCTGGCAAGAGGCGGAGGTGCCGGGTGGCGGCGCCGGCGACTGGCTGGCGCTGCGCTATGACCTGACCGCGCCGCTGGCCCGCGTCGCCGCGCAGTTCCGCAACGACCTGCCCAGCCCCTATCGCCGCTATGCCATGGGCCCGGTCTGGCGCAATGAAAAGCCGGGGCCGGGCCGCTTCCGCCAGTTCTACCAATGCGACGCCGATACCGTGGGCTCGGCCTCGGTCGCCGCGGATGCCGAGATCTGCGCCATGCTGGCGGCGGCCTTGGAACATGCCGGCATCGCCCGCGGCGACTACCTGATCCGCATCAACAACCGCAAGGTGCTGAACGGCATCCTGGAATCCACGGGTGTGGCCGAGGGCAAGCCTGCCGACGACGTGCTGCGCACCATCGACAAGTTCGACAAGGTCGGCGAGGAAGGCGTGCGCCAGTTGCTCACCACCGGCCGCAAGGACGAGTCCGGCGCCTTCATCGAGGGCGTGGGCCTGAGCCCGGAACAGGCCGGTCCGGTGCTGGCCTTCCTGACCTCGAAGGGCGCGGACAACGCCGCGACGCTGCAAAACCTGCGCGCCGCCGTCGGCGCCTCGACCGTGGGCGCCGAGGGCGTGGACGAACTGGCCCGGATCGCCGGGATGCTTACCGCCATGGGCGTGGGCGAGGATCGCGCCGTCATCGACCCCTCGATCGTGCGCGGCCTGGGCTATTACACCGGCCCGGTCTTCGAGGCCGAGCTGACCTTCGAGATCCTCGACGACAAGGGCCGCAAGCGCCAGTTCGGCTCGGTCGCCGGCGGCGGGCGCTATGACGGGCTGGTGGAACGCTTCACCGGCCAGAAGGTGCCCGCGACCGGCGTCTCCATCGGCGTGGACCGGCTGCTGGCCGCCCTGCGCGCCAAGGGGCTGATGGGCGGGGCCGAGCCGGGCCCGGTCGTCGTCACCGTCATGGACCGCGAGCGCATGGCCGATTACCAGGCCATGGCGGCGGAACTGCGCGCGGCCGGCATCCGCGCCGAGGTCTATCTGGGCAACCCGAAGAACTTCGGCAACCAGCTGAAATATGCCGACAAGCGCAATGCCCCGGTCGCCGTCATCCAGGGCGGCGACGAGGCGGCGCGCGGCGTGGTGCAGGTCAAGGACCTGATCCTGGGGGCGAAGATCGCGGCCCAGGCCAGCCACGAGGAATGGAAGGCCCAGCCCGCCCAGACCGAAGTGGCCCGCGCCGATCTGGTCTCCGAAGTCCGGCGCATCCTGGGATGAGCAAGCGCGAGAAACAGGCCATCGGCCAGCAGATCCTTGCCGCCTTCCGCGCCGCCGGGGCCGAGGAGGTCGCGCCCGACCTGCTGCTGCCGGCCGAGACCTTGCTGGACCTCTATGGCGAGGACATCCGCGCCCGCGCCTATGTGACCCAGGACCCGATCCGCGGCGAGATGATGCTGCGCCCCGACTTCACCGTGCCGGTGGTGCAGATGCACATGGCCAGCGGCGCCGAGCCGGCGCGCTATTGCTATCTGGGCGAGGTGTTCCGCAAGCAGGACCATGGCGAGACGCGCCCCGAGCATCCGCGCGACAACGAATACCTGCAGGCCGGTTTCGAGCTTTTCGCCCGCGACCCGGACGCCGATGCCGAGGTCTTCGCGCTGTTTCACGACATCCTCGCGCCCCTGAAGCTGCAGGCTAGCATGGGCGACATGGACCTGCTGATGGACGCGGTGCGCGCCCTGCCGCTGTCGGGCGCGCGCCGGGCCGCGCTTTTGCACCACATCTGGCGGCCGCGGCGCTTTGCCAAGGCGCTGGCGCGCTTCGCCGCGCCGGCCGAGGCCCGCGGCTTTCCCGAAACCGCCGCGCCCTGGACCGGCCTGCGTTCGCCGGCCGAGATGCAGGCCCGCATCGACCGGCTGCGCAGCGATGCCGCCGAGGCGCCGCTGCCGCCGCAATGGGTCGAGCGGCTGGAGCGGCTGTTCGCCATCCAGGCCCCGGCCCCCGAGGCGCTGCGGCAGCTGCGCGGGCTGGCGGCCGAGATCCCCGATATCGCCGAGGCGGTGGATCGGCTGGAACGCAACCTGGCGGCGCTGTCCGCGCGCGGCATCGACGTGAGCCAGGTGCATTTCGACGCCAGCCATGGCCGGCACACGATGGAATATTACGACGGCATGACCTTCAGCTTCGCGGCGGCCGGGCGCGAGGACTGGCCGCCCGTCGCCTCGGGCGGGCGCTACGACGCGCTGGCGGCGGTTCTGGGCCAGGCGCAGGGCCGCTCGATCCCGGCGGTGGGCGGCATCATCCGGCCGGGGCTGGTCCATGAACTGGGGGGCCAGATCTTGGGGAAAGCAGCATGATCCGGCTGGGCGTGCCGTCCAAGGGGCGGCTGATGGAGCAGTGCTTCGACTGGTTCGCCGCCCGCGGCGTGACCCTGTCGCGCGCCGGGTCCGAGCGCGAATATGCCGGCCGGGTCGACGGGGCCGGGGACGTGGCGCTGGTGCTGCTTTCGGCGGGCGAGATCCCGCGCGAGCTCATGGCCGGCCGCATCCATCTGGGCGTGACCGGCACCGACCTGATCCGCGAGAAGCTGGCCGGCTGGCGCAGCCATGTCGAGGAACTGGCGCCGATGGGCTTCGGCCATGCCGACCTGATCCTGGCCGTGCCAGCCTGCTGGTCGGATTGCGAGACCCTGGACGATTTCGCCACCATCGCCCGCGATTTCCGTGCCGAGCACGGTTTCCGCCTGCGCATCGCTACCAAGTATCACCGGCTGGTGCGCGCCTGGCTCTCGGCGCAGGAGGTCGCGGATTACCAGCTGGTCGACAGCCAGGGCGCGACCGAGGGCACGGTGGCCAACCTGACCGCCGAGGCCATCGCCGACATCACCTCCTCGGGCGAGACGCTGCGCGCCAACCACCTGAAGATCATCGGCGAGGAACCCATCCTGCGCTCGCAGGCGACGCTCTTGCGCTCGCTGGCGGCGGGGGACGAGGCCGAGGTGCGGGATTTCGCGGCACGGCTCGGGCTCTAGAAACCTCGGGCGGGGCAGGGGCGTTGTGCCTCGCCACCTGTGACGGAGAAAGATGATGCGCTTGGCCGCCCTGATGCTGATCCTGTCCGCAAGCCCCGCGCTCGCCGCCTCCGAGGAGGCCTGGGAGCAGTTCCGCCAGGATGTCGAGACAGCCTGCACCGCGCTGGCCCCCGAAGCGGGCGAGACGGCCATCGAGGTCAACCCCTTCGGTTCGGAAAGCTATGGCGCGGCGCTGCTGATCACCACGCTGGCCGATGGCGGGGTGGATCGTTACGTCTGCATCTATGACAAGCAGGCCGGAACCGCCGAGCTGACCGCGCCCTTCACGCCGCCGCAGGAAGTGGTCGAGCCGCAGGCCGATGCGGCGGGCAATGTCGCGCCGGTCGAGGACACCCGGACGGACGCGCATCTGGTCAAGCCGTGACCGCCGCGCCTGTCGCGCGGCCGCATGGGTATTTGAAAAACAGAGAAAGCTTCAGTCGAGCCCGACCAAGGCCCGCGCGAAGTCTCGGGCGTCGAAGGCGTCGAGATCGTCGATCTGCTCGCCCACGCCGATGGCATGGATCGGCAGGCCGAAGCGGTCGGCCAGGGCCACAAGAACGCCGCCGCGGGCGGTGCCGTCCAGCTTGGTCATGACCAGGCCCGAGACATCGGCGAGCTTCTGGAAGGTCTCGACCTGGCTCAGCGCGTTCTGGCCGGTGGTGGCGTCCAGCACCAGCAGGGTGTTGTGCGGCGCCGAAGGGTCCTTCTTGCGGATGACGCGGACGATCTTGGCCAACTCCTCCATCAGGTCCTGGCGATTCTGCAAGCGGCCGGCAGTGTCGATCATCAGCAGGTCGGCGCCCTCGGCCTCGGCCCGGGTCATGGCGTCAAAGGCGAGGCTGGCGGGGTCCGAGCCCTCGGGCGCGGTCATCACCGGCACGCCGGCGCGCCGGCCCCACACCTGCAATTGCTCGACGGCGGCGGCGCGGAACGTGTCGCCGGCCGCGATCACCACTTTCTTGCCCGCCGCCTTGAACTGGCTGGCGAGCTTGCCGATGGTGGTGGTCTTGCCCGAGCCGTTCACCCCCACCACCAGCACCACCTGCGGCCGCTTGGGATAGAGGGGCAGGGGCCTGGCGACCGGGGTCATGATGCGGGCGATCTCCTCGGCCAGCAGCTCTTTCAGCTCGGTGGCCGAAATGCGGCGGCCCATGCGGCCTTCGGCGATATTGGCGGTGACGCGCAGCGCCGTTTCGACGCCCATGTCGGCCTGGATCAGCATCTCCTCGAGCTGCTCCAGCATCTCGTCGTCCAGCTCGCGGCGCGGCTCGGCCGTGACGGCCTGGCCGAAGATGCGGCCGAGAAGCCCGGGCTTGGCGGGCGTGTCGGAGATCGGGGCTTGCGGGGCCGGGGCCGCGGGCGGTGCCGGCGTGGCGCTTTCCGGTTCGGCACCTTCGGACACGATGTCATCCAGCCCCGCGCCGATCTTCGACGAGGACCGCGTCAGCCGCTCGCGCAGTTTCGAGAAAAACGCCATGCACCCATCCTTCTGCCTGTGGCGCAAGAGACTAGGCGTTCCGCGGCCAAAGGAAAAGGGCGCCTGCGAAGCGCCCTTCTTTCTTGTCGAAATATCCCGGGGGTGTGGGGGCAGCGCCCCCACGGCGCTCAGGCCTTGCCCAGATAGATGTCGACCAGCTTCTGCAGCATGTCCAGCGCATCCTCGCGCGAGCGCTGAAAGCTGTTGCGGCCGATGATCGAGCCGTTGCCGCCGCCGTCGCGGATGGCGCGGGCGTCGTCATAGACCGCATCCGCGCCCTTGGCCGCGCCGCCCGAGAACACCACGATGCGCCGGCCGTTGAAGGCCGACTGCATGCAATGCGCCACGCGCTTGGCCTGGGTCGAGATGTCGATGCCCTTGGCCTCGTAGACCTTCTTCGCCTCGTCCAGTTCCAGGTGGTCGGTCGAGAGCTTGATCTTGATGACATGCGCGCCGATCAGCGCCGCGATCTGGGCGGCATAGGCGGCGATGTCGATGGCGGTCTCGCCGTCCTTGCTGATCGCCTCGCCGCGCGGATAGGACCAGATCACCGTCGCCACGCCCTTGGCTGCGGCTTCCTTGCGCATCTCGACGATCTCCTCGATCATGTCGAGCGCCATGTCCGAACCCGGATAGATGGTGAAGCCGATGGCCGAGCAGCCCAGCCGCAGCGCGTCGTCCACCGAGGCGGTGATCGCCTGGTTCTTGCCGGCCGTGTCCGACATCAACGAATTGGCCGAGTTCACCTTGAGAATGGTCGGGATCTGGCCGGCGAAGGTGTCGGCGCCCGCCTCGATCATGCCCAGCGGCGCGGCATAGGCGTTCAGCCCGGCGTCGATGGCCAGCTGATAGTGGTAATGCGGGTCGTAGCCGGCCGGGTTCGGTGCAAAGCTGCGCGCCGGGCCGTGCTCGAACCCCTGGTCCACGGGCAGGATGATCATCTTGCCGGTGCCGGCCAGCTTGCCGGTCATCAGCATGCGGGCCAGCTGTGCCTTCACACCCGGCGCTTCGCCCTCGTAATTGGCGAGGATCTTGCGGACGGTATCGGTCATCTGCATCGGGAACTCCATGTCTGAATGCGGGCTGATTAACAGACTCGTCGCCGAGGGCAATCGCGATTGCGCTAACGGAACCGGCGGCGGCGGTCCGGCGCTGTTGCGAGGTCGGAATTTCCGGGCTTCCCGGGGGCAGACGAAGACCGCGGCGGCATTCCCGAACCAATCCGCCAGAACCGCCGTTTCCCTTGGTGCGGGGCCGGCCTCCCTGGTCTCGATCGGGGCCCTTTTTCTCGCTATCTGTCCCTCGATACCGACTCGCGTGATGCCGGCGCGACCTGCCGCCCGCCGCGATCTCCGCGGCCCTGGCGATCGAGCCCGCCCCGTCAGGGGGAACGGATCCTGCGTCCTGCCGCACAACCTTGACGGGAACCGGGCCGTCGAGGCAGGGTTGATCGAAGAGGAGGCGCCCATGCCCGACGATCCCGACCCCGACCGTGAACGGGCCGCCCGCCGTCATCTGGTGCCGATCATCGGCATGGGCGTGGCGGTGATCGTGGCGGTGATCGCGCTCATCCTGTTCATCACCGCCGGGTCCGGGAAACAGGGCGACGCGCCGCGCGCCGACCCGCCCGCCCAGCCTGCTGCGCAGGACTGAGGCGGCGCCGGGCAGGCGGCCGCGCGGCCGCCCCCTGCCTGCCGTCAGCGTTTCTGCAGCGCCGCCACGCCCGGCAGTTCCTTGCCCTCCATCCATTCCAGGAAGGCGCCGCCGGCGGTCGAGATGAAGGTGAAATCGCCCGAGACGCCGGCCTTGTTCAGCGCCGCCACCGTGTCGCCGCCGCCGGCGACCGAGATCAGCTTGTCCTCGCGCGTCAGCCGCGCCGCTTCCTGTGCGGCGGCATTGGTCGCGGCGTCGAAGGGCGGGATCTCGAAGGCGCCGAGCGGGCCGTTCCAGATCAGCGTGCGGCAGGTTTCGAACACTTCGCGGATCTTCGCCACGGTTGCCGGGCCGGCGTCGAGGATCATCGCATCGGCGGGGCAGGCCTCGGCCGCCACCGTCTCGCTTGCCGCGCCGGCCTTGAATTCCCGCGCCACCACCACGTCCACCGGCAGGTGGATGGTGCAGCCGGTCTTGCCGGCCTTCTCGAGGATGTCGCGCGCGGTGTCGGCCATGTCGCGCTCGGCCAGCGACTTGCCGACCTCGATGCCCTGGGCGACCAGGAAGGTGTTCGCCATGCCGCCGCCGATGACCAGATGGTCCACCTTCTCGATCAGATTGCCGAGCAGGTCGAGCTTGGTCGAGACCTTGGCGCCGCCGACCACCGCCACCACCGGGCGCTGCGGATTGCCGAGCGCGGCGTCCAGCGCCTTCAGCTCCGCCTCCATCAGCCGGCCGGCGGCGGCCGGCAGAAGCCGCGCGATGCCCTCGGTCGAGGCATGCGCCCGATGCGCGGCCGAGAAGGCGTCGTTCACATAGGCCTGACCCAGCGCCGCCAGCGAGGCGGCGAAGGTCGCGTCATTGGTTTCCTCGCCGGGATAGAAGCGGGTATTCTCCAGCAGGAGCACGTCGCCCTTGGCAAGATCGGCCACGGCGCGCTTGGCGGGGCCGCCGATGGCTTCCTCGGCGAACTTCACCGGCTGGCCGAGCGCCTTTTCCAGCGCCGGGATCACCACCTTCAGGCTCATCGACTCGACGCGCTGGCCCTTGGGGCGGTCGAAATGCGCCAGCAGCACCGGGATGCCGCCCCGGGCCTGGATGTCCTTGACGGTCGGGACGATCTTTTCGATCCGGGTGGCGTCGGTGACCTGGCCGTTCTCGACCGGGACGTTCACGTCCACGCGGACAAGCACCACCTTGCCGTCAAGCTCCAGGTCGTCGATCGTGTTGAAATCCGCCATGGTCTCGTCCCTTTCCTGATGGGCTTTGGCGCCCGTGCGCGGTTTTCCCGCATCATGACATTTTCGTCAACCGGCCCCGCAATCATGGACGGCGGCGAACCGCCGGGGGCAATGGCGGCGTTGTATGGGCGAAGCGAAATGCTTATGCCTTTGCCCAAGCCATCAGAAGGAGACCCCCATGGCCGAGATCAAGGATCCCGAGAACACGGTCATCATCGAGCTGAAGGACGGCCCGGTGGTGATCGAGCTGCTGCCCGATGTCGCCCCGAAACATGTCGAGCGCATGAAGGAACTGGCCCGGGCCGGGAAATACGACAATGTGGCCTTCCACCGCGTGATCGAGGGCTTCATGGCCCAGACCGGCGACGTGGAACATGCCAATATGGAAAACAACTACAACCCGGGCCGCGCCGGCACCGGCGGCTCGGACCTGCCGGACCTGCCGGCCGAGTTCTCGCGCCTGCCGCATGACCGCGGCACGCTGGGCGCGGCGCGTTCGATGAACCCGAACAGCGCCAACAGCCAGTTCTTCATCAACTTCAAGGACAACCATTTCCTGAACGGGCAATATACCGTCTATGGCCGGGTCATCGAGGGCATGGAGCATGTCGACAAGATCGCCCGCGGCGAGCCGCCGGCGAATCCCGACCGGATGATCTCGGTGAAGGTGGCGGCCGATGCGCAGTAAGCTGCTGGCTTCCGCCCTGCTGCTGGCCGCCGGCGCGGCCGCCCATCCGGTCCTGGCCGAGGGTCTGCCGGGCGTCACCGACGGCCCCGGCCCGAACCTGGTGATCGAGGTCGCCGATGCCAAGGGGAACGCCAAGGGCCGTATCGTCCTGGACCTCTATAACGACAAGGCACCGAAGCATGTCGAGCGGCTGGTGACGCTGGCGAAGTCCGGCGCCTATGACGGGGTGGTGTTCCACCGCGTGATCGACGGCTTCATGGCCCAGACCGGCGATGTCGAGTTCGGCAAGCATGGTGGCGACACCGCGCGGGCCGGCATGGGCGGCTCGAACATGCCGGACCTGCAGGCCGAGTTCAACGATGTCAGCTTCCAGGCCGGCACCGTGGGCATGGCGCGGGCGCAGGACCCGAATTCGGCCAACAGCCAGTTCTTCATCGACCTGGCGCCGGCGACCTTCCTTGACGGGCAATATACCGTGGTCGGCCAGCTGGTCGATGGCTGGGATGTGCTGAACGCGATCAAGAAGGGCGATCCCGCCGCCAACGGCTCGGTGGTCGAGCCCGACTACATGGTCAAGGTGACGGTCGAGGAATAAGCCCGCCGCCCGACCCGAAAGCCCCGCCCCGCGCGGGGCTTTTCTTCAAGGAGTCCCCACATGACCACGCTTTACATCGACGCCGACGCCTGCCCGGTCAAACCCGAGGCCGAACGGGTCGCGACCCGGCTGCGCGTGCCGATGGTGCTGGTCTGCAATGGCGGGCTGCGGCCGCCGGCCAATCCGCTGCTGTCGCTGGTGATCGTGCCCGAGGGGCCGGATGCGGCCGACCAGTGGATCGCGGCGCATTGCGGCCCGGGCGACGTGGTGGTCACCACCGACCTGCCGCTGGCGGACCGCTGCCTCAAGGCCGGTGCGCAGGTCGTGCAGCCCGACGGCGAGGTGCTGACGCCGGCCAATATCGGCCCGCGGCTGGCCACCCGCGACCTGATGCAGGACATCCGCGCCGCCGACCCGTTCCACCAGGGCCGCGGCGGCGGTTTCGGCAAGGCCGAGCGGGCGCGGTTCCTGCAATCGCTGGACCGGGTGATGGCGGCGGCGCTGCGGACCGGCTAGTGTGCGGGCCATGGACAGCGCGCCGCGAAGATGATTTCACCTCGCCCCATGTTTACGCGCCGATCCGCCCCTTACTGGGCCACCTTCCTCATCATCCTCCTGGCCGCGGCCTGGCTGCTCTGGATCGGGCGCGAGCCGATCTGCAAATGCGGCTTCGTCAAGCTCTGGCACGGCGAGACGATGAGTTCCGAGAATTCGCAGCATCTGACCGACTGGTATACGCCCTCGCACATCATCCACGGGCTGCTGTTCTATGCAGGGCTGTGGCTGGTGGCGCGGCGCCTGTCTTTCGGCTGGCGGCTGGCGATCGCGACGCTGGTCGAATCCGCCTGGGAGATCGTCGAGAATTCCGACGCGATCATCGAGCGCTACCGCGCGGTGACCATCTCGCTGGACTATTACGGCGACAGCGTGGTCAATTCGGTGGCGGACATCCTGGCGATGGTGCTGGGCTTCGTGCTGGCGGCGCGGCTGCCGGTCTGGGCCTCTGTCGCCATGGTGATCGGCTTCGAGGCGCTGACCACCTGGCTGATCCGCGACGGGCTGGCGCTGAACGTGCTGATGCTGCTCTGGCCGCTGGAGGCGGTGAGGGCCTGGCAGGGCAGGTGAGAAAGCGGCAGCAGACACCCCCCGCTTGGCATTCGAACGGTAGAGGGCGGGCGACAGGGCTTCCCGGCCCTGTCGCTGCGGTATTTGGGGCACGAAGAAGTCGCGCGCCCCGGCCTTCCTGCTTACCCCACCTGCACCATGCGGTGCTTCTTCTTGCCGACCGAGACCTTCAGCCCGTCGCCGATCAGCGCCGCATCCACGGCAAGCTGGGGATCGGACACGGCCTCGTTGTTCAGCCGCAGCCCGCCCTCGGCGATCAGGCGCTTGGCCTCCTTGCCCGAGGCGGTGATGCCGGTCTGCGCCAGCAGTTGCACCACCGTCAGGCCCGAGGCCAGGGCATCGGCGCCGATGGTCACCACCTCCAGATCGCCGCCGGCGCCGCCCTGCTCGAAGACCTCGCGGGCGGTCGCCTCGGCCGAGGCGGCGGCTTCGGCGCCGTGCAGCAGCGTCGTGACCTCATTGGCGAGGATGATCTTGGCGGCGTTGATCTCGGAGCCGGAAAGCCGGCCGAGGCGGTCGCATTCCTCGACCGGAAGCTCGGTATAGAGCTTCAGGAAGCGGCCGACATCGGCGTCGGTGGTGTTGCGCCAGAACTGCCAGAACTCGTAGGGCGACAGCATGGCGCCGTTCAGCCAGACCGCGCCGCCGGCCGATTTGCCCATCTTGCGCCCGTCCGAGGTGGTCAGCAAGGGCGAGGTCAGGCCCCAGATCTCGGCATCCAGCACGCGGCGGGTCAGGTCGATGCCGTTGACGATATTGCCCCACTGGTCCGAGCCGCCCATCTGCAGCCGGCAGCCATAGCGCCGGTAAAGCTCGAGGAAGTCGTAGGCCTGCAGGATCATGTAGTTGAATTCGAGGAAGCTCAGCGACTGCTCGCGGTCCAGCCGCGACTTGACCGATTCGAAGCTGAGCATCCGGTTGACCGAGAAATGCCGGCCGATGTCGCGCAGGAAATCCAGGTAGTTCAGCCCGTCCAGCCATTCGGCATTGTTGAGCATCGTCGCGCGCCCTTCGCCATAGTCGAGGTAGCGGGCGAAGACCTGCTGCATGCCGTCGATATTCGCCTGGATCGCCTGCGGGGTCAGCAGCGGGCGTTCCTCGGACCGGAAGGACGGGTCGCCGACCTTGGTGGTGCCGCCGCCCATCAGCGTGATCGGGCGGTTGCCGGTCTTCTGGAACCAGCGCAGCATCATGATGTTCAGCAGGTGCCCGACATGCAGGCTGGCCGCCGTCGCGTCATAACCGATATATGCCGTCACCGGGCCGTCGATCAGGGCGTCGTCCAGCGCCTGCATGTCGGTGCAGTCCGCCAGATAGCCGCGTTCGATCATCACGTTCAGGAAATCGGATTTGGCACGGTAGGTCATGGGCTGTTCCTTTCGAATGGCGCGGATATACCGGGGGAAAGGCCGAAGGGAAAGCAGGATGATCCGGGCGCTGGGGATGATGTCGGGGACCTCGCTGGACGGGGTGGACGCGGCGATGATCGAGACGGACGGGCGGCACATCGCCGGCTTCGGCCGCAGCGCCTATCGCGCCTATTCCGGCAATGAATCGGGTCTGCTGCACGCGGCGCTGGGGCAATGGCCGGGCGGGCCCGACGTGGCCGAGGCGGCGGCGCTGTCCGTCGCCGCCCATGCCGCGCTGGCCGAAGGCTTCCCCGAGGCGGAGCTGGTCGGCTATCACGGCCAGACGCTGGCGCATGATCCCGGGGGATGGGGCACGCATCAGGCCGGCGACGGGGCGGCGCTGGCGCGGCGGCTGGACCGGCCGGTCGTCTGGGATTTCCGCTCCGAGGACGTGCGGCAGGGTGGCGAGGGTGCGCCGCTTGCGCCCTTCTTCCATTGGGCCTGCGCGGAATGGGCGATGGGGCAGGGGCTTCTGCCCCGCGCCCCGGTCGCCTTCCTGAACCTGGGCGGCGTGGGCAACCTGACCTTCGTGGATCCCGCCGCCGGCGTGCCCGAGGCGCCGGGGGCCTGCATCGCCTTCGACACCGGCCCGGCCAATGCGCCCGTGAACGACCTGATGCGCGCCCGGCGGGGGCTGGCACGGGACGAGGGCGGGCGGCTGGCCCTGCAGGGCCGCCCGGACGAGGCGGTCATCGCCCGCTTCCTGTGCCATCCGCATTTCGCCCGGCCGGTGCCGAAATCGCTGGACCGCGACGCCTTCCCGGCGCTGGCGGCCGAGGTGGCGGGCCTTTCCGATGCCGACGCGGCAGCGACGCTGACCCATGCAGCGGCGGCGGCGGTGGCGGCGGGGCTGGCGGCCCTGGACCGGGCGCCCGAACGGGTGCTGGTCTGCGGCGGCGGCCGGCACAACGCGGCGATGATGGCGGCGCTGGCGGCGCGCCTGCCGGCCCGCGTCGCGCCGGTCGAGGCGGCGGGGCTGGACGGCGACATGCTCGAAGCGCAGGCCTTCGGCTGGCTGGCGGTGCGGGTGCTGCGGGGGTTGCCGACCTCGGGGCCCGGCACCACCGGCGCGCCGGGGCCGGTCTGCGGCGGCCGGATCAGCCATCCGGCGCGGCGCTGAAGCCGGGCCGGATTCGCGGCAGGATCACGGGCGGATTTCCGCCTTGTGATTGTTTCGGCACCATTTCATGGGAACGATGCCGCGAATGCGGGCGTTGGGCGGACATATGGCGGTCTAGCGCCATCCGTAACAACGACAACCGGAAAGGACATCGTCCATGAAACCTCTTGTCATCGCCGCCGCCACCTTGGCGCTTGCCAGTCCCGTCTTTGCTCAGACCGAGACCACCCCGCCTGCCGAGATGCCGGCCGAGCAGGTCGAGGACGCCGCGACCGCGGCGGAAAGCGCCGCCGATCAGGCCGAGCAGGCCGCCGATCAGGCGGAGCAGGCTGCCGATCAGGCTGCCGAGGAAACCGGCGACGCCGCTGCCCAGGCCGCCGATGATGCGGCCCAGGCCGCCGATGCGGCCAGCGACGCCGCCAATGATGCGACCGGGGCTGCCGCGGAAACCGGAATGGCCCCGGATGCACCCGCCGGCGATGCGGTGCCCGAGGCGGCCGAGGGCGCGGCCGAGGATGCCGCCGGCGCCGCCGAGGATGCCGCCGATGCCGCAAGCGACGCTGCCGATGCCGCCGCGGACGCGGCCGCCGAGGCGCCGGTCACGCCGCCCGACGTCAACCCGCCGGCCATCTCGGAAGCCGAGCCGGGCGTGCTGTCGAGCTGGCTGACCAGCCGCCGGATCTGGACCACCAACGAGCCGTCGACCACCGAATGGGTCGATCCTGCGGTCGAGGAACGCCCGGCCGAATGGCAGGACATCGCCAAGGTGAACGACGTCGTGCTGGATGATTCGGGCCAGGTCGTCGGCTATGTCGCCGATATCGGCGGCTTCCTGGGCATCGGCGCCAAGAAGGTCCTGCTGGGCGTGGATGCCATCCATCTGGTGACCATCGGCAACGACACCTTCTTCGCCACCAACTACACCAAGGCCGAGCTGGAAGCCCTGCCGGATTTCGACGAGAAGACCGTGCGGAAATAAGCCTTGCGGCGGTTTTCCGGACGGAATGGGGGCGCCTTTCGGGGCGCCCCTGCATTTTTGCGCAAGAACGGCCTTGACGCCGCCCGGCCCCGTGCGTAAACCCCCTCGCACCCCGGACGGCGATCCGGGGAAGTGGTCTGCGCGGTTGTAGCTCAGTTGGTTAGAGTACCGGCCTGTCACGCCGGGGGTCGCGGGTTCGAGCCCCGTCAACCGCGCCACCACCACATTGCCTATCGCCGAAAAGATGCGCGGTTGTAGCTCAGTTGGTTAGAGTACCGGCCTGTCACGCCGGGGGTCGCGGGTTCGAGCCCCGTCAACCGCGCCATCTTTCCCCATGATCCCATGGCTTTGCAGCCGCGCTTCCGGCGCGGCTTTTTGGGCATTTGGCGAACGAAGAAGCCGGCTGGCGGTCCTGCCCGGGAGCGGCGCAAGGGGCTTTTCAAGCGGCCTCATTTCCCTATGCTGGCCCCCAATCACGACGGAGGACGCCATGGCACGCGGAATAGATTACGGCGGAATGATGCACCGGGCCATGCAGCGGCTGATCGCGGATGTGCTGCAGGCGGTCGCAAAAGAGGGGCTGCCCGGCGAGCATCATTTCTTCATCACCTTCGACACCCGCGATTCGGATGTCGAGATGGCCGACTGGCTGCGCGAGCGTTATCCCGAGGAGATGACCATCGTCATCCAGCACTGGTTCGAGAATCTTTCGGTCACGCCGGATGGCTTCCACATCACGCTGAACTTCGGCAACTCGCCCGAGCCGCTTTATATTCCCTTCGACGCGCTGCGCACCTTCGTGGACCCTTCGGTCGAATTCGGCCTGCGATTCGAGAACCACGAAGAGGATGAGGACGAGGACGAGGAGATCGAGGCAGAGCAGGAGGCCGAGCCCGACGGTCCGGATGAGGACGGGCCGAAGGGCGGCGCCGAGGTGGTCAGCCTGGACAAATGGCGCAAGTAAGACGCTGTTAGCGCATGGCATACCACGGCATGCCGATTGCGAATCCCTGCCATCGGGCCTAGAACCCCCACAACACCGTGAGGGAGCATGCCATGACCAAGACCACCCGCACCGAGACCGACAGCTTCGGCCCGCTGGAGGTGCCTGCCGACAAGTATTGGGGCGCGCAGACGCAACGCTCGATCCAGAACTTCCCCATCGGCTGGGAGAAGCAGCCGGTGGCGATCATCCGCGCCCTGGGGGTGATCAAGCAGGCCGCGGCCGAGGTGAACATGGCCAGCGGCAAGCTGGACCCCGAGATCGGCAAGGCCATGGTGCAGGCGGCCTCGGAAGTGGTCGCCGGCAAGTTCGACGACAACTTCCCGCTGGTGGTCTGGCAGACCGGATCGGGCACGCAGTCGAACATGAACGCGAACGAGGTGATCTCGAACCGCGCCATCGAGATCCTGGGCGGCGAGATGGGCTCGAAGAAGCCCGTGCATCCGAACGACCATGTAAACATGGGCCAGTCCTCGAACGACACCTTCCCGACCGCCATGCATGTCGCCATCGCCATGCAGGCGCGCGACGTGCTGCTGCCGGGGCTGGAAAAGCTGCACAAGGCGCTGGTGGCGAAGTCCGGGGAATTCAAGGACATCATCAAGATCGGCCGCACCCATACCCAGGACGCCACGCCGCTGACGCTGGGCCAGGAATTCGGCGGCTATGCGCATCAGGTCGCCAAGGGGATCGAGCGGGTGAAGCTGGCGCTTGGCGACATCTACGAGCTGGCGCAGGGCGGCACCGCCGTCGGCACCGGGCTGAACACCAAGAAGGGCTGGGACACGGCCATCGCCGCCAAGATCGCCGAGATCACCGATCTGCCCTTCGTCACCGCGCCGAACAAGTTCGAGGCGCTGGCGGCGCATGACGCGATGGTGTTCTTCTCGGGCGCGCTGAAGACGGTGGCGGCAAGCCTGTTCAAGATCGCCAACGACATGCGGCTGCTGGGCTCGGGCCCGCGCTCGGGCCTGGGCGAGCTGATCCTGCCGGAAAACGAGCCGGGTTCGTCGATCATGCCGGGCAAGGTGAACCCGACACAGGCCGAGGCGCTGACCATGGTCTGCGCCCATGTCATGGGCAATGACGCCGCCATCGGCTTTGCCGGCTCGCAGGGCCATTTCGAGCTGAACGTCTACAACCCGATGATGTCTTACAACGTGCTGCAATCCATGCAGCTGCTGGGCGATGCGGCGGGGTCCTTCACCGACAACATGGTGGTCGGCACCGAGGCGAACATCCCGCGCATCGAGAAGCTGATGCAGGAATCGCTGATGCTGGTGACGGCGCTGGCGCCGACCATCGGCTATGACAACGCGACCAAGGTGGCCAAGACCGCGCATAAGAACGGCACCACGCTGCGCGAGGAGGCGATCGCGCTGGGCTTCGTCGATGGCGAGACCTTCGACCGCATCGTCCGCCCCGAGCAGATGATCGGTCCCGAGGATTGATGTGACCGGCCCCGGCAAGGTCATCAACCTGAGGGCGGCGCGCAAGAACGCCGCCCGCGACGCCGCCCGCCGGCAGGGCGAGGAGAATGCGGCCAGGTTCGGCCGCAGCAAGGCCCAGAGGCTGGCCGAGGAGGACGCGGTCGCGCGGGCCGCCCGGCATCTGGACCAGCACCGCCGCGAGGATCCCGGGCATGGCGATGATTGAGCTGATGCCCCTGGCGCTGCCGCCGATGTCCGCGCCGGTCAAACGCTCGGTCACCATCGGCGGGCACCGCACCTCGGTCAGCCTCGAGGATGCCTTCTGGCGCGAGCTGCGCGAACTGGCCCGCGCCGCTGGCCGCACCACCGCGACGCTGATCGCCGAGATCGACGCAGCCCGCCCGCCCGAGGTGGGGCTGGCCACGGCGCTGCGGCTCTATGTGCTGGCCGAGATCGTCCGGAATCGGGCGTAATGCTTGCGGCCCGGCCCCCGGCTGACTAAAAGCCGCTGCACATATCCAAATTCTGGGAAATACCATGGCAGGCCATTCCAAATGGGCCAATATCCAGCATCGCAAGGGCAAGCAGGACAAGCTGCGCTCGAAGCTGTTTTCGAAACTGGCCAAAGAAATCACCGTCGCCGCCAAGATGGGCGACCCCGACCCCGACAAGAACCCGCGCCTTCGCCTAGCGGTGAAGGAAGCCAAGTCGAACTCGATGCCGAAGGACGTGATCGACCGCGCCATCAAGAAGTCGCAGGGCGGCGATGCCGAGAATTACGACGAGATCCGCTATGAGGGCTACGGCCCGAACGGCATCGCCATCATCGTCGAGGCGATGACCGACAACCGCAACCGCACCGCGTCCAACGTGCGCAGCTATTTCACCAAATACGGCGGCGACCTGGGGCAGACCGGCTCGGTCAGCTTCATGTTCGACCGCAAGGGCGAGATCCTCTACAAGCCTGATGCCGGCGATGCCGACACGGTGATGCTGGCCGCCATCGAGGCCGGGGCCGAGGATGTCGAGAGCGACGAGGACGGGCACTGGATCTATACCTCGGACACCGACCTGGCCGAAGTCTCGAATGCGCTGGAGGCCAGCCTGGGCGAATCCGAACATGCCAAGCTGATCTGGAAGCCGCAGGCGCCGACCGAGATCGACCTGGAGACGGCGCAGAAGCTGATGAAGCTGCTGGACGCGCTGGAGGAGGACGACGACGTGCAGAACGTCACCGGGAATTTCGACATTCCCGAGGATGTGGCGGCGCAGCTTTGAGCTTCCGCCTCCGGCGGGGGTATTTGGCAAACAGAGAAGTCAGGGTCGCAGTTCTGCTGCGGCCCTTTTTCTTATGGCGGCGGTCAGGGGGGCGAGGGCGGGGGCCATGGCGCGCTGCACGTGCCAATGCAGCGCCACGTCCAGCGGCAGGCCGGGGACCAGCGGGCGCAGCCGGCCCTGGCGCAGCGCCGGGGCGGCCATGCTTTCCGGGATCATGCCCCAGCCGAGGCCGAGCTCCACCGCGCGGGCGAAGGGTTCCGAGGCCGGGATCCGGTGGCCGGGCAGGTGCAGGCGCCGGCCGGTGGCCTGTTCGGCCCAGCGGGATTGCAGCGCGTCCTTGGCGTTGAAGATGATCGCCGGGGCTGCGCGCAGGGCGGGTTCGATCACGCCGTGCGGGAAATGCCGGGCGAGGAAATCCGGTGTCGCCAGCGCCTGGTAGCGCATCGCGCCCAAGGGCAGCGCGTCGCAGCCCGGCACCGGGTCGGGGTCCGAACTGATCGCCGCCGAGACCTGGCCCTGCCGCAGCCAGTCGCGGGCATGGTCCTGGTCGTCCAGCACCAGGTCGTAGAGTACCGGCAGCGCCGCCATCACCGGCGGAAACCAGGTGGCGAGGCTGTCGGCATTCACCGCCAGCCGCAGCACCGCCGGGCCGGCGGATGGCTGCAGCCCGGCCGCGAGCGTGCTTTCCAGAAGCCGCACCTGGTCGAGATGCTGCATCAGCCGCAGCCCTGTCTGGGTGCCGGTGGCGGGCGGGCCGCGATGGATCAGCACCTGGCCCAGCCGCTCCTCGAGCCCCTTGATGCGCTGCGAGACCGCCGAGGGCGTGACGCCGAGCGCCGCGGCCGCCGCTTCGAAGCTGCCGCGACGGATGATCTCGGACAGGGCGCTGAGCGCGGCATAGTCGAGCATGAAGCCAGCCTTAATCTGGGTAATAATTTTGAATTTGCCTGAAGGCGGTCGTGTCGGCAAGACGGGACGAAAGGAGAGCTGCATGCATGCCTATCTTGCCGGTCTGGGCACCGCCCTGTCGCTGATCGTCGCCATCGGGGCGCAGAACGCCTTCGTGCTGAAGCAGGGGCTGATGCGCCGTCATGTGCTGGCGACCTGCGCTTTTTGCGCGCTGTCGGATGCGGTGCTGATCACCGCGGGGGTGCTGGGCGCCGGGGCGTTGGCCGCCCGCGCGCCGTGGTTCCTGGAGGCGATGCGCTGGGGCGGGGCGGCGTTCCTGCTGGCCTATGGCGCGCGGGCCTTTCGCGCCGCATGGCGGGGCGGCGAGAGCCTGCGGGCCGGGCAGGGGGCCGCCGGCCTGGCCGCCACGCTGGGGGTGCTGGCGGCGCTGACCTGGCTCAACCCGCATGTCTGGCTGGATACGGTGGTGCTGATCGGCTCGATCTCGGCGGGATGGGAGGACAAATCGGGCTTCGTCGCCGGGGCGGTGTCCGCCTCGGTGATCTTCTTCTTTTCGCTGGGCTATGGCGCGTGCTGGCTGTCGCCCCTGTTCGCGCGGCCGCTGGCCTGGCGGGTGCTGGACGGGCTGGTCGGGCTGGTGATGTGGTCGATCGCGCTGGGACTGGTGCTGAACGGCTGACCCTTGCGCCCGGCCGGGCGACAGGGCATGGCGGCAGGATGACGCAGGGCCCGGCCAAGACACGCAGCGACCTGAGCGGCATCTTCTGGATGCTGGCGGCCGGACTGTGCTTCGTGGGCGTCAACGGTACCGTGCGCTGGCTGGGCGAGGCGTTGCCGGCGGCCGAGGGGGCCTTCATCCGTTTCGCCTTCGGCCTGCTGCTGCTGGTCCCGGCCCTGGGGCCGGCGCTGCGGCGCGGCTTCACCCCGCGCATCTGGGCGCTGTTCGCGCTGCGCGGCGGGCTGCATGTGCTGGCGGTGATCCTGTGGTTCTACGCCATGGCGCGCATCACCGTGGCCGAGGTCACCGCCATCGGCTTTCTCAACCCCATCGTGGTGACGGTCGGCGCGGCGCTGCTGATGGGCGAGCGCGTGTCCTGGCGGCGGGCGCTGGCCATCGCCGTGGCGCTGGCGGGGGCGATGATCGTGCTGCGGCCCGGCATCCGGGCGCTGGAACCCGGCCACCTGGCGCAGCTCGGCGCCTCGGTCACCTTCGGCCTGTCCTACCTGGTCGCCAAGCGGCTGTCCGAGCATGTGCCGGCCTCGGTCGTGGTGGCGATGATGTCGCTGACGGTCTGCATCGGGCTTGCGCCCATCGCGGCGCTGCATTGGGTGCCGCCCAGCCTGCTGCAATGCGCGGTGCTGGCCTGCACCGCGCTGTTCGCCACGGCCGGGCATTACGCCATGACCCGCGCCTTCGTCTCGGCGCCGCTGACGGTGACGCAGCCGGTGACGCTGCTGCAGCTGATCTGGGCCAGCCTGCTGGGCGCGCTGGTCTTTGCCGAGCCGGTCGACCTGTGGGTGCTGGTCGGCGGCGCTCTCATGATCGGCGCGATCAGCTATATCACCTGGCGCGAGGCGCGGCTGCGGCGGGGCCTGGTCACCCCGCCGCCCGGCGCGACCCGCGACTAGCGCAGGTCCCAGTAGTTCCGGCCGCGCCGCTCGGGCTCGATCCCGATGTCGCGCAGCAGGTGGTCGGGAAGCGTGTGGACCGGCGGCGGCCGCCTGCCGCCCCGCCGCAGGGCGGCGCGCAGCAGCGCCAGGCTGACGCGCAGCAGCCCGTGGGTCTCGATCAGTTCGTCCAGGGGCGCGCGGAGCTCCCGCGCGGCACGGATGGTTGCAAGGGTCATCCTGTCCAGCCGCCCGCTCTGCACGGTGCGGCCCTCATGTTGCGATGGTCGAAAAGGCGACGGGCAGCGCCCCTGCGACATCGCGGGGCGGCGGCCGTCGGCGAAGATGGGGAAGCTCAGTCCCGGAGAGGGATGCCCTGAACGGGTTCCGTCAACGCCGGTCCTGGCGTCGGTTCACCCCGCGAAAGGCGGCGGCCGAAGCGGCGGGAATGGTGGTCATGCCGGTGCCCTTTCTGTCGAGGTTGCGGAACAGGGCCCTTGATAGGCACATCGCGCGATTCGAGGCAACCCGCCCCGCGGAGATTGCGGGGCGGGCCATGGTCTTGCTGCAACAGGGGATGGTTCAGTGTTCGACCGCGCCGCCGCCCTGGCCGCGCCGCGAGACCAGCCGGGACATGATGCCCTGCCGCGTCACCTTTCCGCCGCCCTGCAGGGCCAGCGCATCGGCGCCGGTTTCGGTCATCATCTGGATGACCTCGCGCACCGGGGTCTCGCGGTCGATGGGCTCGCCCGCCAGATCGCCGGGCTCGGCCATGTCCTCGGCGGTCAGCACCGCCAGCGGGTTCATGTGGGCGACGAAATCCTCGACATAGGCATTGACCGGATTGGCGATGATCTCGCGCGCGGTGCCGACCTGCACGATGCGGCCGCCCTCCATCAGCGCGATGCGGTTGCCGATGCGGAACGCCTCGTCGAGGTCGTGGCTGACGAAGACAATGGTGCGGCGGAACCGCTCCTGCAACTCCAGCAGCTCGTCCTGCAGCCGGTTGCGGATCAGCGGGTCGAGCGCCGAGAAGGGCTCGTCCATCAGCAGGATCGGCGCCTCGGTGGCGAAGGCGCGGGCCAGGCCCACGCGCTGCTGCATGCCGCCCGAGAGATCGCCCACCTTGCGCTCGGCCCATTCGGTCAGGCCGACCGTGGCCAGCTGCGCATCGACGCGCTTGCGCCGTTCGGCGGCGGGGATGCCGGCGAGTTCCAGCCCGAGGCCCACGTTTTCGCGCACCGAGCGCCAGGGCAGCAGGCCGAATTGCTGGAAGACCATGGCGATGCGCTCGCGCCGCAGCCGGCGCAGTTCGGCGCCCGAGGCCTTGGTGACCGAAGCCATGCGGTCGCCGTCCCAGATCCGCACCTCGCCGCGGCAGACCGCGTTGAGCCCGTTCACCGCCCGCAGCAGCGTGGACTTGCCCGAGCCGGAGAGCCCCATCAGCACCAGGATCTCGCCCTCGCGCACGGCCAGCGAGCAATTGTGCACGCCCAGCACCTGGCCGGTCTCGGCCTTGATCGGGCCGCGTTCCAGCCCCTGGTCCATCAGCGGCAGCGCGGCCTGGGGCGCGTCGCCGAAGACGATGTTCACGTTGTCGAATTCGACCGCGTTGCGCGCGGCGTCCATGCGCTCAGTCATCGTGCCCCCTTACCCGCAGCATCCGGTCCAGCATGATCGCGACCACCACGATGATGAAGCCGCTTTCGAATCCCAGCGACGTGTTCACGCTGTTCAGTGCCCGCACCACCGGCACCCCCAGGCCCGAGGCGCCGACCAGCGCCGCGATCACCACCATCGACAGTGACAGCATGATGGTCTGGTTCAGCCCCGCCATGATCTGCGAGGTGGCCGAGGGCAGCTCGACCTTCCACAGCAGCTGGCGCGGGGTGGCGCCGAAGGCGATGGCGGCTTCGACCAGCGCCTTGGGGGTCGAGCTGATGCCCAGATGCGTCAGCCGGATCGGGGCCGGCAGCACGAAGATCACCGTCGCGATCAGCCCCGGCACCATGCCGATGCCGAAAAAGACGATGGCCGGGATCAGGTAGACGAAGGTCGGCAGCGTCTGCATCAGGTCCAGCACCGGGCGCATCCAGGCGTAGAGCCGGGGCCGGTGCGCGGCGGCGATGCCGATGGGCACGCCGATCGCCATGCAGACCACGCAGGCCGACAGCACCAGCGTCAGCGATTGCATGGTCTCGTCCCAATAGCCCTGGTTGAGGATGAACAGGAAGCCCAGCCCCACCAGCAGGCAGGTCTTCCAGTTGCGCTGCAGGGCCCAGGTCAGCGCCACGGCCAGCAGGGTGAAGATCAGCGGATGCGGGAATTCCAGCATTCTCAGGATGCCGTTGATCAGCCCGTCGAGCAGCTTCGAGATGGCGTTGAAGATGAATGCGGCATTGGCGTTCAGCCAGTCGAAGATCGCCTTGGCGGTCCTGCCCACCGGGATCTTCGTATCGGTCAGAAGTGCAGTCAGTTGGTCCATGCGTCCCTTTCTTTCTGCCGTGCGGGATGATCGGGGCTCGGGGGGCGGCATGCGCCGGGGTGACGCGGTGCCGGGACCCCGGGCGGCTGGTCCCGGTCAGGGTGGATGGAACCGTCCCATGAACAGGACGGCGCGGGCAAGGGCCGGCCCCTTACCGGGACAGGAGCTTGTCCAGGGCCGCGGCGGCATCGCCGCCATCCGCCGCGGTCACGCCGGCCAGCCAGGGCTTCGCCGCGTCCGGGTTGGCCTTCAGCCATTTCAGCGCCGCGTCGGCCGGGGCCTCGCCGTCGTTCAGGATAAGGCCCATGACCTCGTTCTCCATGGGCAGACTGAATTCCAGGTTCTGCAGGAATTTGCCGACATTCGGGCATTCCTCGACATAGCCGGTGCGGGTGTTGGTATCGACCCGCGCGCCGCCGAAATCCGGGCCGAAGACATCGTCCCCGCCGGCCAGATAGGTCATCTCGAACTGGGCGTTCATCGGATGCGGTTCCCAGCCGAGGAAGACCACCGGCTTGCCCGAGGCGTCGGCGCGGGAAACCTGTGCCAGCATGCCCTGTTCGCTGCTTTCGACGACCTCGAAGGTGCCGAGGTCGAACTTGTTCTCGGCCACCATTTCCAGCAGCAGGCGGTTGCCGTCATTGCCGGGTTCGATGGCGTAGATCTTGCCCTCCAGGGCGTCCTTCTGCGCGGCGATCTTGCCGAAGTCGTCGATGCCGAGCTCGGCCCCGGCCTTGTTGGTCGCCAGAGTGTATTTTGCGCCGGTCAGGTTGGTGCGCACGATCTCGACCGTGCCGGCCTCGCGATAGGGGGCGATATCGGCCTCCATCGTCGGCATCCAGTTGCCCAGGAACACGTCCACATCGTCCTTGGCCATCGCGGTATAGGTCACCGGCACCGACAGGATCTTGATTTCGGTCTGGTAGCCCAGCCCCTGCAGCACGGTCGTGGCCAGCGCCGTGGTGGCGGTGATATCGGTCCAGCCGACATCCGAGAAGACGACCTTGCGGCACGCCATCGGCTCTTCTGCCGCAGCAATGCCGGTCGTGGCGAGCGATGCGACCAACCCGGCGGCAAGAGCTGCGGCGGTGCGGCGAAATGTCATCTTTATCTCCCTGGTTTGTTGACTGGTGAGTCAATTAAGGCTTTTATTGATTGACGAGTCAATCAAAGATCTGCCAGATGCGGGTCTCTTGCGCGAATTTTCGAACGAAACGGCAAAACGGTGTCCTGTCATGCCCAAGCTTGGTGCTGAACCTATCCGAAAGGCGGCGCTGATCAACGCCGCAATCGCCACCGTGGGGCGCGCGGGCTCTCTGGACGTGACCGTGGCGCAGATCGCGCGCGAGGCGGGCATGTCCTCGGCGCTGGCGCATCACTATTTCGGCTCGAAGGAGCGGATCTTCCTGGCGGCGATGCGGCATATCCTGGCGCAATACGGTGCCTCGACCCGGGCGGCGCTGAAGGGGGCGGTGACCCCGCGCCAGCGGCTGGACGCCATCGTCGCTGCGAGTTTCGACGGCGCCAATTTCGAGCGCGACACCATCGCCGCCTGGCTGAACTTCTATGCGCTGGCGCTGGTCGAGCCCGAGGCGGCGCGGCTTCTGCGCGTCTATCACCGGCGGCTCAGCTCGAATCTGCTGGTGGCGCTGCGGCCGCTGGCCGGCGCGGGGGCCGAACGCATCGCCCGCACGCTGGGGGCGCTGATCGACGGGCTTTACCTGCGCGCGGCGCTGTCCAACGAGGCCGATGCCGCCGCCGCCGAACGCATGACGCTGGATTATCTGGAGAAGGTGTTGCCATGAGCCATGACGTGCAACCGGCCGCAAGCCTTTACATCGACGGCGCCTTCGTCGAGGGCGAGGGCGAGGCCTTGCCGGTGCATTACCCCTATACCGGCGAGGTCATCGCGCATCTGCGCGAGGCGGCCCGCGACCAGGTGACCCGCGCCACCGCCGCGGCCGCCGCCGCCCAGCCGGCCTGGGCGGCGCTGCGCCCGGTCGAGCGCGGCCGGGTGCTGATCCGGGCGGCGCAGATCATCCGCGAGCGGGCCGAGGAACTGGCGCGGCTCGAAACCCTGGACACCGGCAAGCCGATCCAGGAGACGCGGGTGGCCGACTGGCCATCGGGCGCCGATGCGCTGGAATATTTCGGCGGGCTGGCGCCGACGGTGACCGGGCAGGCGATCCCGCTGGGCGGGGATTTCGTCTATACGATCCGCGAGGCGCTGGGGGTCTGCGCCGGCATCGGCGCCTGGAACTACCCCAGCCAGATCGCCTGCTGGAAGGCGGCGCCGGCCCTGGCCATGGGCAATGCCATGGTCTTCAAGCCCAGCGAGGAAACGCCGCTGGGCGCCCTGAAACTGGCCGAGATCCTGACCGAGGCCGGGCTGCCGGCCGGCATCTTCAACGTCGTGCAGGGACGCGGCGCGGTCGGGGCGGCGCTGGTCACGGACCCGCGCGTCGCCAAGGTGTCGCTGACCGGCTCGGTCGCGACCGGGCAGAAGGTCTATGCCGCGGCGGCCGAGGGCATGCGCCATGTCACCATGGAACTGGGCGGCAAGTCGCCGCTGATCGTCTTCGACGATGCCTCGCTGGACGATGCAGTCGGCGCGGCGATGCTGGCGAATTTCTATTCCTCGGGGCAGATCTGCTCGAACGGCACCCGGGTCTTCGTGCAGGAAGGCATCCTGCCCGCCTTCCTGGACCGGCTGGCCGAGCGGGTGGCGAAGGTCCGGATCGGCGATCCGCTGGACGGGGAAACCCAGCACGGCCCCATCGTCAGCCTGGCCCAGGCGGCGAAGATCCGCGCCGCCATCGCCCGCGGCCGCGAGGAGGGCGCGCGGCTGGTCTGCGGCGGCCCGGGCGAGGGCGCCTTTGTCCCGCCCACCGTCTTCGCCGATGCTTCGGACGAGATGTGGATCGTGCGCGAGGAGATCTTCGGTCCGGTCATGTCGGTGCTGGGCTTCGCGACCGAGGAGGAGGTGGTCGCCCGCGCCAACGCCTCGCCCTATGGGCTGGCGGCGGGGGTGTTCACCCGCGACCTGGCGCGCGGCCACCGGATGGCGGCGGCGCTGCAGGCCGGAACCACCTGGATCAACGCCTATAACCTGACCCCGGTCGAGGCGCCCTTCGGCGGCGTCAAGCTGTCGGGGATCGGCCGCGAGAACTCGGCCGCGGCCATCGAGCATTATTCGCAGCTGAAATCGGTCTATGTCGGCATGGGAGGCGTCGATGCGCCCTATTGATCGGCGCCGCGCCTGTGGCGCGGTGGGCATGGGTATTTGGAAAACAGAGAAAGCCCGCAGGGCGGTGCAGGAGGTCAGGGCATGATCCCGGATTACGTCATCGTCGGCGCCGGCTCGGCCGGCTGCGCGCTGGCCTATCGGCTGGTGATGGCCGGCAAGCGGGTGGACATCATCGAATATGGCGGCAGCGATGTCGGGCCCTTCATCCAGATGCCGGCGGCGCTGTCCTATCCGATGAACATGCGCCGCTATGACTGGGGGTTTTCGTCCGAGCCCGAGCCGCATCTGGGCGGGCGCCGGCTGGTGACGCCGCGCGGCAAGGTGGTCGGGGGCTCGTCCTCGATCAACGGCATGGTCTTCGTGCGCGGCCATGCCCGGGATTTCGACTTCTGGGCCGAGAGCGGCGCCGACGGCTGGGCCTATGCCGATGTGCTGCCCTATTTCAAGCGCATGGAAAGCTCGCATGGCGCGGTCAGCGACTATCGCGGCACCGAGGGGCCGCTGCATGTGACCCGCGGCTCGCGCAAGAACCCGCTGTTCAACGCCTTCATCCGCGCCGGGCGCGAGGCCGGCTATCCGACGACCGAGGATTACAACGGCGCCCGGCAGGAGGGTTTCGGCGCCATGGAGGCGACGATCTGGGAAGGCCGGCGCTGGTCGGCCGCCAATGCCTATCTGCGCCCGGCGCAGGCCACCGGCCGCTTGCGGCTGCGGCGCGGGCTGGCGCAGCGCGTGGTCTTCGAGGATGGCCGCGCGGTCGGCGTCGAGGTCAGGAATACCCGCGGTGTCAATGTGTTCCGGGCGAAACATGAGGTGATCCTTTCGGCCAGCTCGATCAACACGCCGAAGCTGCTGATGCTGTCGGGCATCGGGCCGGCGGACCACCTGCGCGAACATGGCGTCGAGGTCAGGGCGGACCGGCCCGGGGTGGGGGCGAACCTGCAGGATCACCTGGAGGTCTACATGCAATATACCGCGACCAAGCCCATCACGCTTTACAAGCACTGGAACCTGTGGGGGAAAGGCTCGATCGGGGCGCAATGGCTGGCGACGGGGACGGGGCTGGGCGCCTCGAACCAGTTCGAGAGCTGCGGCTTCATCCGTTCGGCCGCCGGGGTGGAATATCCGGACATCCAGTATCACTTCCTGCCGCTTGCCGTGCGCTATGACGGCAGGGCGGCGGCCGAGGGGCATGGCTTCCAGGTCCATGTCGGGCCGATGCGGTCCAAGTCGCGCGGCACGGTGCGGCTGAAATCGGCCGATCCGAAACAGGCGCCCGAGATCCGCTTCAACTACATGTCGCATCCCGACGACTGGGCCGAGTTCCGCGCCTGCGTGCGGCTGACCCGCGAGATCTTCGAGCAGCCGGCCTTTGCGGAATACAAGGGCTACGAGATCCAGCCCGGCGAGGATGTGGTGAGCGACGATCAGATCGACGCCTTCATCCGCGAGCATGCCGAGTCGGCCTTTCACCCCTGCGGCACGGCGCGCATGGGCCGGCGGGACGACGACATGGCGGTGGTCGATCCCGAGCTGCGGGTGATCGGGGTCGAGGGGCTGCGCGTCGCCGACAGCTCGATCTTTCCGCGCATCACCAATGGCAACCTGAACGCGCCCTCGATCATGACCGGCGAGAAGGCCGCCGACCATATCCTGGGCCAGGGGATGCTGGCGCCGCTGAACCTGGGGCCCGAGATTTCGCCGAACTGGCAGATAACCCAGCGTTCCGCTTAGGTTACGATCCGTTCTTCGGGTGTTTCAACAAGTCCGCGAGCCCGGCGAAGGGCTTGCGGGTCTCGGCCGCGGGCTCGGGTTCGGGCGCGTCCAGCGCGGCCCCTTCGGCGCGCGGATAGAGCGGCAGCGCCAGCGCCAGGGCCTCGACCATGATCGCTTCGATATCGATGAACTGCCCCAGCGGCTCGAGCTCGTCATCGGGCATCTCGACCTCGTCGCCCTCGGGGGCGGCGGCATGGGGCGAGAACAGGCGATGCACCTCTTCCTGCAGGCTGGTCGCGACCGGGGCCAGCGTCACCACGCAGGGCTGCACGACGCGGGCGGCAAGCGTGCCCGTCACCTCCCAGGCGTCGCTGGAGACGGCGCGGATGCTGCCGGAAAAGCGCAGCCGGGGCAGGGCGTTCAGTCCCAGCTCGGCCGCCAGCGCCGCGCGCGCCGCGGCATCGGGGGCCAGCGCGAAACCGGTCGGCTGGCGCGGGTTCAGGTGGGCCACCCGGAACCGGGTCTGCGGGGCTTTGGAATCGGTCATCGGTGGCCTTTCGCGGGCGGACTTGCCCTGGGTCTGGATATTCTTGAGCGCGGGGCATGAGTTTGCTAAGCCGGTCGCGCGGCGTCAACAGGCGCGTAAGGGGACAGAGAGAAGATGAAGATTTCCCGGCGGCAGCTCATGGGTTTCGCATTGGCCGCGCCTCTTGGCCTTTCCGCCTGCCAGGCCACCTATCGCAACCATGGCTATGTTCCGCCCCAGGAACAGCTGGCCCAGGTCGTGGTCGGCCAGACCTCGCAATCCCAGCTTGAGGGGCTGATCGGCCGGCCCTCGGCCCAGGGGCTGCTGACCGGCTCGGCCTGGTATTACGTCGGCTCGCGCTGGGAGTTCTACGGGCCCCGGCAGCCGCGCGAGATCGACCGCCAGGTGGTGGCCGTCAGCTTTGCCGAGAACGGCGTGGTCAGCAATGTCGAGCATTTCGGGCTGGAGCGCGGCCGGGTCGTGGTGCTGTCGCGGCGCGTGACCGATACCGGGGTCGCCAGCCTCGGCCTGGTCCGCCAGCTGCTGGGCAATGTCGGCCGCGTCCAGGCCAGCGACCTGTTGCGCGACTGACCGGCGCGGGAGGCCGCGGGCGCTCAGCCCGGCTCGGGCACGAAGCGCAGCGCCACGCCGTTGATGCAATAGCGCAGCCCGGTCGGCGGGGGCCCGTCGGGAAAGACATGGCCCAGATGCGCATCGCAGCGGTGGCAGCGCACCTCGGTGCGGATCATGCCGTGGCTGGTGTCGCGATGCTCGTCGATCCTGCCCCCGGGCCGGGAAAAGCTGGGCCAGCCGCAATGGCTTTCGAACTTGGCGTCGCCGTCGAAGAGCCGCGCCCCGCAGCAGACGCATTCGTAATGGCCCGGCCCCTGCGGGAAGCCCGGATGCGAGAACGGCCGCTCGGTTCCGGCCTGCCGGGTGACGCGATAGGTTTCCGGGTCCAGCTGCGCCCGCCATTCCGCTTCCGTCTTGATGATCCGTTCCGACATCTTGGCCCTTCAATCCTGCTATGCTGCTGTTACAAGATAGGCGCAGGATGGGCGGTAACAAGTCGGATCGGGGCCAGTTCACGGACGGGCAGGGCGCCATGATGTCACTCAGCAAGGGCCGCTACGAGATCGGTTTCGCCGAGAGCGCAGGGCAGATCCGCGAGGCGCAGCGGCTGCGCTGGCTGTGCTTTCGCGGCCGGGGCCGGGATGCCGAGGCAGCGGAGGCGCTGGATGCCGACGATTACGACGATCGCTGCGCCCATGTGCTGATTCGCGACGGTGCCTCGGGCCGGCTGGTCGCCTGCTTCCGCATGCTGACCCTGTCCGGCGGGGCCGAGATCGGCGACAGCTATTCGGCGCGCTATTACAACCTGTCCCGTTTGCGCGATTTCCGCGGCCGCATGGTCGAGATCGGCCGATTCTGCATCCATCCCGAATGGCAGGACCCGGACATATTGCGCCTCGCCTGGGGGGCGCTGGCGCGGCATGTGGACGAGGAGGACGTCGAGATGCTGTTCGGCTGTTCCAGCTTCATGGGCACCGACACCCATGGCTACGAGGACGCCTTTGCCATGCTGCGCGAGCGGCATCTGGCGCCGAAGCGCTGGCTGCCGCGGGTGAAGGCGCCGCAGGTCTTTCGCTTTGCCCGGGCGCTGCGGCTGCGCAAGGCCGACCCACGCCGCGCCATGGCGGCGATGCCGCCGCTTCTGCGCTCATACCTCGCCATGGGGGGCTGGGTCAGCGATCATGCGGTGGTGGACCGGCAGCTGGACACGCTGCATGTCTTCACCGGGCTGGAGATCCGCGCCATTCCCCCCGGACGCGCGAAACTCTTGCGCGCGGCGGGGATGTAGGCCGGCTTTGCATCCGGCTGCGAAACCGCCTATCTGCGCGGGCATGAGCGACAGATTCCATTTCTCCGTTTCGGCCACCGACGGCCGCGCCCGCAGCGGTGTGATCCACACGCCGCGCGGCGAGATCCGCACCCCCGCCTTCATGCCGGTCGGCACCGCCGCCACGGTCAAGGCCATGCTGCCCGAATCGGTGCGCGCCACCGGCGCCGACATCCTGCTGGGCAACACCTATCACCTGATGCTGCGCCCCGGCGCCGAACGCATCGCCCGGCTGGGCGGGTTGCACCGGTTCATGAACTGGCCGCGCCCGATCCTGACCGATTCGGGTGGCTTTCAGGTCATGTCGCTGTCCAGCCTGCGCAAGCTGACCGAAGAGGGCGTGACCTTTTCCAGCCATGTCGACGGCTCCAAGCATTTCCTGTCGCCCGAGACCAGCATGGAGATCCAGCGCCTGCTGGGCTCGGACATCGTCATGGCCTTCGACGAATGCCCGGCCCTGCCCGCCTCCGAGGAGGTGGTGGCGAAATCCATGCGCATGTCGATGCGCTGGGCGCAGCGCAGCCGCGACGCCTTCGGCGACCGGCCCGGCCACGCGCTTTTCGGCATCATGCAGGGCGGCGTCACCCGCGAGCTGCGCGAGGAATCGGCCGAGGCTCTGAAATCCATCGGCTTCGAGGGATACGCCATCGGCGGCCTCGCCGTGGGCGAGGGGCAGGAGGCGATGTTCGGCGTGCTGGACTATGCCCCCGGCTTCCTGCCCGAGGACAAGCCGCGCTACCTGATGGGCGTCGGCAAGCCCGACGACATCGTCGGCGCGGTGCTGCGCGGCGTGGACATGATGGATTGCGTGCTGCCCTCGCGCTCTGGCCGCACCGGGCAGGCCTGGACCCGGCGCGGCCAGGTCAATGTCAAGAACGCGCGCCATGCCGACGACCCGCGCCCGCTGGATGAAAACTGCAACTGCCCGGCTTGCACCGGCTATTCCCGCGCCTATCTGCACCATGTCTTCCGCGCCGGCGAGATGATCTCGGGCATGCTGCTGACCTGGCACAACCTGCATTACTTCCAGGAGCTGATGGCCGGGCTGCGCGAGGCCATCGCCCGCGGCACCCTGGCCGCATTCGTGGCCGAATTCGAGGCAATGCGGGCACAGGGCGACATAGAACCTTTGTGAAACGCCGGGTAATGCCTTGAATTTCTGCGAACCTTCGATATTGCCGGAGGGAATCGCCCGGCGGATGACCCGCCGCCCCTTGAAAGAGCCCTATGCCAGCCACTGCACAGACCGACCGCAAGACCGAGATCCGCACCATCGCCACCACGGCCGAACTGGCCGAATTCTGTGAACTGGCCAAGGCCCAGCCCTATGTCACGCTCGACACCGAATTCCTGCGCGAGCGGACCTATTATTCCAAGCTCTGCCTGATCCAGGCGGCGCTGCCGCCGGCCTCGGCCGCCAAGGCGGCGGGCGGCGCCGCGGTGCTGATCGACCCTCTGGCCGAGGGGCTGTCGCTGGAGCCGCTCTACGACCTGTTCCGCCACAAGGCGACGGTCAAGGTCTTCCACGCCGCGCGGCAGGATCTGGAGATCTTCTTCCACGATGCCGGCGTCATGCCCGACCCGCTTTTCGACACCCAGATCGCCGCCATGGTCTGCGGCTTCGGCGAGCAGGTCGGCTACGAGACGCTGGTCAAGAAGATCGCCCGCCAGCCCTTGGACAAGAGCTCGCGCTTCACCGACTGGTCGCACCGGCCGCTCTCGGAGGCGCAGGCGGCCTATGCGCTGGCCGACGTGACGCATCTGCGGGCGATCTACGAATTCCTCTCGGCCCAGCTCGACAAGACCGGCCGGGCGCCCTGGCTGGCCGAAGAGGTCGCGGTGCTTCTGAATCCCGAAACCTACATCACCCGTCCGGAAGAGGCGTGGGAGCGGGTGCGCACCCGCTCCGGCTCGCCGCGCTTCCTGGCCGTGGTGCGCGAACTCGCGCGCTTCCGCGAGACCTATGCGCAGGAACGCGACATTCCCCGCGCCCGGGTGTTCAAGGACGATGCGCTGATCGAGCTGGCCTCGACCAAGCCGTTGACCGAGGCCGATCTGGCCAAGTCGCGGCTGCTTCTGCGCGACGCGCGCCGGGGCGAGATCGCCAACGGCATCCTCGCCGCGGTCAAGGCGGGGGTCGAGGCCCGCGACCTGCCCAAGCCCGCGCCCGAGGAACCGGGCCGGCCAGGCAATGCGGCGCTGGCCGACCTTCTGCGCGTATTGCTGAAAGCCAAGGCCGATGCAGCGGGCGTGGCGCCGCGGCTGATCGCCTCGGCCGCCGATCTGGACGCCATCGCCTCGGGCGCGCGCGACCTGCCGGCGCTGCATGGCTGGCGGGCCGAGGTCTTCGGCCGCGACGCGCTGCGGCTGGCGACGGGCGAGATCGCGCTTTCCGCCCAGGGCGGTGCGGTCAAGGTGGTGCCCTGTCCCTAATCCTCGTCGCCGCCGGCCACTTCGCGGGCGGCGGGGCTGATCGCCACCCGGATCAGATACAGCACCACCATCGCCATGCCGGTGGCCATCAGTGCCAGCCGCAGGTCGCCGGTTCCGCAGCACAGCCCGATGGCGCCGCACAGCCACATCGAGGCGCCTGTGGTGATGCCGCGCACATTGCCCTTGTTGATGACGATCGAGCCCGCGGCCAGAAAGGCCACGCCCGCGGTCACCGCCTCGATCAGCCGCAAGGGGTCGGTGCGCTGCTGACTCTCGTTCTCCGGGGTGAAATTGACCAGTTCCATCGCCACCAGCGTGAAGCAGGCCGCCGCCAGCGCGATCAGCATATGCGTGCGCAGCCCGGCGGCGCGCGACTTGACCTCGCGCTCCCAGCCGATCACCCCGCCAAGCAGAACCGCCATGGTCAGCCGCAGGGCGACCACGCTGGCGGGCAGGCTCATGGGGCGCGAGAACTCGCCCGCCAGCATGTCCAGCATGTTGTCACTTTCGAGACGCTTTTTCCTCGATCCCCGAACGCCCCTCGCGGCGGTCGAGTTCATTTTCCACGTCCGAAAGCGTCACGTCGCGCGCCGCCAGCATGACCAGCAGGTGGTAAAGCGTATCTGCGGCCTCGGAGATCAGCCGCTCGCGGTCGCCCTTGACCGCCTCGATGATCGCCTCGACGGCTTCCTCGCCGAATTTCTCGGCGCATTTCTCCGGGCCCTTCGCCAGCAGCTTGGCGGTCCAGCTGGTCTCGGGATCGGCGCCCTTGCGTGCCGCGATGGTCTCGGCCAGGCGCTGCATTCCAGTCTGCGCGGGGCCGCTCATGTCAGCCTCACGGGAATGCCGGCGGCGGCCAGATGTGCCTTGGCCTCGGCCACGGTGAAGGTGCCGAAATGGAAGATCGAGGCCGCCAGCACCGCCGAGGCATGGCCCTCCAGCACGCCCTCGGCCAGATGCTCCAGCATCCCGACCCCGCCCGAGGCGATCACCGGCACGTTCACCGCATCGGCGACGGCGCGGGTCAGCGGAATGTTGAAGCCCGACTTGGTGCCGTCGCGGTCCATGCTGGTCAGCAGGATCTCGCCCGCGCCCTTGGCGGCCACGGTGCGGGCGAATTCCACCGCGTCGATGCCGGTGGGCTTGCGGCCGCCATGGGTGAAGATCTCCCACTTCCCCGGCGCCACGGTCTTGGCGTCGATGGCGCAGACGATGCACTGGCTGCCGAAACGGTCGGCGGCTTCGGCGATCACGTCGGGATTGGCCACGGCGGCCGAGTTGAAGCTGACCTTGTCCGCGCCGGCCAGCAGCAGCGCCCGCACGTCCTGGTGGCTGCGCACGCCGCCGCCCACGGTCAGCGGCACGAAGCAGGCCTCGGCGGTGCGCGTCACCAGGTCGTACATGGTGCCGCGATTCTCATGCGTGGCATGGATGTCGAGGAAACAGATCTCGTCCGCGCCGGCGGCGTCATAGGCGCGCGCCGCCTCGACCGGATCGCCGGCATCGACGAGATCGACGAAATTCACGCCCTTGACCACGCGGCCATCGGCGACATCCAGGCAGGGGATCACACGGGTCTTGAGCATGGGCCTTGTTACCTCGCCCCGCGTCGTCAGGCCAGCGCCTTCAGCGCCGCGTTCAGGTCGATGGCGCCGTCGTAAAGCGCCCGGCCCGAGATGGCGCCGGCAATGACCCCGGTCGCGCGCAGCGCCATCAGGTCCTGCATCGAGGAAACCCCGCCCGAGGCGATGACCGGAATGTTCACCGCCCGGGCCAGCGCCTCGGTCGCGGCGATGTTGGGGCCGGCCATGGCGCCGTCGCGGTCGATATCGGTATAGATGATCGCGGCGACGCCGGCGTCCTCGAAGCGATGCGCCAGGTCGACGGCCATCACGTCGGTCTCCTCGGCCCAGCCGCGCGTCGCTACCCGGCCGCCGCGGGCGTCGATGCCGACGGCGATCTTGCCGGGAAAGGCCATCGCCGCCTCGTGCACCAGCGCCGGCTGCTCGACCGCCACCGTGCCCAGGATCACCCGCGCCAGCCCGCGCTCCAGCCAGGCCTCGATGGTCGCCATGTCGCGGATGCCGCCGCCCAGCTGGGCCGGCACCTCGATGGCGGCCAGGATCGCCTCGACCGCGGCGGCGTTCACCGGCTTGCCGGCGAATGCGCCGTTCAGATCGACCAGATGCAGCCATTCCGCTCCGGCATCCTGAAAGGCGCGGGCCTGCGCGGCGGGGTCCGAGCCGAAGACGGTCGCCGCCTCCATGTCGCCGCGCAGCAGGCGCACGCAATTGCCGTCCTTGAGGTCGATCGCGGGATAAAGGATCATCGCATCTCTCCTGATAGCGTGGCGCCCCTTTGCCACAGCCGGCGCCGATCCGAAAGGCCCCGGCACCCGAAGCCGCGACCTCACGTCAGGCTTGATCGGCGGGGGCGGGCGCCCGCATCCTGCGCCCGGGACCACAACCCGCCAACAGGACCCCAAGGGAGGGGAATCACCATGAGAACACTGGCTCTTGCCGCATCGCTCGCGCTCGCCGGCGCCGCCGCCCAGGCCGAAGGCATCAGCGGCATCTTCCAGACCCAGCCCAATGACGACGGCAATGTCGGCATGGTGCAGTTCTACGACTGCGGCGGCAAATATTGCGGCAAGCTGATCAAGAGCTTCGACAAGGCCGGGAAGGAAATCAGCTCGCCCCATACCGGCAAGAACATCGTCGCCGGCATGACCGACGAGGGCGGCGGCAAGTTCTCGGGCGGCACGATCTGGGACCCGGGCGCGGACAAGACCTACAAGTCGAAGATGCAGCTCAGCGGCAAGACGCTGAGCGTCTCGGGCTGCATCGCGGTGTTCTGCAAGACGCAGCGCTGGGTCCAGGTAAAATAGGCCCCGGCTTCTTTCTTGTCCAAATATCCTCGGGGGTCCGGGGGCAGACAGCCCCCGGCACCGGCGGCCCTCACGGGCGCCAGCGCAGGAAATTGCCGATGATCCGCAGCCCGACGGCCTGCGACTTCTCGGGATGGAACTGGGTGCCGACGATATTGCCCTTCCCGACCACCGCCGTCACTGGGCCGCCGTAATCCGCCGTGGCCAGCAGATGCGCCGGATCGGCGACGCGGAATTGCCAGCTATGCACGAAATAGGCATGGTCGCCGGTGGCGATGCCGTCCAGCAGCGGATGTGGGCGCAGCACCGTCAGGTCGTTCCAGCCCATATGCGGCACCTTCAGGCCGGGGGCGTCGATGGCCTCGATCTCGCCGCCGATCCAGCCCAGCCCGGCGGTATCGCGATATTCATGGCCGATCTCGGCCAGCATCTGCATGCCGACGCAGATGCCCATGAAGGGCACGGCACGGTCCAGCACCGCCTCGCGCAGCGCCTCGACCATGCCCGGCACGGCGTCGAGCGCCGCCCGGCAGGCCGGAAAGGCACCGTCGCCCGGCAGCACGATGCGCTCGGCGCGGGCCACCACCGCGGGATCGGAGGTCACCACGACCTCGGCCCCGGCCTCGCGCCCCATCAGCGCGAAGGCCTTCTCGGCCGAATGCAGGTTGCCGCTGTCGTAATCGACCAGCGCGACGCGCATCACAGCGCGCCCTTGGTCGAGGGCAGCACGCCCGCCATGCGCGGGTCGGGCTCGACCGCCTCGCGCAGGGCGCGAGCCACGGCCTTGAAGGCGGCCTCGGCGATGTGATGGGCGTTCAGCCCGTGGAGGCGGTCCACATGCAGCGTGATCCCGCCATGGGTCGAAAGCGCCTGGAAGAATTCCCGCACCAGCTCGGTGTCGAAGCTGCCGATCTTCTGCGCCGGGAAATCCACGTTCCAGACCAGATAAGGCCGCGCCGACAGGTCCAGCGCAGCGCGCACCAGCGCATCGTCCATCGCCAGGTGGAAGGCGCCATAGCGCCGGATGCCCTTCTTGTCCCCCAGCGCCCGGGCCAAGGCCTGGCCGATGGCGATGCCGGTATCCTCGACCGTGTGGTGGTCGTCGACATGCATGTCGCCCTTGGCCCGCACCGTCAGGTCGATCAGCGAATGCCGCGCCAGCTGGTCCAGCATGTGATCGAAGAAGCCGACGCCGGTGCGGTTGTCGTAGCGGCCGCTGCCGTCCAGGTCCAGCTCGACCTCGATCTGCGTTTCGGCCGTGTCGCGGGTGATCTTTGCGCGGCGCATCTGGCGTCTCTCCTCATCAGGCTCGCCGCCTTATAGGACCCGATCCGGCGGCTGAAAAGCGCGGGATGCGGCGGGAAACCGCACCCATCCTTGTCATATGGCCGATGCAATGCCAAAAAGTGACAAGCGACCCACAAGGGCGACCCGCAAGGACAAGCGACCCGAAAGGATCCCGGCCGATGAGAGACGACCTGAACGCCAGCGAAAAGCGGCTGATCGCGGCCCTGGACCGCATCGACCAATTCCTCGACCGTGCGGACCTGGCGCGCCGCACCGCCTCCGGACCCCCGGCCGGCGATGCCGAAGGCGCCGAGGCGCGGCTGCGCGAGATTCAGGCCGAAAATCAGCGCCTCTCGCAAGACCTTGCCGCGCTGCACGAGCGCCAGGCGGCCATGCTGGCCGACTGCGAGGCGCGGCTGGCCGAGGCGCATCAGCGGCTGGTCCATGCCGGGCAGGAAGCCGCCCGGCTCTCGGCCGCGAACGAGGCCTTGGCCGAGGCCAACCGCGCCCTGATCGCGGCCCAGGGCGGCGGCGAGTCGCCGGACGAGACCCGCCGGGCGCTGGAGGCCGAGATCGAATCGCTGCGCGCCGCCCGCTCTGCCGAGATCGCGCAGATGGGCGAGATCATCGACGCGCTGGACCGGATGATCGACCTGCCGCCGCAGGCGGGGCCGGCAGGTGCGTCCGAAACCGGAACCGCCGCGCCGGTCGAGGACGGCCCGGCCGAGCCGGCGGGGCGGAGCGAGGAGCCGGCCGGCGACCTGGCCCGGGAAGGCGCCAATCTGGACGGGGAAAGGGGCTGAGCCATGGCCGAAGTCGATTTCACGATCGGGCACAAATCCTATACGCTGGCCTGCCAGGAGGGCGAGGAGCGGCTGCTGAAACGCGCCGCGGGCCTTCTGGATGCCGAGGCGCGGGTGATCCTGGAACAGGCCGGCCGCATGCCCGAGCCGCGGCTGCTGCTGTTGTCGGGGCTGATGCTGGCCGACCGCACCTCGGCGCTGGAGGATCGCGTCGCCTCGCTGGAACGCGAACTGGCGCGGCTGAAGACCAATCCGCAGCGCGTCGAGGTGCCGGTGGTGCCCGAAAGCCTCGCCGAGGCCATGGCCGAACTGGCGGCGCGGGCCGAGGCCCTGGCCCAGAAGGCCGAGGACCAGACGGCGGGCTGATCCCCCGCCCGCGCCGTCCCATGAGTATTTGAAGAATCGGTGAAGAACAGGCCGCGCCGATGATGCGCGGGCTGCCTGTTCGCATGTTCCCTTGCCGGGGTTCGCTGTCCGGGGCGAATCCGCCGGCGAGGAGCCGGGATTCTTTCCGCCTTGGGCGGGATCGGGCGAACAATTCCCGGCATGGAGCAGAAATGGAAGCGTAACATATTGAAATACATCAATATTAAAAACGATGGTTTAACGCGTCTTTTCTCTTGAAATAAACGATAAAGCCTGTCGTAATTACGGTCATGAGGAGAGCCCTCGTGGCAGAGTAAAGAGGACAAGGCACCATGATCCGCACCATTCGCGTGACCGACAGCCAGCTGGCCCATGGCCGGGTGATCCGCCGCCATCTGGACGGCCGCATCACGGTCGAGGACGGCACCAAGCGCATGACCGGCTATCCGCTGAATCCCGGTTTCTGGGGCCGCTGCCTGGGTCTTTCGATGCGGGGTGTGATGGCCGTGGCGGCGACCGTGGCCGGGCTGGGTCTGGCCGGGCAGGTTCATGCCGACAATACGCTGCTGAATGTCAGCTACGACCCGACCCGCGAGCTTTACCGCGAGGTGAACGCCGCCTTCTCGGCGAAATGGCAGGCCGAGGGGCATGCGGCGCCGACCATCGAGACGTCGCATGGCGGCTCGGGCGCGCAGGCGCGCTCGGTGATCGACGGGCTCAAGGCGCAGGTGGTGACGCTGGCGCTGGCCTCGGATATCGACCAGATCGCGTCCCGCGGTCTTCTGCCCGAGGATTGGCAGTCGCGACTGCCGCATAACAGCTCGCCCTATACCTCGACCATCGTCTTCCTGGTGCGCGAGGGCAATCCCAAGGGCATCCAGGACTGGGGCGATCTGGTCAAGGAGGGCGTCGAGGTGATCACGCCGAACCCCAAGACCAGCGGCGGGGCGCGCTGGAATTATCTGGCCGCCTGGGCCTGGGCGCAGAAGAACGGCCAGGACCCCAAGACCTTCGTGGGCGAGCTGTTCAAGCACGTCCCGGTGCTGGACAGCGGCGCGCGCGGCTCGACCACCACCTTCACCCAGCGCGAGATCGGCGACGTGCTGCTGGCCTGGGAAAACGAGGCCTATCTGGCGCTGAACGAGCTGGGCGAGGACCGGTTCGACATCGTCGTGCCCTCGGTCTCGATCCTGGCTGAGCCGCCGGTGGCCATCGTGGACAAGAACATCGCCGATGACGAGCAGAAGGCGCTGGCCGATGCCTATCTGGACTTCCTCTATTCGCCCGAGGGGCAGGCGCTGGCCTTCAAGCACTATTATCGCGCCTGGGACGACAGCGCCGCCAATCCCGAGGACGTGGCGCGCTTCCCCGAGCTGGATCTGGTGACCATCGCCGATTTCGGCGGCTGGAAACAGGCCCAGCCCGAGCATTTCGGCGACGGCGGCACGTTCGACCAGATCTATTCGGGGCAATGACCGATGGCGCTGGCGCTTCGCTTGCAGAAATCCCCCATGCCGGGCTTTGGCCTCGGCATGGGCATTACCCTGGCCATGCTGTCGCTGATCGTCATCCTGCCGGTCGGCGCGCTGCTGGCGCGCGGGATCAGCTACGGACCCGAGGCGGTCTGGGCCACCATCAACACGCCGCGGGTCTGGGCGGCGCTGTATCTGTCCTTCCGGCTGGCCTTCTTTGCCGCGCTGTTCAATCTGGTCTTCGGCACGCTGCTGGCCTGGGTGCTGGCGCGCTATGACTTCCCGGGCCGCCGGCTGGTCGATGCGCTGGTCGATCTGCCCTTCGCCCTGCCGACCGCGGTGGCGGGCATCGCGCTGACCGCGCTTTACGCGCCGAACGGCATCTTCGGCGGCATCGCCCGGGATCTGGGCGGCAAGATCGCCTATACGCAATGGGGCATCCTGATCGCGCTGATCTTCGTCGGCCTGCCCTTCGTCACCCGCACCGTGCAGCCGGTGATCGCCGAGATCGAGCAGGAGGTCGAGGAAGCCTCGGCCACGCTGGGGGCGGGGCGGTTCTACACCCTGCGCCGGGTGATCCTGCCCATGCTGCTGCCCGCGGCGCTGACCGGCTTCGCGCTGTCTCTGGCGCGCGCGGTCGGCGAATACGGCTCGGTCATCTTCATCGCCGGCAACCTGCCGATGAAGACCGAGATCGCGCCGCTGCTGATCGTCATCAAGCTCGAGGAGTTCGACTATGACGGGGCTGCGGCCATCGGCATCGCCATGCTGCTGATTTCCTTCACCATGCTGCTGGCGATCAACCTGATCCAGATCTGGAGCCGGAGGAGGATCGGTCATGTCTGACGGCGCGCTGCACGTTCCCGCCATCGAAAGACCCGCGAAATGGCGCCCGGTGACCGAGGAAAGCCGGGCCGCCCGCATCGTGCTGATCGCGCTGGCGCTGGGCGGGCTGGCCGTCCTGGTCGTGGCGCCGCTGGCCATCGTCTTTGCCGAGGCCCTGGCGCGGGGGGCCGGGCAGGCGCTCGCCTCCCTGGCCCGGCCCGAGGCGACCTCGGCCATCCGGCTGACGCTGATCGTCGCGGCGATCTCGGTGCCGGTGAACGCCGTCTTCGGCATCGCCGCCGCCTGGACGATCACCAAGTTCGACTTTCGCGGCAAGGCTTTCCTGATCACGCTGATCGACCTGCCGTTTTCCATCTCGCCGGTGGTGGCGGGCCTGGCGCTGGTGCTCTTGTTCGGCACCAACAGCCTGATCGGCGGCTGGCTGGTCGCCAGCGGCTTCCCGATCATCTTCGCCCTGCCGGGGATCGTGCTGGCCTCGATCTTCGTCACCTTCCCCTTCGTGGCGCGCGAGCTGATCCCGGTGATGATCGAACAGGGCCGGGCCGAGGAGGAGGCGGCGCTGACGCTGGGCGCCTCGGGCTGGCGCGCCTTCCTGACCGTGACGCTGCCCAACATCAAATGGGCGCTGCTTTACGGCGTGCTGCTGTGCAATGCCCGCGCCATGGGGGAATTCGGCGCCGTGGCCGTGGTCTCGGGCAAGATCCGCGGCCAGACCGCCACCATGCCGATCACCATCGAGATGCTCTACAACGAATATCTCTCGGTCGCGGCCTTCAGCCTGGCCGCGGTGCTGGCGGCTCTGGGGCTGCTGACGCTGGCGCTGAAGACCCTGCTGGAATGGCGCCATGCCGACCAGCTGGCCGCCGGCCGCCGGCACTGAACAATCGAGGTCCATCATGCATATCGAAATCGACGAAATCGCCAAGAGCTTCGGTTCGACGACGGCGCTGCACCCGGTCAGCCTCGCCATCCCCTCGGGGGCGCTGGTGGCGCTTTTGGGGCCCTCCGGCTCGGGCAAGACCACGCTTCTGCGCATCCTGGGCGGGCTGGAATTCCCCACCTCGGGCCGGGTGCTCTTCGACGGGCAGGACGCGACCGGGCTGACGGTGCAGGAGCGCCGCGCCGGATTCGTCTTCCAGAGCTATGCGCTGTTCCGGCACATGACCGTGTTCGAGAATATCGCCTATGGTCTGCGCGCCCGCCCGCGCCGCACCCGCCCGCCGCAGGCCGAGATCGAGCGCCGGGTGACAAAGCTGCTTGAGCTGATCCAGCTGCCGCAGATCGCCAAACGCTTCCCCAGCCAGTTGTCGGGCGGCCAGCGCCAGCGCGTGGCCCTGGCCCGTGCGCTGGCCATCGAGCCGCGCATGCTGCTGCTCGACGAGCCCTTCGGCGCGCTCGACGCCCGGGTGCGCAAGGAGCTGCGCCAGGGGCTGCGCGAGATCCACGACACCACCGGCCTGACCACGGTTTTCGTCACCCATGACCAGGACGAGGCCATGGAGCTTGCCGACCTGGTGGTGGTGATGTCCATGGGCCGGATCGAACAGGTCGGCCGCCCGCAGGACATCCGCGCCCGGCCGGCGACGCCCTTCGTGCGCGAGTTCATCGACGCCTGAGGCGGCCGGGTTCACGAGTGTTCGGGGAACGAAGAAGCCCCCGTCGCGGCATGGCTGCGGCGGGGGCTTTTCGCCGCGCTGCGGCGTGCCTAGATGAGGGCTTTCGGAACCCGTGCAGGAGACATGATGGAACGCCTTCTTGAACGCAGCCTTTTCGCCAGCCGCTGGATGATGGCGCCGATCTATGTCGGATTGGCGCTGTCCCTGCTGATCCTGCTTTGGGTCTTTGCGCTGGAATTCTGGCACCTGGTGCAGATCCTGCCGGTGATGACCGTGAACGACGCGGTGCTGGGCGTGCTGGCGCTGATCGACCTGAGCCTGGCCGCCAACCTGCTGCTGATCGTGATCTTCTCGGGCTACGAGAATTTCGTCAGCCGCATGGACCTGAGCGAGCACGAGGACCGGCCGAACTGGCAGGGCGAGGTGGATTTCTCGGGGCTGAAGCTGAAGCTGGTGGCCTCGATCGTGGCGATCTCGGGCATCCATCTGCTGAAGGTGTTCATGGATGTCAGCAAATATGCCCCCGAACAGATCCGCTGGATGGTGGTGATCCACCTGGTCTTCGTGGTCTCGGGCGTGCTGCTGGCGGCGATGGACTGGATCTCGAACCACGGCAAGACGCTGAAGAAGGCGAAGGCGGCGCAGGGCTGAGCCGTCGCGCCGGTGGCGCGGTCGCATGGGTATTTGGGAAACAGAGAAGGGCAGGGGCGCCGCGTCGGCGGGGCGCCCCTTTCGCGTGCCGCGGATTTTTGGCCGGGCGGGCGGTGCGGACCCTTGCGACTTTGCCCGCCATGGCTATAACCCCGGACGATTTATCAGCCGCCAGCCCGAGGGACCGCCATGCCGAAGAGAACCGATATCAAATCCATCCTGATCATCGGTGCCGGTCCCATCGTCATCGGGCAGGCCTGCGAATTCGACTATTCCGGCGCCCAGGCCTGCAAGGCCCTGCGCGAGGAGGGCTATCGGGTCATCCTGGTGAACTCGAACCCCGCCACGATCATGACCGATCCCGAGATGGCGGATGCGACCTATATCGAGCCCATCACCCCCGAGGTGGTGGAAAAGATCATCGCCAAGGAACGGCCGGACGCGCTTTTGCCGACCATGGGCGGGCAGACCGGGCTGAACACCGCGCTGGCGCTGGCCGATATGGGCGTGCTGAACCGCTATGGCGTCGAGCTGATCGGGGCGCAGCGCGCCGCCATCGAGATGGCCGAGGACCGCAAGCTGTTCCGCGAGGCCATGGACCGCATCGGCCTGGAGAACCCGCGCGCCACCATCGTCGCGGCGCCGAAGCATCCGAACGGCCGCTATGACATCGCGGCCGGGGTTTCGATGGCCATGGAGGCGCTGGAGGAGATCGGCCTGCCCGCCATCATCCGCCCCGCCTTCACCCTGGGCGGCACCGGCGGCGGCGTCGCCTATAACCGCGACGATTACGAGCGCATCGTGCGGTCCGGGCTGGAAGCCTCGCCCGTGGCGCAGGTGCTGGTGGACGAGAGCCTGCTGGGCTGGAAGGAATACGAGATGGAGGTCGTGCGCGACCGCGCCGACAACGCCATCATCGTCTGCTCGATCGAGAACGTCGATCCGATGGGGGTGCATACCGGCGACTCGATCACCGTCGCCCCGGCGCTGACGCTGACCGACCGTGAATATCAGCGCATGCGCAACGGCTCGATCGCCGTGCTGCGCGAGATCGGGGTCGAGACCGGCGGCTCGAACGTGCAATGGGCGATCAACCCCAAGGACGGCCGCATGGTGGTGATCGAGATGAACCCGCGCGTGTCGCGCTCCTCGGCGCTGGCCTCGAAGGCCACCGGCTTCCCCATCGCCAAGATCGCCGCCAAGCTGGCGGTGGGCTATACGCTGGACGAGCTGGACAACGACATCACCAAGGTCACGCCGGCGAGCTTCGAGCCGTCCATCGACTATGTCGTGACCAAGATCCCGCGCTTCGCCTTCGAGAAGTTCCCCGGCTCGAAGCCCGAGCTGACCACGGCGATGAAATCCGTGGGCGAGGTCATGGCCATCGGCCGCAGCTTCCACGAATCGCTGCAAAAGGCGCTGGCCTCGATGGAGAACGGCCTGACCGGCCTTGACGATATCGAGATCCCCGGCGCGCCCGACAAGGCCGCCATCGTCAAGGCGATCAGCGCCCAGACCCCCGACCGGCTGCGGCTGATCGCCCAGGCCATGCGCCACGGGCTCTCCGACGACGAGATCCAGCATGCGACCGCCTTCGATCCCTGGTTCCTGTCCCGCCTGCGCGAGATCGTCGAGGCCGAGGACGCGGTGCGCGCGGGCGGCCTGCCGGCCGACCTGGACGGGCTGCGCCGGCTGAAGATGATGGGCTTTACCGATGCCCGGCTGGCGGCTTTGTCCGGCCAGCCCGAGGCCGAGGTGCGCAAGGCCCGCCGCGCCCATGACCTGCACCCGGTCTTCAAGCGCATCGACACCTGCGCCGCCGAGTTCGAGGCGCAGACCCCCTATATGTATTCGACCTACGAAGCCCCGGCGATGGGCGACGTGGAAAACGAGGCCCGTCCCAGCGACCGCAAGAAGGTTGTGATCCTGGGCGGCGGTCCGAACCGCATCGGCCAGGGCATCGAGTTCGACTATTGCTGCTGCCACGCCTGTTTCGCGCTGACCAAGGCCGGCTACGAGACGATCATGGTCAACTGCAACCCCGAGACCGTGTCCACCGACTACGACACCTCGGACCGGCTGTATTTCGAGCCGCTGACGCTGGAGCATGTGCTGGAGATCCTGCGCATCGAGCAGGAGAACGGCACGCTGCACGGCGTCATCGTCCAGTTCGGCGGCCAGACGCCCTTGAAACTGGCGAACGCGCTGGAGGAGGAGGGCATCCCGATCCTCGGCACCACCCCCGACGCCATCGACCTGGCCGAGGACCGCGAGCGCTTCCAGAAGCTGCTCAACGACCTGGGCCTGAAACAGCCCGTCAACGGCATCGCCCATAGCGACGCCGAGGCCATCGAGATCGCGCAGCGCATCGGCTTCCCGCTGGTCATCCGCCCGTCCTACGTGCTTGGCGGCCGCGCGATGGAGATCGTGCGCGACATGGATCAGCTCAACCGCTACATCCGCGAGGCGGTGCAGGTCTCGGGCGACAGCCCGGTGCTGCTCGACAGCTACCTTTCGGGCGCCATCGAGGTCGACGTGGACGCGCTTTCCGACGGCAAGACCGTGCATGTCGCCGGCATCATGGAGCATATCGAGGAGGCCGGCGTGCATTCCGGCGACTCGGCCTGCTCGCTGCCGCCGCATACGCTGGATGCCGAGACCATCGCGGAACTCAAGACCCAGACCGAGGCGATGGCCAAGGCGCTGAACGTCGTCGGGCTGATGAACGTGCAATTCGCGCTGAAGGATGGCGCGATCTATGTGCTTGAGGTGAACCCGCGCGCCAGCCGCACCGTGCCCTTCGTCGCCAAGGCCACCGACAGCGCCATCGCCTCGATCGCCGCCCGGCTGATGGCCGGCGAGCCGATGGCGAACTTCCCGACCCGTCCGGCCTATCCGGCGGGCGTCGGCCCAGACGACCCGCTGCCCTTCGCCGATCCGCTGACGCTCGCCGACCCGAACACGCCCTGGTTCTCGGTCAAGGAGGCGGTGCTGCCCTTCGCCCGCTTCCCCGGCGTCGACACGCTGCTGGGGCCGGAAATGCGCTCGACCGGCGAGGTGATGGGCTGGGACCGCACCTTCGCCCGCGCCTTCCTCAAGGCGCAGATGGGGGCGGGGACGCAACTGCCCTCCGAGGGCCTGGTCTTCGTTTCGGTCCGCGACGCCGACAAGACCGCCGAGCTGGCCGAGGCGGCGCGAGAGCTGACCGCCATGGGCTTCAAGCTGGTCGCCACCCGCGGCACCGCCGAATTCCTGCGCGGCGCCGGCGTCGAGACCGAGCTGGTGAACAAGGTCTATGAAGGCCGCCCAAACATTGTCGACCGGCTGAAGAACGGCGAGATCGCCATGGTGCTGAACACCACCGAAGGCGCCCAGGCCATCGCCGATTCGCGCGAGATCCGCGCCGTGGCGCTGAACGACAAGATCCCCTATTACACCACGGCGGCAGGCAGCATCGCGGCGGTGGCGGCGATCCGGTCGCGCGGCGAAGGCGAGGTCGGGGTCAGAAGCCTGCAGGCCTGAACCACCTGCGACGCCGATGCGAATGGCCGCGCCGGGAAGGGCGCGGCCATCGTCCTTGCGCCGGCGCGCGGCAGGAAAAAGGGGTGCGGTCCCGGCGGACCGCACCCCTCGCCGGCCGCCTGCGCTGGGGGAGGGGCGCAGGGGATCTCGACTTCAAAGCAGGAAGTCAGCTGCGACATACTGCCCGGCCGTGGTCGCGCCGTCGGCGATGCGGATGATCAGCTCGGCATCCGCGTCATTGTCGACATTGGCCCTGAGCCAGGTCTCGGTGCCGTTGTTCGTAAGCCATACCGTTCCCGCGCCTCCCGCGGTTGTTCCATTGAATACAAAGGCTTGGTTTCCGGCCACCAGCGCATTCGCGTCGATGCCCGAAAGGTCTATCCGGTCGCCGGCCGCAAGGCCCGCGCCGTCGAAACCATTGATGACGTCGATGCCCGCCGCCGCGTTCGAATGGTTCAGCGCGCCGAAGCGGAAGGTGTCGGCCCCGCCGCCGCCGTTGAGCGAATCCGCGCCTATCCCGCCGATCAGCGTGTCGCTGCCGGCGGCGCCCTGCAGCGTGTCATTGCCCTCGTAGCCGAAGAGCAGGTCGTTGCCGGCCCCGGCATTCATCAGGTTCGCGCCCGCCGTCCCATAGAGCGAATCATTGCCGCCCGCGGTCATCACGTTCTCGAAGTTGACGAAGCTTTCGCCGGCGAAATTGGTCGCGCCGCTGCCCAGGTTGACGAGATAGGCCCCGGTGAAGCTGCGGGCATCCAGCATGTCGATGCCGGCCCCGCCGTTCAGGGTCTCGTTCGAACCCAGCCCGGCCAGGATGGTGTCGTTGCCCGCCTCGCCGGCGTAGAAGCCTGCGCCGCTCGAGACCAGCCGGTCGTTGCCGGCGCCGCCATAAAGCGTGCCTGTGCCCGAACTCGCCTCCAGCGTGTCATTGCCGGCGCCGCCGTAGATCAGATCGTTTCCGGCGCCGCCGGTCAGCAGGTCGTTGCCCGCGCCGCCGTAAAGCACGTCATTGCCGCCAAGCCCGCTGATGACGTCATTGCCGCCATTGCCCTGGATCGTGTTCGCCGCCGCCGTGCCCGAGAGCGTGTCGTTGCCGGAACCCGAAGAGAGGTTCTCGAAATTGACGAAGCTTTCGCCGCTGTAATTCGTGGCGCCGGTCGCCATGTTGATGGCATAGGCCCCGCTCCAGGCGGCGGTGTTCAGCCAGTCGACACCGGCCCCGCCGTCCAGGGTCTCGCCCCCGCCATTGCCGGCATAAATATAGTCATTGCCGGCCTCGCCGAAATACTGGCCATAGCCGCTGGAGACGATGGTGTCGCTATCCGCGCCGCCCCGGACCGTATCCGTGCCGGTGCCCGCGTTCAGGTAATCGTTCCCGGCGCCGCCGGACAGGTAATCATTGCCCGCAAGGCCCGAAATCGAATCGTTTCCGGCATTGCCATGCATGATGTTGGCGCCGCTGGTGCCGAGCAGCGTGTCATTGCCGGAGCCGGAATAGACATTCTCGAAGTTCACGAAACTTTCGCCGGTGAAGTTCGTGGCCCCCGTCGCCAGATTGACGAGATAGGCCCCGGCATAGGTGGCGGTGTTCAGCCAGTCCGTGTCGCCGCCGCCGTCAAGGGTTTCGCTGACACCCAGCCCGGCATAGACATAGTCGTTCCCCGCCTGGCCGTAATACTGGCCCGCGCCGCTGGAAACCAGCGTGTCATTGCCGTTCCCGCCCCAGATCGTATCCGTGCCGGTGCCGGCGTTCAGGTAGTCATTGCCCTCGCCGCCGGAAATATAGTCATTGCCGCCCAGGCCCGAGATCGAATCGTTCCCGGCATTGCCATACATGGTATTGGCGCCGCTGGTGCCGAGCAGCGTGTCATTGCCGGAGCCGGAATAGACATTCTCGAAATTCACGAAGCTCTCGCCGGTGAAGTTCGTCCCGCCCGTGGCCAGGTTGATCGAATAGGCCCCGCTATAGGTCGTCGTGTTCAGCCAATCGGTGCCGGTGCCGCCGTTCAGCGTTTCGCTGACACCCAGCCCGGCATAGATGTAATCGTCCCCGGCATCGCCGAAATACTGTCCGGCCCCGCCGGAGACGAGCGTGTCATTGCCATCCCCGCCCAGAAGCGTATCGGTTCCGGTCCCGGCGTGGAGATAGTCGTTGCCGGCGCCGCCTGAAATATAGTCGTTGCCGGCATACCCGTAGATGTAATCGTTACCACCATTGCCATACATGCTGTTGGCGCCATCGGTGCCATAAAGCGTATCGTTCCCCGAGCCCGAATAGATGTTCTCGAAGTTCACAAAGCTTTCGAAGCTGAAATTCGTTGCCCCGGTGGAAAGGTTCACCGAGTAATTGCCGTTCCAGCTGGCCGTGTTCAGCCAGTCGATCCCGGTGCCGCCGTCCAGCGTCTCGCCGCCGCCGGCCCCGGCATAGATGTAATCGTTCCCGGCATCGCCGTAATACTGGCCATAGCCGCTGGAAACGATCGTGTCGTTGTCGTTCCAGCCATGCACGGTATCGACGCCCGTCCCGGCATGGATGTAGTCGTGGCCGTCTCCGCCCGACAGGTAGTCGTTGCCGGAGCCGCCATAGATGGTGTCGTTGCCGCCCTGGCCCAGGACATAATCGTTCCCTCCCAGGGCGTCGAAGATTTCGCTGGCAGACGTGCCGATCATGGTGTCGTTGCCATTCGTTCCGGTAGGCATCTCTTCCTCCTGTCGTCTCATGTCATGGACGGGGCGGCATGCCTCGCGATCCCGACATTGCTCCCGACGGTGTGAAGGCGGCGTGAAACCGGCTTAGTCCCTGACAGGAAAGCGGAATTTCGCGGATTTTCCGCGATGTGCGGCGCCGGCTCCGGCCGCCGGCCTGGGCCGCCGAGTCGCTGCGCGGCCGGGCTGGGGATTGCCCCTTGCCCCGCGCGCCGCTATCGCAGGCATAAAAGGGGGTCCGGCAACCATGAGCTTCAATACCTTCGGTCGCGTCTTCACCTTCACCACCTGGGGCGAGAGCCATGGCCCGGCGCTTGGCGCCACCGTGGACGGCTGCCCGCCCGGCGTGGCGCTGGACGAGGCCTGGATCCAGCAGTTCCTGGACCGGCGGCGGCCCGGCAGTTCGAAATTCACCACCCAGCGGCAGGAGCCGGATCGGGTGCGCATCCTCTCGGGCGTGTTCGAGGGCAGGACCACCGGCACCCCGATCCAGTTGATGATCGAGAACACCGACCAGCGCAGCAAGGATTACGGCGAGATCGCCGAGGCCTTCCGTCCCGGCCATGCCGATATCGCCTATCACCTGAAATACGGCATCCGCGACTATCGCGGCGGCGGGCGGTCCAGCGCGCGCGAGACGGCGGCGCGGGTCGCGGCCGGGGGCGTGGCGCAGGCGGTGCTGCGCGATCTGGTGCCGGGGCTGCGGATCACCGGCTACATGGTGCAGATGGGCGATCTGCATCTGGACCGGACGAATTTCGACGCCGCCGAGATCGGCAGGAACCCGTTCTTCTTGCCCGATGCCGGCGCCGTGCCGGCCTGGGAGGATTATCTGAACGCCATCCGCAAGGCGCAGGACAGCGTCGGCGCCGCCGTCGAGGTGCTGATCCAGGGCTGCCCGGCCGGGCTGGGCGCGCCGGTCTATGCCAAGCTGGACACCGACCTGGCCGCCGCGATGATGTCGATCAATGCCGTGAAGGGCGTCGAGATCGGCGAGGGCATGGCCGCCGCCGTCCTGACCGGCACCCGGAATGCCGACGAGATCCGCATGGGCAATGACGGGCCGCGCTACCTTTCGAACCATGCCGGGGGGATTCTGGGCGGCATTTCGACCGGGCAGGACATCCTGGTGCGATTCGCCGTCAAGCCGACCAGCTCCATCCTGACGCCGCGGCGCACCATCAACCGGAAGGGCGAGGAGATCGAGCTGATCACCAAGGGCCGGCACGATCCTTGCGTCGGCATCCGCGCCGTGCCCATCGCCGAGGCCATGGCGGCCTGCGTGATCCTGGACCACCTGCTGCTCGACCGGGCGCAGACCGGCGGCCAGCGCGGCCGCATCGGCTAGGCCCGGCGCGCGGCCCAGGAGGGGAACGCTGTTCCCCTCTTGTCCCGCTGCGCGGGCCAATTCATCCCTTGGGGTATTTGGAAAACAGAGAAAGCCGGGGACGCATGGCTCGTCCGGTTTTCACCGTTTTGCAAATACTCCTGCGGCGGCCGCGATTGTTACGCAACTGACACATTCCTTTCGCATAACCGTCGCATCGCCGTTCTAGAGAGCGGTCAGGCCGCAACGGCCTCATGGAAATGTCAGGAGTGATCCTATGAAATCCGCGAAATTCACCGTGTCGGCGCTGGCCGTGATCGCTGCCTCGGCCACTGCCGCCGCCGCCCGCGACCAGATCCAGATCTCGGGCTCGTCCACGGTGCTGCCCTATGCCACCATCGTCGCCGAGGCCTTCGGCGAGAATACCGACTTTCCGGTTCCGGTCGTCGAATCGGGCGGCTCGTCGGCCGGGCTGAAGAAATTCTGCGAAGGCGTGGGCGAGAACACCATCGACATCGCCAATGCCAGCCGTCCGATCAAGGACAGCGAGAAGGAGGCCTGCAAGGCCGCCGGCGTGACCGATATCATGGAGGTCCGCATCGGCTATGACGGCATCGTCTTCGCCAGCGACATCGGCAGCAACGACTTCGCCTTCACCGCCGCCGACTGGTTCAACGCGCTGGCCGCCAAGGTGGTCAAGGACGGCAAGGTGGTGAACAACACCGCCACCAAGTGGAACGAGATCCGCGCCGACCTGCCGGACCAGGAGATCCTGGCCTTCGTGCCCGGCACCAAGCACGGCACCCGCGAAGTCTTCGAGGAAAAGGTGATCGCCGCCGGCTGCGAGGAATCCGGCGCCGCCGAGGTTTTCAAGGCCGAGCTGGGCGAGGATGCCGCGGCCAAGGCCTGCCTCGACCTGCGCACCGACGGCAAGTCGGTGGATATCGACGGCGACTATACCGAGACGCTGGCCCGCATCCAGTCGGCCAAGCACGGCATCGGCGTCTTCGGCCTGTCCTTCTATGAAAACAACACCGACAAGCTGAAGGTCGCGACCATGGGCGGCGTGACGCCCTCGACCGAGACCATCGCCGCGGGCGAATACCCGGTCTCGCGGCCGCTGTTCTTCTATGTCAAGAAACAGCATATCGGCGAGATCCAGGGGCTGAAGGAATTTGCGGAATTCTTCGTCTCGGACGAGCTGGCCGGGCCGGAAGGGCCGCTGGCCGCCTACGGGCTGGTGGCGGATCCGGAACTGGCCGCGACCCAGGCGGCCGTCGCCGAAGAGGCGATCCTCGCCGAATGACCTGCAGGGCGCGGGGACAGGGTTCCCGCGCCGCTTCCGTTTCCCTGTTCCGAGGGCTCACATGCCTGTCTCATGGACCTTGCTGATCGTCCTTGCCCTTGCCGGCGCGGGCTATCTTGTCACCCGCGCGCGCGTCGTCGCGCTGGCCGGGGGCGACGTGCGGCGGCTGCATTCGCGGCCCAGCTATCACGGCTGGAACGCCGCGCTGCTGACGGCGCTGCCGGCGCTGTTCCTGATCGCCATCTGGCGCTTCGTGCAGCCGGCCGCGGATGCGACGCCGGTGGCGATCCTGGCGCTGATCCTGGCCGCGGCCGGGCTTGGCCTGGCGCTGGTCCGCAGCGCGCCCGGTTTCCGGGCCCGCAATGCCGTCGAAGGCATGGTCAAGGGCCTGCTGATCCTGTGCTCCAGCATCGCCATCCTGACCACCGCCGGGATCGTCTTCTCGATGCTGTTCGAGACCGGGCACTTCTTCCGGCAATATCCCTGGCAGGAGTTCTTCTTTGGCGCCACCTGGTCGCCGCGCTTCGGCGGCGGCTCGCAGCTGGGCATCCTGCCGCTGCTTTGGGGCACGCTCTACATCTCGCTGATCGCGCTGGTCGTGTCGGTGCCGATCGGGCTGTTCGCGGCGATCTACATGTCCGAATACGCCTCGCCCCGGCTGCGCAGCCTCGCCAAGCCGATGATCGAGGTGCTCGCCGGCATCCCGACCATCGTCTACGGCCTTTTCGCGCTGATCACCGTGGGCCCGATGCTGCGCGACTGGTTCGCCCAGCCGCTGGGGCTGGGCAATTCCGGGTCGTCGGTGATGACCGCGGGCCTGGTCATGGGGATCATGCTGATCCCCTTCGTCAGCTCGCTTTCGGACGACATCATCAACGCCGTGCCGCAATCCCTGCGCGACGGCGCGCTCGGCCTCGGCTCGACGCAGTCGGAAACCGTGCGCAAGGTGGTGCTGCCCGCGGCGCTGCCGGGCATCGTCGGCGCCGTGCTACTGGCCGCCTCGCGCGCCATCGGCGAGACGATGATCGTCGTGCTGGGCGCGGGCGCCGCCGCCCGCATGGACCTGAACCCGTTCGAGGCCATGACCACGATCACCGTCAAGATCGTCAGCCAGCTGACCGGCGACAACGACTTCGCCGCGCCCGAGACGCTGGTCGCCTTCGCGCTTGGCCTGACCCTTTTCGTCATCACGCTGGGGCTGAACATCGTCGCCCTCTACGTCGTGCGCAAATACCGGGAGCAGTACGAATGAGCGACGCAACCCTTCACGGCGCGCAGCCCCGGCCCTCGCTGCTGGCCGCCGATCCGCGGACCCGCAAGCGCAATGCCGCCGAGGCGCGGTTCCGCGCCTATGGCCTGGCCGCCATCGTGATCTCGATGGTCATGCTGGTGATCCTGCTCTTTACCATCCTGACCGGCGGGATCGGGGCCTTTCGCCAGACCTATCTGGAAATCCCGGTGACGCTGGACGCCGCGCAGCTCGACAAGACCGGCAACCGCGACCCCGCCGAAATCCGCAAGGTCCTGACCCTGACCTATGGCAGGATCTTGGAGCAATCGCTGCAACAGGCCATCGCCGACAAGGGCATCGCCGCGGCCGACCTGTCCGACAAGGATGTTTCGGGCCTGATCTCCAAGGAGGCGTCGGCCCAGCTGCGCAACCGCGTGCTGGCCGACCCCGAACTGATCGGCCAGACCGTCGAGACCCGGGTGCTGGTGAACGGCCGGGTGGACGGCTATTACAAGGGCCGCGTCAGCATGGAGAGCGCGGCGCGCGATGCCAATACCTCGCCGGCGCAGCTGCAGCTGGCCGATGCGCTCAAGGCGCAGGGCATGCTGGCGACGCAGTGGAACTGGTCCTTCCTGACCAGCCCCGACGCCTCGGACCAGCGCCCCGAGGCGGCGGGGGTCGGCATCGCCATCCTCGGCTCGTTCTACATGATGCTGGTGGTGCTGGTGCTGGCGGTGCCGATCGGCGTCGCCGCCTCGATCTACCTGGAGGAATTCGCGCCGAAGAACCGCTGGACCGATATCATCGAGGTCAACATCTCGAACCTCGCCGCCGTGCCCTCGATCGTCTTCGGCATCCTGGGCCTGGCCGCCTTCATCAACTTCGCCGGCCTGCCGCAATCGGCGCCCATCGTCGGCGGCCTGGTGTTGACGCTGATGACGCTGCCCACCATCATCATCGCCACCCGCGCGGCACTGAAGGCGGTGCCGCCCTCGATCCGCGACGCGGCGCTGGGGGTGGGGGCCTCGAAGATGCAGTCGGTGTTCCACCACGTCCTGCCGCTGGCCATGCCGGGCATCCTGACCGGCACCATCATCGGCCTGGCGCAGGCGCTTGGCGAAACCGCGCCGCTACTGCTGATCGGCATGGTGGCCTTTGTCCGCAACGTCCCCTCGGCGCCGCCGGACGGGTTGTTCGAGCCGGCCTCGGCCCTGCCGGTCCAGGTCTACAACTGGACCCAGCGCGCCGACCCCGCCTTCATCGAGCGCGCCTCGGGGGCGATCATCGTGCTGCTGGTGTTCCTGCTCTGCATGAACCTCCTCGCCATCTATCTGCGCCGCAAGTTCGAGCGCCGGTGGTAAATCCGGGAAGGAGACCCGATATGAACGACATGAGACTTCTGGAGCGCAGCGTGGACCAGACGGAAATCAAGATCTCGGCCCGGGATGTGCAGGTCTATTACGGCGAGAAGCAGGCGATCAAGGATGTGGACGTCGACCTGCTGGACAAGACCGTGACCGCCTTCATCGGTCCCTCGGGCTGCGGGAAATCGACCTTCCTGCGCTGCCTGAACCGCATGAACGACACCATCGAGAACAGCCGGGTCGAGGGCCGGATCACGCTGGACGGCGAGGACATCTACGACAGGCGGGTCGACCCGGTGCAGCTGCGCGCCCGCGTCGGCATGGTGTTCCAGAAGCCGAACCCCTTCCCGAAATCGATCTATGACAATGTGGCCTATGGCCCGCGCATCCACGGCCTGGCGCGCAACCGCGCCGAGCTGGACGAGATCGTCGAGAAGTCGCTGCGCGGCGCGGCGCTGTGGAACGAGGTCAAGGACCGGCTGCAGGAGCCCGGCACCGGCCTGTCCGGCGGCCAGCAGCAGCGGCTCTGCATCGCCCGCGCCGTGGCGACCCAGCCCGAGGTGCTGTTGATGGACGAGCCCTGTTCGGCGCTGGACCCGATCGCCACCAGCCAGGTCGAGGAGCTGATCGACCAGCTGCGCGCCGAATTCTCGGTGGTGATCGTGACCCATTCCATGCAGCAGGCGGCGCGCGTCAGCCAGAAGACCGCCTTCTTCCACCTCGGCAATCTGGTGGAATACGGCAATACCGACGACATCTTCACCAATCCGCGCGATCCGCGGACCGAAAGCTACATCTCGGGCCGCATCGGCTAGGCCGGAAAGGAAAAGACATGAACAACGAACGGCATATCCTCTCGGCCTTCGACCGCGATCTGGAAACCGTGCAGGCGCTGGTGGTCAAGATGGGCGGCATGGTCGAAAGCGCCATCCACGACGCCGCCATCGCGCTGGAGACCCGCGACGGCGAGCTGGCCGACGACATCCGCCGCCGCGACAAGGCCATCGACGCGCTGGAGCATCAGATCAACGAGGAAGCCGCGCGGCTGATCGCGCTGCGCGCGCCGCGGGCCACCGACCTGCGCATGGTGCTGTCGGTCATCAAGATCTCGCATATCCTCGAGCGGGTGGGCGATTACGCCAAGAACATCGCCAAGCGCAGCGACGTGCTGGCCGAGATGCCCGCCATCGAGGGCGCCGGCATGGCGCTGCGGCGCATGTCCGCCACGGTCGAGGCGATGATGAAGGACGCCCTGGACAGCTATATCCAGCGCGACGCGGCGCTGGCCGCCGACGTGCGCAAGCGCGACCTGGAAGTGGACCAGATGTATAACGCGCTGTTCCGCGAGTTCCTGACCCATATGATGGAGGATCCGCGCAACATCACCGCCTGCATGCACCTGCATTTCATCGCCAAGAACATCGAGCGCATGGGCGACCACGCCACCGGCATCGCCGAGCAGGTGATCTATCTGGCCACCGGCGAGCTGCCCGAGGACCCGCGTCCCAAGGGGGAAAGCGTGCCGCGCATGGAGGGGGCCTGATCCATGGCACAGACCCAACCCTGTGTTCTGGTCGTCGAGGACGAAGGCGCACAGCGCGAGGTGCTGAAATACAATCTCGAGGCCGAGGGCTTCGACGTGGTGCTGGCCGAGAACGGCGACGAGGCGATGCTGCTGGTGGCCGAGGAACAGCCCGACCTGATCGTGCTGGACTGGATGCTGCCCAACGTCTCGGGCATCGAGGTCTGCCGCCGGGTCAAGGCCGATCCCTCGACCCGGCAGATCCCGATCATCATGCTTTCGGCCCGGTCAGAGGAGGTGGACCGGGTGCGCGGGCTGGAGACCGGCGCCGACGATTACGTGGTCAAGCCCTATTCCGTGGTCGAGCTGATGGCGCGGCTGCGCACCCAGCTGCGCCGCACCCGCCCGGCCTCGATGGGCGAGCGGCTGAGCTTCGGCGACATCATCCTGGATGCGGCCGAGCATCGGGTGTTCCGCGCCGGCCAGCCGCTGCATCTGGGTCCGACCGAGTTCCGGCTGCTCTCGACCCTGATGGAAAAGCCCGGCCGGGTCTGGACGCGCGAGCAATTGCTGGACCGGGTCTGGGGCCGCGACATCTATGTCGACACCCGCACCATCGACGTCCATGTCGGCCGGCTGCGCAAGGCGCTCATGGCCTATGGCGGCGACAACCCGGTGCGCACGGTGCGCGGCACCGGCTATTCGCTGGGCTGAGCGCCCGGCCGGAACCGGACAGCCGCCGTTTCCGGCCCTTTGCCGGCGCGTCCCGGCCTGCATGTGGGGCCGGTGCGGCCGCGTCGCAGCACGGGATTTCCGGATTCACCCCTCCTGCCGGGGAGTGCCGAGCCGCGAACCCCGGGGCCGAGGGTCTGCCCCGTTCCTGAACCGGCAGACCCGCGGCGGGCCCCGCCTCCGCAGAGGGGCGCCGGCGGACCGCCTTGGGTTCCCCTAGGCGGGCTGCTGATCCGCCGCATGGCAAGCGCGAATCTCCACCTTGGACGACACGACCTTCAGCGCATCGCGGGCGGTTCGTTGCCGGCCGATCACGTCCCGTCACGTTTTCCGGCCGCGGAAGCCGGCACGGCGAGCCTCCGGCGCGCCTCGCCCGGCTGGCGGGATACCGCGAGTTGGCCCCCCGGTGCTTGTGGAGGTCGGCCATGCCCTAGCCGAGGGTCTTCTGCCTCGGCCGGGCATATGCAGGCAAGAGAGAACCGGTTCTCGGGCGAGGAGAATTGCTCGAAGCGCCAAACCATCGTCTCTCCGATGGCTGGCGCTTCGTGGCGTGCCGTTCCGATTTGGTGGGGTCGTGAAGAAAGCAGCCGTCAGCCGCGGGACCCGTCCCCGCGGCTTGCTTCGCTTCCATCCCGCGGTCCCGGGGCTTGACGAACCCCGGGACCGCAAGGCCCGGCAGTCAGTTCTGCGCCAGCAGATCGGTGATCCGGCGCACGGCGACACGGCGGTTCTGCCGCTCCGGCCCGTCGGTCGGGATCAGCAGGAACTGCTCGCCATAGCCCTGCACCACCATGTTTTCCGGCGGCACCTGGAAATATTCCGTCAGCGCCAGCGCCACCGATTCCGCGCGGCGGTCGGACAAGGCCAGATTGGCGGCATCCGAGCCGACGGCGTCGGTATAGCCCTCGATCATGTAGATCTCGCGCGGGTTCTGGTCGATGCTGTCGCGGATCACCTTGCCCAGCGTCGCGAGTTGCTGCGCCTGGTCCGGGGTGATGGCCGAGGAGCCGGTGTCGAAGGTGATCTCGGGCACGTTCACCGGGGCGACTAGGGCGCGCACCTCGGGGATGTCGCGGATCTGGCCCAGGCTGAAGCGCCGGTCGATCGCCGCCTCGCGCCGCAGGGCCTCGCGCAGCGCCGCCTCGTCCATGCGCTCGCGGTTGATGCGGACCGGCGGCGGCGCGGGCAGGGCCGAGATCTGCACCGGCTCCGCCGCGGTGTCGTCGATCAGCCGCGTCTCGCTGCCATCGGCGCGGACAAGCGTGCGGCGCAGGATGTTCATGTTCGCGTCGCGGATGGTGACGACGCGGCTGCCATCCGCGCGCAGCACCGTGGTGCGGGTCGAGCCGTCCCCGAAGGTTTCCGTCCGCACGTTCGAGCCGGGCTGGTAGAGCAGGGCGTTGTCGTCCTTGATCACCTGCTGGCTGCCGTCGGGCAGGGTCACCACCACGCGGTCGCCAGTGTTCAGCGCCACCTGCCGGTCGTTGGACAGCATCTGGCCGACCGCAAAGCCCGCCGCCCCGGCCAGGAGCATCTTGGCGATGTCCTTCCCCTTGTCGTCATCGTCGCGGCGGACTTCCTCGGACCCGGCCTCGGCGGCGCGCTGCTGTTCCTGCAAAGCCTGGGCGACCGAGGTGGCGAATTCCTCGGCCGAACTGCGCGCGTTGTCGTCGGTGATCTGCATTTCGTTCACTTCGCCCTCGCCCCCTTCGGCGCTGGCGGCCAGAGCGGCGGCCGCGGCGGCCGCGCCCTGCTCGGCGGCGCGCTGCGCCACGGCATTCGGCTGGACCTGCGCCTCGGGCGCCTGCACCTCGGCGGCTTCGCCGGACTGCGGCTCGGTCTGGCCGGCCTGCTCTTGCAAGCGGCGCTCGAGCTCCTGCTGATCGGGTTGCTGGCCGTCCTCGGCCTGCTGCTCGCCGGGCTGGGCTTCGCCCGGCTGGGGTTGGCCGGGCTGCGGCTCGGCCTGGCCGGCCTGTTCCTGCAAGCGGCGTTCCAACTCCTGCGCATCCGGCTGCTCGCCGTCCACCGCGCGCTGTGCATCGGGCTCAGACTCGCCAGACTGGGACTGACCGGATTCGGGCTGACCCTCGACCTGCTCCTGCAAGCGCTGCTCGAGCTCCTGCGCGTCCAGCGTTTGCGGACGCTCGGCGTCGGGCTGGCCTTCGCGGGCCTGTTGCTGCTGTTCCGCGCCGTTCTGGGGCTGGGCGGCGGGTTCCGCCTGCTGCGGGGACGGTTGCTCGGTCTGCGGCTCGCCCGGCGCGGGTTCGCGTGCTTCCTGCAGCGCCTCGGCATCCAGGGACGGCTCGGATCCGGCCGGAGACGCCGCTTCCGGCGCGGGTGCGTCCTGCTGCGGCCGCTGCTCGGGCGAGGGATCGGCGCCGGTGACGGTTTCGGGCGTGTCGGGCTTGGCGGCGGGGGGCGAGGCCTGCTGCTGTTCGCCCGCGCCGGTCCCGGGTCTCGGGGCCGGCTCATCGGCTTCGACCACCGGCGGCTTGGGACGCGGCTCCTCGGCCTGCGTCACCTCGGGCTTGGCCGCCGGAGCGTCCGCGGCCGATGGTGCCTGCGGATCCTCGGGTGCGGCGTCAGCCCCGCTTTGCGGTTGCTCGGCCTGCTGTCCGGCCTGCGGCAGCCCGGCCGGGCCGTCCTGGGCCGGCGCATCGGGCTCGGCCGCGTTCCCGGCAGCCTCCGCTTGCGGCTCCTCGGGTTCTTCCTGCGCTTGTCCGGCCCCTGCCTCGCCGCTTTCCTCGGCACGGGGCTCCTGCGCCTGATCGTCGTCGGACTGGCCGGCCTGGTCCCTTGGCAGGATAAGCTGCCCACCCTCCTCCTGCGCCTGCTGGTCCTGCGCCGCCGCCAGCTGCGGGGCAATCAGGGACAGGCAGGTCACGATCGCAGTCGTCGTCTTGTAGATGCGCCGCATGTCGGTCCTCTTCCGATGGTCGCGTGATGGCCAGTCAACCTTCGGTGCGGGGCGCGGTTCCCAAACATGGCCGTGACCGTCCCGTGATCGGCTGTTCCGCGCTGCGCTCCGGAAGCGGCCCGGCGCCGGGTTCAGGCGCCGGTCAGCGCCAGCTTGCCGCCGGCCAGGCGCTGGACGCGGCCGGAAAGCTCCAGCGTCAGCAGGGCGGGGGCCAGAACGGCGGCCGGCAGGCCCAGGTCGCGGATCAGCAGGTTCTCGTCCGTCGGGCTGGGGCCGAGCCGGGCCAGGATCCGCGCTTCGAGATTCACCGGGCCACCCTGGCAGGGCAGGGTTTCGGCCGGCTTGCGGCGCAGGCCGTGGCCCAGCTCGGCAAGCCGGCGCGCGACGGCGGCCGGTTGCAGGGTCCGCGCCCCGGTCCGGGCCGGGACAGGCGCCGGAACGGGCGAGGGGGCCGCGGCGGCGCCCGGCGCCGAAGCTGTCGCCCCGGTCGCTTCCCCAGTCGCCTCCCCGGCCGCCTGGCCGTTCGATTGCAGGGCGGCCAGCACATCGGCCGAATTGCGCACCAGCACCGCGCCGTCGCGGATCAGCGTATTGCAGCCGCCCGCCCGCGCGTCCATCGGATGGCCGGGCACCGCCATCACCTCGCGGCCCTGGTCCAGCGCGCAGCGCGCGGTGATCAGGCTGCCCGAGCGATGCGCCGCCTCGACCACCACCACGGCGCGCGCGAGGCCAGAGATGATGCGGTTGCGGGCCGGGAAATGCCGGGCCACCGGCTCGGTCCCCGGCGGCTGCTCGGTGACGAGCAGGCCGGTTTCGCAGATCGCCTCGGCCAGCGCGGCATTTTCAGCCGGATAGATCCTGTCGATGCCCCCGGCCATGACCGCGATGGTGCCGGTTGCCAGCGCCGCCTCATGCGCGACGGTGTCGATGCCGCGCGCCAGCCCCGCGACGACCACCGCGCCCGATTGCGACAGGCCCGAGGCCAGGCCGCGCGCCATGCGCAGGCCCAGCGACGAGGCATTGCGCGCCCCGATCACCGCCACCGGCATGCGCGTCAGCACGGAAGCGTCGCCGCGCAGCCACAGGACCGGCGGCGCCTCGGCCACCTCGCGCAGCAGGGCGGGATAATCCGGGTCGTCCCAGGCCAGCAGCCGGGCGCCGGCGCGATGGCCGGCCGCGATCTCGGCCTCGGCCGCGGCCGCCGGGCAGGGGGTGTAATCGGCGATGCCCGCGGCTTGCGCGATCCGGGGCAGGGCAGCCAGCGCCGCTTCGGCGCTGCCATGTTCGGCCAGCAGCCGGTGGAAGGTCGCGGGCCCGACCTTGCGAGAGCGGATGAGGCGCAGGGCGGCGAGCCCGTTCCCCTTCGGGGTGAGTGGGGTGTGGTGGGGGTCGAAAGAAAGCGGTCTTGCCATCATGTCCCTGCCTGTGCCTCATCCGCAGGCCGAGTCATCGCATGGCAATGGTTAAGAATGGGTTAGCCGGGAAAAATTTCTTTCAACGCTTTGAAACAAAACCGGATTATGAGGCAGAGCCGCCGATGGTCAGCCCGCCGATGCGCAGCGTGGGCAGGCCGACTCCGACCGGGACCCATTGTCCCTGCTTGCCGCAATTGCCGATTCCCGGGTCCAGAGACAGGTCGTTGCCGATGGCGCGGATCTGCTGCAAGGCGGTGGCGCCGTCGCCGATCAGCGTCGCGCCGCGGATCGGGTCGCCGACCTGGCCGTTCCTGACGCGATAGGCCTCGGTGCAGGAAAACACGAACTTGCCGTTGGTGATATCCACCTGGCCGCCGCCGAAACCCACCGCATAGATCCCGTCCTCGAGCCCGGCGAGGATCGAGGCCGGGTCGTCCGGCCCTGCCAGCATGAAGGTATTGGTCATGCGCGGCATCGGCGCATGGGCATAGCTCTGCCGCCGGCCGTTGCCGGTCGGCGCCACCCCCATCAGCCGGGCGTTCTGGCGGTCCTGCATGTAGCCGACCAGAATCCCGTCCTCGATCAGCACGTTGCGGCCGGGCGCCGTGCCCTCGTCATCGACCGAGATCGAGCCGCGCCGGTCCGGGATGGTGCCGTCGTCCACCACGGTCACGCCCGGCGCCGCGACGCGTTGGCCCATCAGCCCGGCGAAGGCGGAATGGCCCTTGCGGTTGAAATCCCCTTCCAGCCCGTGGCCGACGGCCTCGTGCAGCAGGATGCCGGGCCAGCCGGGGCCCAGCACCACATCCATCACCCCGGCGGGCGCGGGGACCGAGCGCAGGTTGACCAGCGCGATGCGCAGCGCCTCGCGCGTCAGCCCCTGCCAGTGCTCGGGCGCGATCAGTCCTTCCAGCGCGACGCGGCCGCCGCCGCCGGCGGTTCCCGATTCGCGGCGGGCGTTGGATTCCACGATCACCGAGACGTTCAGCCGCGCCATCGGCCGGATGTCGGTGGCAAGCCCGCCCTCGGGGCGCAGGATCGCCACCTCCTGCACCGAGGTGGCGATGCTGGCCGAGACCTGCACCACCCGCGGGTCGAGCCCGCGCGCAAAGGCGTCGATTTCCCGCAGCAGCGCCACGCGGGCGGCGAAGGGCACGGCCTCGGCCGGATCGATGGCGGCATAAAGCGGCCGGATCTCGCCCTCCGGGGGCAGGGCCAGCGTGCCGCCGCCGCCGCCCACCGCAAGGCGCACGGTCTCGGCGGCCGTCTTCAGCGACGCCTCGTCGATCTCGGTCGAATGGGCGTAGCCGGTGACCTCGCCGCGCACGGCGCGCAGGCCGAAGCCCTGCTCGGCATCGTAGCTGGCGGTGCGCAGGCGGCCGTCGTCATAGACCAGCGCCTCGGATCGCGAGCGTTCCAGGAACAGCTCGCCGTCGTCGGCCCCGGACAGGGCGTCGCGCAGGATGCGCAGCGCGCGGTCATGGTCGAGATGCGTGCGGAAGGGCGAAAACGAAGCGTCTGTCATGGAACCTGTCCTTGCCTTCCTGCCTCGCCTAGGGGTTTTTTGGTCGGAAGTCGATAGGTATGGCTTGCCCGCCGGGGTAAGATATGGTTCTGGTGCAGCACCGATGCCGGCCGGGCCGCAAGACCATGGCCTGCCGGCGGCACTGTAGGCAACGGGATGGGAAGATGGCGATTGCGACGATGCGCCGCGGATTTGCGGCGGTGACGGGCCTTGGACTTGCGACGATGACGGCCGTTCCGGCCATGGCGCAGGACGTGCTGGGCGACCTGCCCGTGATCGGCAAGCCGGTGAACGGCGGCATGGGCTTCCAGCCGGCATCCAGCCCGCTGGCGCATGACCAGCAATGGCTGGATCATTTCGTGCTCTACATCATCACCGCCGTGACGATCTTCGTCTGCCTTCTGCTGCTGATCTGCATCGTCCGCTACAACCGCCGGGCGAATCCGGTGCCGGCGCGCTTCACCCACAACACCCCGATCGAGGTGATCTGGACCCTGGTTCCGGTGCTGATCCTGGTGGCCATCGGCGCCTTCTCGCTGCCGATCCTGTTCCGCAGCCAGGAAATGCCCAACGACCCGGACCTGGTGATCAAGGCCATCGGCCACCAGTGGTACTGGTCCTATGAATATCCCAATGACGGCGTGGCCTTCGACGCGCTGATGCTGGAGAAGGACGCGCTGGCCGATGCCGGTTACTCCGAGGACGAATACCTGCTGGCCACCGACAACCCGGTCGTGGTGCCGGTCGGCAAGAAGGTGCTGGTCCAGGTGACCGCGACCGACGTGATCCACGCCTGGACCGTCCCGGCCTTCGCCGTCAAGCAGGACGCCGTGCCGGGCCGCATCGCGCAGCTGTGGTTCTCGGTCGATGAGGAAGGCGTCTATTTCGGCCAGTGCTCGGAACTTTGCGGCATCAACCACGCCTATATGCCCATCGTGGTCAAGGCCGTCAGCCAGGAGAAATACGACGCCTGGCTGGCCGGTGCGAAGGAAGAATTCGCCGCCGACGCCTCGGATTACCTGCCGGCCAAGCCCGTCCAGCTGGCTTCGGCGGAGTAAGGTCGGGCCGTGGCCGATATCAACGCATATGAGGGGCCCGCAGAGGCGGGCTTCGGCGACTATGTCGCGCTGCTGAAGCCGCGGGTCATGTCCCTGGTGGTGTTCACGGCCTTCGTCGGGCTGTGGATCGCCCCGCAGCCGGTCAACCCCTTCGTCGCCTTCTGCGCGGTGCTGTTCATCGCGCTGGGGGGCGGCGCTTCGGGCGCCCTCAACATGTGGTATGACGCCGATATCGACGCGGTGATGAAGCGGACCGCGGGCCGTCCCGTGCCTTCGGGCCGCGTCGCCCCGCAGGAGGCGCTGGCGGTCGGCATCGCCCTGTCCGGCCTGTCGGTGATGATGCTGGGGCTGGCGGCGAACTGGTTCGCGGCCGGGTTCCTGGCCTTCACCATCTTCTTCTATGCCGTGGTCTATACGATCTGGCTGAAGCGCTCGACGCCGCAGAACATCGTCATCGGCGGCGCGGCCGGGGCCTTCCCGCCGATGATCGGCTGGGCCTGCGCCACCGGCGGCATCAGCCTGGAATCGCTTCTGATGTTCGCGCTGATCTTCTTCTGGACGCCGCCGCATTTCTGGGCCCTGGCGCTGTTCATGAAGGAGGATTACTCCAAGGCCGGCGTGCCGATGCTGACCGTGACCCACGGCCGCAAGGTGACGCGCCGCCACATCTTCGCCTATACGCTGGTGCTGGCGCCCTTCGCGATCTGGCTGGGCTTCACCTCGGTCGGCGGGCCGCTCTACCTGGCGGTCTCGGTGGTGCTGAACGCGCTGTTCATCGCCGGCGGCTGGCGCATCCTGCGCCGCAGCGAGGACGAGGCCCGGGCCGACGGCTACAAGGTCGAGAAGCGCTATTTCCGCCTGTCGCTTTATTACACCTTCCTGCATTTCCTGGCGCTGCTGATCCAGCATTGGGTGGGGGGATGGTGATGCTGCCCCAGGTCGAACACGAATTGCACAAGCGCCGGCGCAGCCGCAACATCGGCCTTCTGGTCGTGCTGCTGGCCTTCGTGGCGCTGGTCTTCGGGCTCTCGGTGGTCAAGATCACCCAGGGCGACATGATGCAGGGCTACGACCACCGCCCGCGCGCCTCGATGCTGCCCGAGGATCCGAACCCGCCGGCGCGCAATCCCGCGCCCGTCGCGGCGCCGGGCGTCCCGGCCGCCGGGCAGGGCGCGCCGCAGGAGGCAGGCCAATGACCGACAAGCCAAGATCGAACGGCCGCACCGTGGCCATGCTGGCCGGCGTCGTGGTGCTGATGGGCGCGCTCAGCTGGGCGGCGGTGCCGTTCTATTCCTGGTTCTGCAAGGTGACCGGCTTCGGCGGCACCACCAACGTGGCCGAGGCGGCCTCGGACACCGTGCTGGACGAAAAGATCCGCGTGCGCTTCGACGCCAATGTCGATCCCAATCTCGGCTGGACCTTCCGTCCGATGCAGCGCGAGATCGAACTGAAGATCGGCGAGAACGCCATCGCCTTCTACGAGGCGATCAACAATACCGACGAGCCCGTCACCGGCACGGCCAGCTATAACGTGGCGCCGGATGCCGCCGGCTATTTCTTCAACAAGATCGAATGCTTCTGCTTTACCGAGCAGGTGCTGCAACCGGGTGAGCGGGTCGAGATGCCGGTCAGCTTCTTCGTCGATGCCGATCTGGTCAAAGACCGCGACGCGGGCCGCATCCGCGACATCACCCTGTCCTATACCTTCCACCGGACCGATCCGCCGGCGCCGAAACAGGCGGCGCTGGACCGGAAGACGGAACCGACCGTAAACTGAGCAACAAGAACCAGCAACAGCCGGGAATGCAGCCATGGCCCATGTAAAGAACCACGACTATCAGATTCTGCCGCCATCGATCTGGCCCTTCCTCGGCGCGGTCGGCGCCTTCGTGATGCTGACCGGGGCGGTCATGTGGATGAAGGGCGGCGCGCCCTGGCTGTTCCTGATCGGCCTGGTGGGCGTGCTCTATGTGATGTTCGGCTGGTGGGCGGACGTGGTGCGCGAGGGCGAGTCGGGCGAACATACCCCGGTCGTGCGCATCGGCCTGCAATACGGCTTCATCCTGTTCATCATGTCCGAGGTGATGTTCTTCGTCGCCTGGTTCTGGGCCTTCATCAAGAACGCCATGTATCCGATGGGGCCGGACAGCCCGATCAAGGACGGCGTCTGGCCGCCGGAAGGCATCGTCACCTTCGACCCCTGGCACCTGCCGCTGATCAACACGCTGATCCTGCTGCTTTCGGGTGTCGCCGTGACCTGGGCCCACCACGCCTTCGTGCACGAGGGCGACCGCAAGACCACGATCAACGGCCTGATCGTCGCGGTGATCCTGGGCATCTGCTTCACCGGCCTGCAGGCCTATGAATACAGCCATGCCGCCTTCGGCCTGGCCGACACGGTCTATGCCGGCACCTTCTACATGGCCACCGGCTTCCACGGCGCGCATGTCATCATCGGCACGATCTTCCTGTTCGTCTGCCTGATCCGCCTGCTGCGCGGCCAGATGACCCAGCAGCAGCATGTCGGCTTCGAGGCCGCCGCCTGGTACTGGCACTTCGTCGACGTGGTCTGGCTGTTCCTCTTCGTCGTGATCTATATCTGGGGCCGCTGATCCCGACTGACATTTCCACGGCGCGGGGCAGGAGTTCCCGCGCCGTTTGCTTTGGAGGCCCGCCCATGCGCCGTTACCTGTTCCCGCTGATCGTCGGCGTGGCGGGCTGCGCCATCCTGATCTCGCTTGGCCTCTGGCAGCTCAAGCGGCTGGACTGGAAGGAGGGCATGATCGCCCAGATCCAGAGCCGGATCGAGGGCCGGCCCGTGCCCCTGCCCGCGGCGGTGGACCCGTCGATGAAATATCTGCCGGTGCTGGTCTCGGGCCAGACCACGGGCGAGGAGATCGACGTGCTCTCCGGCACGCGCGAGTCGGGCGGCGGCTATCAGGTCGTCTCGGGCTTCGTCACCGATGACGGGCGCAAGATCCTGCTTGACCGCGGCTTCGTCGACCAGGACCACAAGCGCGACCCGCGCCCGCCCACGCGGCTGGAGGTGGCGGGCAACCTGCACTGGCCCGACGAGAAGGGCAGCGCCACGCCCGCGCCCAACCTGGCCGAGAATGTCTGGTTCGCCCGCGACGTGCCCGCCATGGCCGCGCAGCTGGGGACCGAGCCGATCCTGGTGGTCGCGGCCGAGGTCCGCGGCGATGCGCAGGGCGTCGCGCCGATCCCGGTGGCGGTCGAGGGCATCCCGAACAATCACCTGAGCTATGCCGTGCAATGGTTCATGATCGCTGCGGTCTGGGCAGGGATGACAGTGGCGCTGATCTGGCGTATCAGGCAGCGGCAATTCTAGGGGGACGCGATGCGTTACGTTTCGACTCGGGGGCGGGCTCCGGTCCTGGACTTCGAACAGGCGATGATGACCGGGCTGGCGCGGGACGGCGGGCTGTATCTGCCCGAGGCGATCCCGATGTTCTCGGCCGAGGAGATCGCCCGCTTCGAGGGCCTGCCCTATGAGGAGGTCGCGCGCCGCGTCACCAGCCCCTTCGTCGGCGAAAGCTTCAGCGATGCCGAGCTGCGGGATGCCATCGCCCGCGCCTATCAGGCCTTCGACCACATCGCCCGCGCGCCGCTGGTCCAGCTTGCCCCCGGCCATCACCTGCTAGAGCTGTTCCACGGCCCCACGCTGGCCTTCAAGGACTTCGCCATGCAGCTGATCGGCCAGCTGTTCCAGCTGGCGCTGGCCCGCTCGGGGCAGCGGGTCACGATCCTGGGCGCGACCTCGGGCGATACCGGCTCGGCCGCCATCGAGGCGTTCAAGGGCCTGCCCAACGTGGACGTGTTCATCATGTATCCGCATGGCCGCGTCAGCGAGGTGCAGCGCCGGCAGATGTCCACGCCCGCGGAGGCCAATGTCCACGCGCTGGCCGTCGACGGCACATTCGACGACTGCCAGGCGCGGCTGAAGGACCTGTTCAACGACCACGGCTTCCGCGACGCGGTCGGGCTTGCGGGCGTGAACTCGATCAACTGGGCGCGGGTGCTGGCGCAGATCGTCTATTACTTCACCGCCGCCGTCAGCCTGGGCGCGCCGGGCCGCGCGGTGGACTTCACCGTGCCGACCGGCAATTTCGGCGATGTCTTCGCCGGCTCCATCGCCAAGGCCATGGGCCTGCCCATCGGCCGGCTGGTCGTGGCCACCAACCAGAACGACATCCTGCACCGGGCGCTGACCGGCGGCGAATACCGGGTGGGCACGGTCGCGCCCTCGATCAGCCCCTCGATGGATATCCAGGTCAGCTCGAACTTCGAGCGCGCGCTGTGGCTGGCCTACGGCCATGACGGCAATGCCGTGGCGGCGCTGATGGAGGAGCTGAAATCCGGCGGCTTCGCCATCAGCCAGGGCGCGCTGCAGGCGCTGCGCGAGACCTATGTCTCGGGCCGCGCCTCCGAGGAGGAAACCACCGCGATGATCGCCACCATCCGCGCGGAGACGGGCGAGGTGATCTGCCCGCATACCGCCGTCGCCGTGAAGGTGGCGCGCGAGCATCTGCGGCCGGGCGTGCCGATGATCTCGCTTTCGACCGCGCATCCGGCGAAATTCCCCGATGCGGTCGAGGCCGCCGTGGGCATCCGCCCGCCTCTGCCCCCGCATATGGCCGACCTTTTCGACCGCGACGAGCGCATCACCCGTATTGCAAACGACGCCGAGGCCATTAAATCGCTGATCCTTGAACGGAGAACAGCTTGAATCAGATCCGCATCAGCACCTTGCCCAACGGCCTGCGCGTCGTCAGCCGCGACATGCCCGGCCTGCATTCCGCCGCCATCGGCATCTGGGTCAATGCCGGCTGCCGCGACGAGCGCGCCGAGCAGAACGGCATCGCCCATTTCCTGGAACACATGGCCTTCAAGGGCACCGCCCGGCGCAGCGCGCTGGAGATCGTCGAGTCGATCGAGAATGTCGGCGGCTATATCAACGCCTATACCTCGCGCGACGTGACCTCCTATTACGCGCGGGTGCTGGCGGGGGATGTCGAGCTGGCGCTGGACGTCATTTCGGACATCGTGATGAATCCGGTTTTCGACAAGCGCGAGATCGAGGTCGAGCGCGGCGTGATCCTGCAAGAGATCGGCCAGGCGCTGGACACGCCCGACGACGTGATCTTCGACTGGCTGCAAGAGGCGGCCTATCCCGACCAGCCCATGGGCCGCACCATCCTGGGCCCGGCCGAGCGGGTCAGCCGCTTCGAGCGCGCCGACCTGTCGGGCTTCATCACCGAGCATTACGGCCCCGAGCGCATGATCGTCGCCGCCGCCGGCGCGGTGGACCATGACCGCATCCTGCGCCAGGTCGAGGCGATCTTCGGCCATCTGCCGGCCCGCAAGCTGACCACGCGCGAGCCCGCCCGCTGGCAGGGCGCCGAGGCCCGCCGCGTCAAGGGGCTGGAGCAGGCGCATTTCGCGTTGGCCTTCGAGGGGCCGGGCTATCAGGCGCCGGATTTCTACGCCGCGCAGATCTGGACTTCGGCGGTGGGGGGCGGCATGTCCTCGCGCCTGTTCCAGAAGCTGCGCGAGGAAAAGGGCCTGTGCTATTCGATCTTCGCGCAAAGCGGCTTCCATGACGATACTGGCATGGTGACGATCTATGCCGGCACCTCGGGCGAGCAGATCGCCGACCTGGCGACGCTGACCGTGGACGAGCTGAAGCGGTCGGCCGAGGACATGACCGAGGCCGAGGTGGCCCGCGCGCGGGCGCAGCTCAAGGCCGGGCTGCTGATGGGGCTGGAAAGCCCGACCGGGCAGGCCGAGCGCATGGCGCGCTCGCTCTCGATCTGGGGCCGGGTGCCCGATCCCGCCGAGGTGGCCGAGCGCATCGACGCGGTCAGCGTCGCCGATATCCGCGCCCATGCCGAGCATCTGATCGCCCATGCCCGCCCGGCGCTGGCGCTTTACGGGCCGGTCGAGGGCGCGCCCTCGCGCGAGGTGCTGGCCGAAAGGCTTGCCGCCTGATGTTCTCGCGCCGCCGTCCGCCGCGCCTGGAAACCGAGCGGATGGTGCTGCGCCTGCCGGCGCATGCGGATTTCGGGGCCTGGATGGCGCTGCGCATCGAAAGCCGCGCCTTCCTGACCCCGTGGGAGCCGGTCTGGGCGCCCGACCACCTGACCAAGCGCAGCTTCACCAACCGGGTCTATTGGGCGCAGCGCGCCAGCCGCAACGGCACGGCGCTGCCCTTGTTCCTGATCCGGCGCGACGGCACGCTTTTGGGCGCGATCACGCTGGACAATATCCGCCGCGGCCCGGCGCAATCGGCGACCATCGGCTATTGGATCGGCCAGCCCTTCGCCCGGCAGGGCTATATGCGCGAGGCCATCGGCGCGCTGGTGCAGCACGCCTTCACTGGGATGGACCTGAGCCGCATCGAGGCCGCCTGCCTGCCCGAGAACACCCCCTCGCGCGGGGTGCTGGAACGTTCCGGCTTCAAGTATGAAGGCGTGGCGCAAAGCTATCTGCAGATCAACGGCCGCTGGCGCAACCATGTGCTTTACGCCAACCTGCGCCACGACCGACGCGGCAAGACCGAGGTGCGCTGATGCTGAATCCCGCCGACGAAACGCTGGCCGCGCGCCTGCCCGAAGGCGTGCTGCGCGAGGTGACGCCCGCCTATCTGGAGGAGCCGCGCGGCCGCTATCTGGGCCGGGCCGGGCTGGTCGCCGCGCCGCGCAGCACGGATGAGGCCGCCGCCGTGGTCCGTGCCTGCGCCGAGGCCCGCGTCGCCATCGTCCCGCGCGGCGGCGGCACCGGCCTGGTCTCGGGGCAGGTCATGCCGGATGGCCCTGTGCCGCTGATCCTGTCGCTGGAGCGGATGACCGCGCTGCGCGGCATCTGGCCCGAAGAGAACGTGCTGGTGGCCGAGGCCGGCATGACCCTGCAGGCCGTGCGCGACGCGGCGGAAGCGGCGGGGCGGCTGTTCCCGCTGTCGCTGGCCAGTCAGGGCACCGCGGCCATCGGCGGCTGCCTTGCGACCAATGCCGGCGGCGTCACCGCGCTGCGCTATGGCACCGTCCGGGCGCTGTGCCTGGGGATCGAGGCGGTGCTGCCCGACGGGTCCATCGTCCACGACCTGAAGCGGCTGCGCAAGGACAATACCGGCTACGACCTGCGCGACCTCTTGATCGGGGCCGAGGGCACGCTGGGCATCGTCACCGCCGCCAGCCTCAAGCTGGTGGTGCCGCCGCCGGGGATCGGCACCGCCATGCTGCAGGTGCCCTCGCCCGAGGCGGCGCTGACGCTCTTGTCGCTGGCCGAGGGGCGCATGGCCGGCGGCGTCACCGCCTTCGAGCTGATCGGCGGCCAGGGGCTGGCCTTCCTGGCCGAGGTGCTGCCCGAGATCCGCCAGCCGCTGCCCGGCGCCGAATGGTCGGTGCTGATCGAGGTCGGCCTGCCCGAGGGGCTGGCCCCCGAGGCGGCGCTCGAAGGGCTGCTGATCGACGCCATGGAGCGCGGCCTGGTCTCCGACGGGGTGATCGCGCAATCGGGGGCGCAGGCGGCCGGTTTCTGGCACCTGCGCGAACATATCCCCGAGGCGAACCGCCGCATCGGCGCCGTCGCCAGCCATGACATCAGCCTGCCGCTGTCGGAAATCGCCGGCTTCATCCGCGAGGCCGGCGCGCGGCTTGCGGGCGAGGGGCTGCGCATCAACTGCTTCGGGCATCTGGGCGACGGCAACCTGCACTACAACCTGTTCCCGGCGCCGGGCCGCAATCGCGCGGATTACGACGACCGGCGCAAGGCGCTGTCGCTTCTGGTGCATCAGATGGTGGTGGATCGCGGCGGTTCCTTCTCGGCCGAGCACGGGGTCGGACGGCTGAAGGTCGGCGACCTGGAACGCTGGGGCGATCCGGCGCGGCTCAAGGCCATGCGGGCGATCAAGGCCACGCTGGACCCGCTGGGCATCATGAATCCGGGCGCGGTGCTTTCAGCAGCGGCGTAAGCCGCGCCCGAAGGTGATCCAGATAGGCAGAAAGCCGCGGCGGCATGAAGGGCTGCGGCAGGTAGAGCGCCTGGATGTCCAGCTGCGGCCGCAGGAAATCCGGCAGCAGCCGCTGCAGCCGGCCCTGGGCCACGTCCTGCGCCACGACGAAGCTGGGGATCAGCGCCACGCCCTCGCCCTCCAGCACCAGTTTCCGCACCGCCTGGGCGCTGTTCACGGTGATGCGGCCGGGCAGGGGGATGCTGACCGCCTTGCCCTCGATCAGGAAGATCGCCCGGCCGGGATTCTGCGTATTGCTGTCGCGGATGTTCACATGCTCGCGCAGTTCCTCGGGACGGGCGGGGCGCGGATGCCTGTCCAGATAGGCGGGGCTCGCCACCGCCCAGGCCTCGGCCTGGCCGATGCGGCGGGCGATCAGGCTGGAATCGGCCAGCTGGCCGATGCGCAGCGCCAGGTCGAAGCCCTCGGCCGCCAGATCGACATAGCGGTCGGTCAGGTTCAGGTCGATCTCGATCCCAGGATGGCCGGCGGTGAAGTCGCGGGTCAGGGTGGTGGCGAACATCTCGCCGAAGGCCACCGGGGCGCTGATGCGCAGCCGTCCAGTCAGCATCCCTTCCTCGGCATGGGCCTGCGCGTCCAGTTCCTCGACCGCCGCCAGCACCCGGCGCGCCGCCGCAAGGTAACGCTCGCCCGCCGGGGTCAGCGACAGGGCGCGGGTGGTGCGGTTCAGAAGCGTGACGCCCTGCTGCCCTTCCAGCGCCGCGACATATTTGCTGACCAGCTTGTTCGAGATCCCCAGCCGCTCGCCCGCCCGGGTGAACGAGCCGGCATCGACCACGGCAACAAAGGCGCGGATGCCGTCGATCCTGTCCATTTCATCCCCGTATCGGCGACAATATTTCCATGAATATGGCAATTTTCGCGACAATCGCCAAGGGCTATCTGTCGGGCAACGGACATGCGAACAGTTGCAAGGAAACACATCATGACTGACCTTAGCCCAAGCGCCCCGGCCCTGGCCGAGCGCAATGCCGACATCGCCGCCTTCATCCTGCGGGTCTCGACCGGGATCTGGTTCCTGGTCCATGGGCTGATCAAGCTGCTGGTCTTCACCCCCTCGGGCACAGCCGGCTATTTCCAGTCCATCGGCCTGCCGGGCATGCTTGGCCCGCTGACCATGCTGGCCGAGATCCTGGGCGGGCTGGCGCTGATCGCCGGCATCTTCACCCGCCAGGTCGCGCTGGCGCTGGCCGCCGTGCTGCTGGGCGCGGCCTGGTTCGGCCATGGCGGCGCGGGCTTCACCTTCAGCAATCCGGGCGGCGGCTGGGAATATCCGGTGCTCTGGGCCGTGACCATGGTGGCGCTGGCGCTGCTGGGCGACGGGGCCTGGTCGCTGGGCCGGCGTCGCTGAGCCCTCGCCGCTGAGCCCTGCGCGAAACGATCTTGCCAGGGCCGGCCTTCGGGCCGGCCTTTCCTTGCGTGCATGGCTGGGTTGATTTGTCACTGCTGCGCGGAGGCCCTAATCATCCCGCCCAGATCAGGGAGGCTGCCATGACCGAGGATCACCTTCACCGCATCCGCCACAAGGCCCTGCGCGAGCGCGTGGTCAGCGCCGAGCAGGCCGCAAGCCTGATCCGCGACGGCATGGTGCTGGGCATGTCGGGCTTTACCCGCGCCGGCGAGGCCAAGGCGGTGCCCCTGGCGCTGGCCGAACGCGCCAGGCGCGAGCCGCTGAAGGTGACACTGATGACCGGGGCCTCGCTTGGCAACGACCTCGACAAGACCCTGGCCGAAGCGCAGGTGCTGTCGCGCCGCATCCCCTTCATGTCCGACCCGGCGCTGCGGCGCGCGATCAACGCCGGCGAGGTGATGTATATCGACCAGCACCTTTCCGAGACGGTCGAGCAGCTGCGCACCTGCCAGCTGCCGCCGGTGGACATCGCCATCGTCGAGGCGGTGGCGATCACCGAGACCGGCGGCATCGTTCCCACCACCTCGGTCGGCAACTCGGCAAGCTTCGCGCTGCTGGCCGAGAAGGTGATCGTCGAGATCAACCTGAGCCAGCCCGAGGCGCTGGAGGGGCTGCACGACATCTATATCCCCACCTATCGCCCCACCCGCACGCCGATCCCGGTGGTGACGCCGGAAAGCCGGGTCGGCTTTCCCTTCATCCCGGTGCCGCCCGAGCGCATCGCGGCCATCGTCGTCTCGACGAAGCTGGACAGTTCCTCGACTGTGCTGGACCCGGACGCGGAGACCCGCGCGATCGCCGGCCACCTGACCGAATTCCTGAAACACGAGGTGGCGCAGTCCCGGATGCCGGGCCACCTGCACCCGCTGCAGGCCGGCATCGGCACCATCGCCAACGCGGTGCTGCACGGTTTCATCGACAGCCCGTTCCACGACCTGACGATGTATTCCGAAGTCCTGCAGGATTCGACCTTCGACCTGATGGATACGGGCAAGATGGTCTTTGCCTCGGGTTCCTCGATCACGCTGTCGGCGCCGAAATACCGCGAGGTGATGGTGCGGTTCCACGAGTTCAAGCCGCGGCTGGTGCTGCGTCCGCAGGAGATCTCGAACCACCCCGAGGTGGTGCGGCGGCTGGGGCTGATCTGCATCAACACGGCGCTGGAATTCGACCTTTACGGCAACGTGAACTCGACCCATGTCATGGGCACGCAGATGATGAACGGCATCGGCGGTTCGGGGGATTTCGCGAGGAACGCCTATCTGTCGGTTTTCGTGACGAAATCCATGGCCAAGGACGGGGCCATCTCCTCGGTGGTGCCGATGGTCAGCCATGTCGACCATACCGAGCATGACGTGGACATCCTGGTCACCGAGCAGGGGCTGGCCGACCTGCGCGGCCTTGCGCCGCGCGAGCGGGCGCGGGTGGTCCTGCAGAACTGCGTGGCCCCGGAATGGCGGGATGCGCTGGCGGATTACCACGACCGGGCGCTGGCGCGGGGCGGGCATACGCCGCATCTGATCGAGGAGGCGCTGTCCTGGCACGACCGGCTGCGCCGCACCGGCAGCATGAGGCCGGAATGAGGAAACGCCCCGCGGCATCGGCGGGGCGTTTCCTTGTGGCGCGGGGGGTGGGGGCTCTGCCCCCCGTCGCGTGCCGCGACTCCCCCGGGGTATTTGGGAAACCGAGAAGGTCACCAGGCCGGGATGACGGCGCCCTGGTATTTCTCCTCGATGAACTGCTTCACCGCCGGGTCGTGATAGGCTTCGACCAGTTGCTTGGCCCAGGGGGCGTCCTCGTTGCCCTGGCGCACCACGATGATGTTGGCATAGGGGCTGTCGGCCTTTTCCATGGCGATGGCGTCCTCGTTCGGGTTGAGGCCGGCATCCAGGGCATAGTTGGTGTTGATGATGGCGATGTCGGCATCGGCCAGCGCGCGCGGCAGCTGCGCGGCCTCGAGTTCGAGGAAGCGCAGGTTCTTGGGATTCCCGGTCACGTCCAGCGGCGAGGGGGTGAGGCCGGTGCCGTCGGCCAGCGTGATCACGCCCTTGTCCTGCAGGATCAGCAGCGCGCGGCCGCCATTGGTCGGGTCGTTCGGAATCGCGACCTTGGCGCCTTCGGGCAGCTCGTCCAGCGATTTCAGCTTTTGCGAATAGACCCCCATCGGAGTGGTGATGGTCTTGGCGATGCTGACCAGCGCGAAGCCGCGATCCTTGATCTGGTTGTCCAGATAGGGCTGGTGCTGGAAGCTGTTGGCCTGCAGGTCGCCATCGGCCAGCGCCTGGTTCGGCACCACGTAATCGGTGAATTCGACGATGTCGATGGTCAGGCCCTTGTCCTTGGCGACCTTGGCGACCTCTTCCATGATCTCGCCATGTTCGCCCGGAGAGACGCCGACCTTGATTTCCTCGGCCGCGGCCATGCCGGCGGCGAGGGCGAGGGCCGAGGTCAGGGCGGCAAGGCTGAATTTGCGCATGGGATGTCCTTTCAGGTTATCGGCCCCGGTTGCGGGGCGCGCGCTTGTCGAAACGGGCGGCGATCCATTCGCCGGCCGATTGCACCAGTTGCACCAGCACGATCAGGATCACGACCACGGCCAGCATCACCTCGGGCATGAAGCGCTGGTAGCCGTAGCGGATGCCGAGATCGCCCAGGCCCTCGCCGCCGACGGCGCCGACCATGGCGGAATAGCCGATCAGGCTGACCACGGCGAGCGTCAGGCCCAGGATGATGCCGGGCATCGCCTCGGGGATCAGCACCTTGCGCACGATCTGGCCGGGCGTCGCGCCCATGGCCCGGGCGGCCTCGATCAGGCCGGCATCGACCTCGCGGATGGCGGTCTCGATGAGGCGGGCGATGAAGGGGGCGGCCGCGATGGTCAGCGGCACGATGGCGGCCGTGGTGCCGATCGAGGTGCCGGCGATCAGCCGCGTGAAGGGGATGATCGCCACCACCAGGATGATGAAGGGCGTCGAGCGCGCCGCGTTCACGACCAGCCCCAGCACGGTGTTCAGCCAGGGCGCCGAGAGCAGCTCGCCCCGGCGCGATGTGGCCAGGAACACGCCCAGCGGTCCGCCGATCAGCGTGCCGAGCAGCGTGGACATGGCGACCATGTAGAGCGTCTGCAGCGTCGCCTGCCAGAGGATCGGGATCAGGTTAGCCGACATAGCCAAGCACCTCGGTCAGAAGCCCGTGTTCTTCCAGGAAGCGGCGCGATTCCTCCAGCCGCTGGGCGGGCAGGGCGACGATCAGGCTGCCGAAGGGCCGGGTGCCGATCTCTTCGATGGCGCCGGCCAGGATGTTGACGCTGACCCCGCGTTCCGAGGTCAGCCGCGCCAGCATCGGGTCGGTCGCATGGCTGCCGATGAAGGTGACCTGCACCACCGCCTCGGCCTCGGGGCCCTGCGGCGCGTCCCGCATCTGGCCGGCGACGAATTGCGGCACCGCGACGCCGGTGACCCCGGTCAGGAAGGAGCGCGTGGTGGCATGCGCGGGTTTCGAGAACACCGCGTAGGTCTCGCCCGTCTCGACGATGCGGCCGCCCTCGATCACCGCGACATGGCTGCAGATGTCGCGCACCACCGCCATTTCGTGGGTGATCAGCAGGATGGTCAGGCCAAGCTCGCGGTTGATGGCTTGCAGCAGGTCCAGCACCTGCCGGGTGGTGTCAGGGTCGAGGGCCGAGGTCGCCTCGTCCGACAGCAGCACGCGCGGCCCGGTGGCCAAGGCCCGGGCGATACCGACGCGCTGCTTCTGCCCGCCGGAAAGCTCGGCCGGATAGCGCCCGGCCTGCGCGGTCAGGCCGACGCGCTCGATCAGCTCCGTGACACGGGGCGCGATCTTTGCGCGGTCCTCGCCGGCGATCTCCAGCGGCAGGGCGATGTTCTCGGCCACGGTGCGGCTGGCCAGCAGGTTGAAATGCTGGAAGATCATCCCGACCTCGCGGCGGATGCGGCGCAGGCTCGCATCCGAGGCGGCGCCCACGTCGCGCTCGTTCACGATCACCTTGCCGGCGCTGGGGCGCTCCAGCCCGTTCACCATGCGCAGCAGCGTCGACTTGCCGGCGCCGGATCGGCCGATGATGCCGGTGATCGCGCCCTGCGGCACGTCCAGCCAGATGTCGTGCAGCGCCACCACGTCGCTGCCGCCCTTTTGCGGATAGCGGCGCGTCACGCCCTGGAATGAGATTGCCGGCCCTGTCATCGCCCCTGCCTTGAATGTCAGGCGAGACCTATGCCTGCCGGGCCGGGCTTGGCAAGGGGCAGGCGTTCGCCAAAACGGCAATGCCATCCCAAACCGGGCCGGCCGGATGGAATGGCGTTCTTTTCGTGGGCGTTACGCTGCGGAAAGCGCGGCGATGATCGGGCCGAAATCCTCCGCCTTGAGGCTGGCGCCGCCGACCAGCGCGCCGTTCACATGCGGGATGGCGAAGATTTCGGCCGCATTGCCGGGCTTGACCGAGCCGCCATAGAGCAGGGCGAAGTCGGCCCCGTCGGCGAAACGCGCCGAGAGGCGCTCGCGTATCAGAACATGCACCTCGGCGATCTGCTCGGAGGTGGGCGTGCGGCCGGTGCCGATGGCCCAGACCGGTTCATAGGCGATCACCGTGTTGGCGGCCGTGGCGCCATCCGGGACCGAGCCAGCCAGCTGTGCCGCGATCACGTCCAGCGTCTGGCCCGCATCGCGCTGCGCCTCGGTCTCGCCGACGCAGATCACCGCGACCAGGCCGGCCTCATGCGCGGCGACGGATTTGGCGGCGACCTGGGCGTCGGTTTCGGCATGATCGGTGCGGCGCTCGGAATGGCCGAGGATGACGTGGCTGGCGCCGGCGTCCTTCAGCTGCGCGGCGGCGATGTCGCCGGTATGGGCGCCCGAGGCTTTCGCGTGGCAGTCCTGGCCGCCGGTGGCGATGCCCTTGGCCGCCATGGCATGGATCAGCGTGGCGGGCGGGCAGACCAGCAGGTCGCAGCCGGGCGCCGGGTGTTCGGCCAGCAGCCGGTCGATCTCGGCCAGCGAGGCCAGGGTTCCGTTCATCTTCCAGTTGCCGGCGGCGAGTTTGCGCGGGGCCATCAGCCTCTCCCTCTCTCTTGGTCTGACAGGGGATTAGGCCGGGGCTTTCCCGCGATCAAGACGGGCAGGGCGATGTGGGCGCTAACGCGCCGGAAAAACCCTCAGGTCTTGGCGCGCGACCCTTCGAGCGCCGCGAAGCTGACCGATTCGCCGCAGCCGCAGCTGTCGGTGACGTTCGGGTTGCGGAACCTGAAGCCGGATTCCAGCAGGCCGGTTTCATAGTCGATCTCGGTCCCGAACAGGAACATCTGCGCGGTGGGGGCGATCAGCACCCGCGCCGCACCCTGTTCGACCACCTCGTCGCCGGGCGAGGCGGTCTCGGCCAGCTCCATGGTGTATTCCATGCCGGCGCAGCCGCCCTTCTTCAGGCCGATGCGCAGGCCGCTGGCGGATTTCTGGGCCATCAGCCGGGCGATCTGCCGCTCGGCCGCCTGGGTGATGGTCACGGGGGATTTGCCGGGGATCGAAAACATCTCGGGCCTTTTCTGTTCGCTGTCTCTCATTTAGGAGCAACGGGGCCGCCGCTCAAGGGGTGCTTGACACCGGGCGCGGGACGGCTATAAGCGCCGCTTCATTGGTGTTGGTGGACCCCGCAAGGGGAATCCTGTCGGGCATTACGCCAAAGGACAACGCCCTTCGAGAACATAACATAAAGAAGGAGATCAGCGATGACCAAACGCACCGCTGCCAAGTACAAGATCGACCGCCGCATGGGCGAGAACATCTGGGGCCGCGCCAAGTCGCCGCTCAACCGCCGCGAATACGGCCCCGGCCAGCACGGCCAGCGCCGCAAGGGCAAGCTGTCGGATTTCGGCACCCAGCTGCGCGCCAAGCAGAAGCTGAAGGGCTATTACGGCGACCTGACCGAGAAGCAGTTCCGCCGCATCTATGCGGAAGCCGAGCGCGTCAAGGGCGACACCGGCGAGAACCTGATCGGCCTGCTGGAGCGTCGCCTGGACGCGGTGATCTATCGCGCCAAGTTCGTGCCGACCATCTTCGCCGCCCGCCAGTTCGTGAACCACGGCCATGTCGAGGTGAACGGCAAGCGCGTGAACATCGCCTCCTATCGCGTGAAAGAGGGCGACGTCGTCTCGATCCGCGAGCGGTCGCGCCAGCTGGCCATCGTGCTGGAATCGGTCGGCCTGGCCGAGCGCGACGTGCCGGACTACCTGGAAGTGGACCACAACAAGATGACCGCGAGTTTCGTGCGCACCCCGGCCCTGGGCGACGTGCCCTATGCCGTGCAGATGGAGCCGAACCTGGTCGTCGAATTCTACGCGAAGAACTGATCCTTTCGGGTCAGACGGGTTGCAGGGCCGTCCCTTCGGGGGCGGCCTTTTCCTTTGCGGCGCGGCCGCAGGGGTATTTTGGAAAACAGAGAAGGCGGGGCCGTGCCCCCAAGGCCACAACCGGGGCCGGTAACGATCCTGTGGATTGCAGCGCCTGCCTGCGGTCTGGAATGAGAGCTCTACGGGCAAATCTCGGAGGATGCGATGCGGCTTGTGGCGGTTTTGATGGTGGTGCTGGCGCTGCCCGTTGCGGCGCAGGAGAAGCCCGCCAGGGACGAGCGGCTCTGGACCTGCGAGACCTCCATCGCCGGCGAAAAGACCGAGATCAACTATGTCCGCGATGCCGAATTCCGCGAGAATGTCGGGCGGCTCGAGAAGAACTTTTCGGGCTGGGGACGGATCTCGTGCCCCGGCTATGTCACCCTGCGCGAGATCCTGCGGCGCAACGCCATGGGTGATGACGGCAGCTATTGCCTGCTCTGGGACAAGCAGAACGACACCTATATCGGCGCGCAGAAAGGCCCGCGCAAGGGCAATGCCCTGTGCCGCAAGACCTTCTGCGAACGGGTGAATTCGGCGCGGCAGGCGACCTTCCGCAATGCCAACGCGCTGGCGGTGGCGGGCTACGACGCGGTGACGCAGCGGCCCGGCGCCGCGATCCTGGCGGCGGGCTCGGGCCAGATGGTCGGCACGCTGGAGGCAGCGGGGGCGGCGGCCATGGGCATGGCGGCCTCGCCGGTGGCGGTCGGCTCGCTGGTCATCGGCTCGGCCGCCGTGGGCGGCACCATGTGGTATTGCGCCGAGGAATAGTGCCGCGCAGCCATGCTCGCTGCCCCGTGGCGCTTCACCGTTTTCCAAATACTCCCGCAGCGGCCCCACAAGCGAAAAGGCCGCCCCCGAAGGGACGGCCCGCGACACTTGCCCCGTGATGCGGATCAGGCCTTGGCCAGGTTGCGCAGCACGTAATGCAGCACGCCGCCGTTTTCGAGATATTCGATCTCGACCTCGGTATCGACCCGGGCCTTGAGCTGGATCACCTTCTCGCTGCCATCGGCATAGCGGATGGTGCAGGCGACCTGCGACAGCGGCTTGAACTCGCCGGCCAGCCCGTCGATCGAGATCACCTCGTCGCCCTTGAGCCCCAGGGTCTTGCGGTTCTCGCCGCCCGTGAACTCGAAGGGGATCACGCCCATGCCGACCAGGTTCGAGCGGTGGATGCGCTCGAAGCTCTCGGCGATGACCGCCTTGACGCCCAGCAGGTTGGTGCCCTTGGCCGCCCAGTCGCGCGACGAGCCGGCGCCGTATTCGACGCCGCCGAAGATGACCAGCGGCGTGCCCTGCGCCTGATAGGCCATCGAGGCGTCGAAGATCGAGGTCTGCTGCCCGTCCGGGCCCAGGGTATAGCCGCCCTCGACCCCGTCCAGCATCTCGTTGCGGATGCGGATATTGGCGAAGGTGCCGCGCATCATGACCTCGTGGTTGCCGCGGCGCGAGCCGTAGCTGTTGAAGTCCTTGGGCGCGACCTGCCGCTCGGTCAGGTATTTGCCGGCCGGGGTGGTCGGCTTGAACGAGCCGGCGGGCGAGATGTGGTCGGTGGTGATCATGTCGCCCAGGATCGCCAGGATGCGGGCGCCCTGGATATCGTCGATCTGGCCGGGCTCCTTGGACATGCCGCGGAAATAGGGCGGGTTCTGGATATAGGTCGAGGTCGGCGGCCAGTCATAGGTCTCGCTGTCGGTGACCTCGACCGCCTGCCAGCGCTCGTCGCCCTTGAACACGTCGGCATATTTCTTCTGGAACGCCTCGCGGGTGACGGTGGCCTCGACCAGTTCCGCGACTTCCTGCGCGGTCGGCCAGATGTCCTTCAGGTAGACGTCCTTGCCCTCGGGCGTCTGGCCGATCGGGTCCTTGGTCAGGTTGATGTTCACGTCGCCGGCAATGGCATAGGCCACGACCAGCGGCGGCGAGGCCAGGTAGTTGGCGCGCACGTCGGGCGAGATGCGGCCCTCGAAGTTGCGGTTGCCCGACAGCACCGCGGTCGCGACCAGGTCGTTGTCATGGATCGCCTTGGAGATTGCCGCATCGCCCAAGGGCCCCGAATTGCCGATGCAGGTGGTGCAGCCATAGCCGACCAGGTTGAAGCCGAGCGCGTCCAGATCCTCCTGCAGACCCGCTGCCTCCAGGTATTCGCCCACCACCTGCGAGCCGGGCGCGAGCGAGGTCTTGACCCAGGGCTTGCGGGTCAGGCCGAGCGCGCGGGCCTTGCGCGCCACCAGGCCGGCGCCGATCATCACATAGGGGTTCGAGGTGTTGGTGCAGGAGGTGATCGCCGCGATCACCACCGAACCGTCGCGGATGGTGTAGTCCTTGCCCTCGACCGCCACGGTCTTGCGCACGTCGGTGCCCGAGGCTGCGGCCACGCCGCCGCCTTCCTCGACCATCTCTTCGGCCGCGGCCGACATGTCCACGCCGCGGTATTCGGCCACGGTCTTGTAGAAGGCCCGGGCGGCGAGGTTCAGCGGCGTGTAGTCCTGCGGGCGCTTCGGACCCGAGATCGCCGGGACGATGTCGCTCATGTCCAGATGCAGCGTGTCGGTATAGACCGGCTCGTAATCCGCGCCGCGCCAGAAGCCGTTCTGCTTGGCATAGGCCTCGACCAGGGCGATGCGCTCCTCGTCGCGGCCGGTGTTGCGCAGGTAGCGCAGCGTCTCGTTGTCGATGGGGAAGAAGCCGCAGGTGGCGCCGTATTCGGGGGCCATGTTGGCGATGGTGGCGCGGTCCGCCAGCGGCAGGTGGTCCAGCCCCTCGCCGTAGAATTCGACGAACTTGCCGACCACGCCCTTCTTGCGCAGCATCTGGACGACCTTCAGCACCAGGTCGGTCGCCGTGGTGCCCTCCATCATCCTGCCGGTCAGCTTGAAGCCCACGACCTCGGGGATCAGCATCGACACCGGCTGGCCCAGCATCGCCGCCTCGGCCTCGATGCCGCCGACGCCCCAGCCCAGCACGGCCAGGCCGTTGACCATGGTGGTGTGGCTGTCGGTGCCGACCAGCGTGTCGGGATAGGCGACGGTCTCGCCCGCCTGGTCGGTATCGGTCCAGACGGTCTGGGCCAGGTATTCCAGGTTCACCTGATGGCAGATGCCGGTGCCGGGCGGCACCACGCGGAAGTTGTTGAACGCGTTCTGGCCCCATTTCAGGAAGGTGTAGCGTTCCAGGTTCCGTTCATATTCCAGCTCGACATTGCGCTGGAAGGCGCGGGGATTGCCGAAATCGTCGATCATCACCGAATGGTCGATGACCAGATCCACCGGGTTCAGCGGGTTGATCTTTTGCGCGTCGCCGCCAAGCGCCTTGATGCCGTCGCGCATCGCCGCCAGGTCCACCACCGCCGGGACGCCGGTAAAGTCCTGCATCAGCACCCGGGCCGGGCGATAGGCGATCTCGCGCGGGTTCTGGCCGCCTTGCCGCGCCCATTCGGCGAAGGCCCTGATGTCCTCCACGCTGACCGTGCGGCCGCCGTCCTCGAAGCGCAGCAGGTTCTCCAGCACCACCTTCAGCGAGGCCGGCAGCTTCGAGAAATCGCCCAGGCCGGCCTGGGTCGCGGCGTCGATCGAGTAATAGGCATAGCTCTGAGAGCCCACCTGAAGCTGGCGGCGCGTCTTTGCGGTGTCTGTTCCGGTTTCGATGGGCATGACTCGGCTCCCTATCCTTGCAAAAAGGTGGCTGAATGGCGGTTCCGCCTGTCATTTGCCCCTTTTCGGCATGGGGATCAAGGGGGCGGGACAAGGTTTGTATGCAATTGTATGCCAAAATTTCGCTGCACTTGCAAGATGTGGGTTTTGCATCACGGTCACACGGCGGGAACGGCGCGCTAACAAAGCATTGATTTGTCGTTCCTGTGCCGGGCGGTTTACCTGATGCGGATCGGAAGGCCGGGAAAACGGACAAAATGGCGGCAGCGCGCATCGAGATGACGGACCGGGGGCAGGACAGACGGGCGATATCCTGGCCGGGCCTGGCCTGCGCGGCCTGGATGCTGCTGGCCGGACTGGCGGCGCCGGCATGGGCGCAGGACGCCCCGGCCGGTCCGGCGCCGGCGCCTGCGGCCTCCTCCATGCCCGGCCCGGACCGGGACTTCCTGTCCGACGAGGTTTCGGACTGGCCCTTGCCGCCGGCCTTTGCGGAGGAGGAAGAGGATGACGGCGTCATCGGCCTGATCGAGGCGCCCAAGGACGCGCCCGGCGTCCCGGCCGAGATGATGCCGCCCGCCATGCATCCCGAGACGCTGTCGGCGCCCGGCATCGTCTCTTTCGCCGAGGCGCAGCCGCGCAGCCGCATGATGGGGCCGGTGGGCCATCCGCCGGTGGTGGTCGAGCTCTTCACCTCGCAGGGCTGCTCCTCATGCCCGCCGGCGGACGAGATGCTGGCGGATCTGGCCGACCGCGAGGACGTGCTGGCGCTGTCATGGCATGTCGATTACTGGGATTATCTCGGCTGGGCCGATGATTTCGCCCGGCCGGAATTCACCCGCCGCCAGCAGGCCTATGCCCATCAGACCGGCGAGCGGGCGATCTATACCCCGCAACTGATCGTCGGCGGCACCGATACGCTGATCGCGCTGCGTCCGGCCGAGCTGATGGGCCTGCTGCAGACCCAGATGGCGCGCCCGGCGCCGGTCATGTTCTCCTCCAGCCCGGGCAAGGAGGGCTACCGCATCGAGCTGACGCCGCGCGGCCCCATCGCCGACCGGGTGGCGATCATCCTGGTGCGCTATGCGCCGCATCGCAAGGTCGCGATCAAGGCCGGCGAGAACCGCGGCATCGCGCTGGACTACCGCAACGTGGTGCTGGCCGCCGAACGCATCGCCGAATGGGACGGCCGCACGCCCCTGCGCATGACCGTCAGGCGCGACAGCCAGAACAGCGCCGACTTTCCCGACGATACCCGCCACGCCATCCTGGCGCAGGAGCTGGGGCAGGGCGATCCGCGCTCGGCCAGCGGTCCGATCCTGGCGGCGATCCGGCTGGACTGACGCGCCGCTTGCGCCGCGGCCGCCCTCGGGGCAAAACCCCGCCACCCGAGCATAAGAGGAATCCGCCTTGACCGAAGCCCGCAAGATCAATCCCTGGCTCAAGGCCGCGCTGGAATTCGGCCCGCTGATCCTGTTCTTCCTCGTCTTCTCGCGCTTCCGCGACCATGCGGTCACGCTGGCGGGCCGGGACCATTCCGGCTTCATCCTGGCGACGCTGGTCTTCATCCCGGTGCTGGTGCTCAGCACCCTGGCGCTGTGGCGGCTGACGGGCAGGCTGTCGCCCATGCAGATCGCCACGCTGGTGCTGGTCGTGGTCTTCGGGGGGTTGTCGGTCTGGCTGAACGATCCCCGCTTCTTCAAGATGAAGCCGACGATCATCTACCTGATCTTCGCCGCCCTGCTGGGCATCAGCCTGGCCCGGCGCCGCAACTGGCTGGAGCTGGTCATGTCCGAGGCCCTGCCGATGAATGCCGAGGGCTGGCGCATCCTGACCCTGCGCATGGTGGCGCTGTTTTTGGGCCTTGCCGCCGCGAACGAGGCGGTCTGGCGCCTGATGTCGGAAACCGCCTGGGTGAACTTCAAGACCTTCGGCCTGCCGGCGATCATGGTGGTGTTCTTCGTCGCCAATTCCCGCCTGTTCGAGCGCCACGCCCAGCCCCGCGACGGCGAATAGCGCCCGCTGCACCCTTGCACGGCTGGCCCGGCGGGAGTAACCGGACCTCCTGACCATCAGGAGCGAGCCCATGTCCCAGGAGTCGAAGGCCCAGGAGTCGAACCAGCCTCTGCATCCGCGCACGCGCGCCGTCCATCACGGCATCCGGCGCAGCCAGTATGGCGAGATGGCCGAGGCGCTGTTCATGACCCAGGGCTTCTCCTATGACAGCGCCGAGCAGGCCGAGGCCCGCTTCATCCAGACCGGCCCGGACGAGTTCATCTATGCCCGCTACGGCAACCCGACCTCGCGCATGTTCGAGGACCGCATCGCCGATCTGGAGGGGACCGAGGACGCCTTCGCCACCGCCAGCGGCATGGCGGCGGTCAACGGCGCGCTGATGTGCTTCGTCAAGCCGGGCGATCACATCGTCTCGTCTCGGGCGCTGTTCGGCTCCTGCCTCTATGTGCTCGACGTGCTGGCCCGCTTCGGGGTCGAGGTCTCCTATGTGGACGGCACCGATCTGGAGCAATGGCGCGCCGCGATCCGGCCCGAGACGAAGGCGGTATTCTTCGAGTCGGTGTCGAATCCGACGCTGGAGGTGGTCGACATCGCCGGCGTGGCGGACCTGGCCCATGCGGTCGGGGCGCTGGTGGTGGTGGACAATGTCTTCGCCACCCCGGTCTATTCCCGCGCCGTCGAACAGGGCGCCGACGTGGTGGTCTATTCCGCGACCAAGCATATCGACGGCTCGGGCCGCTGCCTGGGCGGGGTGATCTGCGGCACGCGCCAGTTCGTGCGCGAGGTGGCCGAGCCCTATCTGAAGCATACCGGCGGCGCGATCAGCCCCTTCAACGCCTGGATGATGCTGAACGGGCTGGCGACGATGGAGCTGCGGGTGCGCGCCCAGACCGACAGCGCGCTGCGCATCGCGACCGAGCTGAAGGCCGAGCCGAAGCTTGCCCGGGTGATCTATCCCGGCCTGGCCGATCACCCCCAGCACGACCTGGTGCAGCGCCAGATGGGGGCGGGCGGCACCATGGTCGCCATCGACCTGGGCAGCAAGGAGGCGGCCTTCGCGGCGATGAACCGCATGCGCATCTTCCAGATCTCGAACAACCTGGGCGATGCGAAATCCATCGTCACCCATCCCGCCACCACCACCCACCAGCGCCTGTCCGAAGAGGTGCGGCTGGGCCTTGGCATCACGCCCGGCCTGCTGCGCCTGTCCATCGGGCTGGAGGATGCCGGAGACCTGATCGCGGACATCCGCCAGTCGCTGGCCTGATATAGGGGGCACCTGAACTTGCCGGGTGCCTCTTTCCTTTCTGGTCCCGAGTCCCCAGATTGTTGCCGACCGCCAAGCGAGGACGACCATGACCGAGGCCCGCCCCGTTGCCACCGACCGTGCCTATCCGGCGCTGAACCGCGAATATCCGGCCGATTTCCGGGTCGACGACAGCTACAAGGCCAGCCTGCCGGACCTGCAGAACGGTCCGGCCAGCCTGATCGTCGGCGCCCGCGCGCCGATCCAGCATGTCGGCATCTCGAATTTCCGCCTGCCCATCCGCTACCAGACCCCGCCCGATTCGGCGGATCACGGCGGCGAGATCACGCTGGAGACCTCGGTTACCGGCACCGTCAGCCTGGAGGCCGACCGCAAGGGCATCAACATGAGCCGCATCATGCGCTCGTTCTATGCCCATGCGGAAAAGCAGTTCTCGATGGGCGTGCTCGAGGCGGCGCTCGAGGATTACAAATCCGACCTGGACAGTTTCGACGCCCGCATCCAGATGCGGCTCAGCTATCCGATGCGGGTCGAATCGCTGCGCTCGGGCCTGACGGGCTGGCAATATTACGACATCGCGCTGGAACTGGTCGAAAAGGCCGGGCAACGGCTGCGGATCATGCATTTCGACTATGTCTATTCCTCGACCTGCCCCTGCTCGCTGGAACTCAGCGAACATGCCCGGCAGATGCGCGGCCAGCTGGCCACGCCGCATTCGCAGCGCAGCATCGCCCGGATCTCGGTGGTGATGCAGGGCGACACCCTCTGGTTCGAGGACATGGTGGCGCTGTGCCGCCGCGCCGTCGCCACCGAAACCCAGGTCATGGTCAAGCGCGAGGACGAGCAGGCCTTTGCCGAGCTGAACGCCGCCAATCCGATCTTCGTCGAGGATGCGGTGCGCGCCTTTGCCGGCGAGCTGATGGCCGAGCCGCGCATCGGCGATTTCCGCGTCGTCGCCAGCCACCAGGAATCGCTGCATTCGCATGACGCGGTCTCGGTGCTGACCCAGGGCGAGACCTTCGCCCATGCCAGCCTCGATCCCGCGATCTTCGCCGGTTTGCGGGCCTGATGTGAACAAGGCGTGAACACGGGCTTTCCCGACGCGCCGGCAGCGGCTATGGTGCGGGCATGAGCAATTTCGACGACTCGGATGCCTTCGAGGCCGCAGCCGCGCCGGTGCCGCAGAAAGGGCCGCTGTCCCAGCGTGCCATGGGCGCACGGCCGACGCCCTATCTGGATGGGTTGAACCCGGCGCAACGCGCGGCCGTCGAGGCGCTGGACGGCCCGGTCCTGCTGCTTGCGGGTGCCGGCACCGGCAAGACCCGCGCCCTGACCACGCGCATCGCGCATCTGCTGAACCTGGGCCTCGCCCGGCCCGGACAGATTCTGGCCGTGACCTTCACCAACAAGGCCGCGCGCGAGATGAAGGACCGCATCGGCCGGCTCCTGGGCGAGATGGTCGAGGGCATGCCCTGGCTCGGCACCTTCCACTCGATCAGCGTCAAGATCCTGCGCCGCCATGCCGAACTGATCGGCGACGGCGAGCTGCACCTGAAGCCCAGCTTCACCATTCTGGACACCGACGACCAGATCCGGCTGCTCAAGCAGCTGATCCAGGCCGAGAACATCGACGAAAAGCGCTGGCCGGCGCGGCAGCTCGCGCATCTGATCGACGGCTGGAAGAACCGCTGCCTGTCCCCGGCAAAGCTGCCCAAGGGCGAGGAACGCGCCTTCGACGGCCGCGGCGGGCGGCTTTACGCCGCCTATCAGCGCCGGTTGCTGGAACTGAACGCGGTCGATTTCGGCGACCTGCTGATGCATTGCGTCAACCTGTTCCAGGCGCATCCCGACGTGCTGCGGACCTGGCAGGACCGTTTCCGCTATATTCTCGTGGACGAATACCAGGACACCAACGTCGCGCAATACATGTGGCTGCGGCTGTTGGCGCAGGCGCATCGCAACATCTGCTGCGTCGGCGACGACGACCAGTCGATCTATGGCTGGCGCGGCGCCGAGGTCGGCAATATCCTGCGCTTCGAAAGCGATTTCCCCGGCGCGCAGGTGATCCGGCTGGAACAGAACTATCGCTCGACCCCGCATATCCTCGCCGCCGCCTCGGGGCTGATCGCGGCCAACAAGGGGCGGCTGGGCAAGACGCTGTGGACCGAGGCCGAGGAGGGCGAGCGCGTCCGCCTGATCGGCCATTGGGACAGCGAGGCCGAGGCGCGCTGGATCGGCGAGGAGATCGAGGCCTTCCACGGCGGCCATCGTCACAGCATCGGCCAGCGCAGCCTGAACGACATCGCCATCCTCGTGCGCGCCAGCCACCAGATGCGGGCCTTCGAGGACCGTTTCATGACCATCGGATTGCCTTACCGGGTGATCGGCGGTCCCCGCTTCTACGAGCGGGCCGAGATCCGCGATGCCATGGCCTATTTCCGGCTGGCGGTCAGCCCCACCGACGACCTGGCCTTCGAGCGCATCGTGAACGTGCCCAAGCGCGGCTTGGGCGACAAGGCGGTGCAGAAGATCCAGATCGAGGCGCGGGAACGCGGCCTGTCGCTCTTGGAAGGCGCGGCCTCGGCCGTCGCCACCGGCGCGCTTGGCGGCAAGGGGGCAGGGGCGCTGCGGCAGTTCACCGAGGCCATGGGCCGCTGGCATGCCGATGCGCTGGACGCCTCGGTGAACCATGTCGAGCTGGCCGAGCGCATCCTGGACGAATCCGGCTATACCGCCATGTGGCAGAACGACAAGTCGCCCGATGCGCCGGGGCGGCTGGACAACCTGAAGGAACTGGTCAAGGCGCTGGAGGAATTCGAGAACCTCCAGGGTTTCCTCGAACATGTCGCGCTGGTCATGGACAATGACAAGGGCGAGCAGTCCGAGGAGGTCTCGATCATGACGCTGCACGCCGCCAAGGGGCTGGAATATCCCATCGTCTTCCTGCCGGGATGGGAGGACGGGCTGTTCCCCAGCCAGCGCAGCATGGACGAGTCGGGCATGAAGGGGCTCGAGGAAGAGCGGCGCCTGGCCTATGTCGGCATCACCCGCGGCGAGGAACTGGTGACGATCAGCTTCGCCGGCAATCGCCGGATGTATGGGCAATGGCAGTCGTCGCTGCCCTCGCGCTTCATCGACGAACTGCCCGAGGATCATGTCGAGGTGCTGACGCCGCCCGGCCTTTACGGCGGCGGCTATGGCGCGGCGGCCCAGCCCTTTGCGCAATCGGTGATGCACGAACGCGCGGCGCGGGCGGATGTCTACAATTCGCCGGGCTGGAAGCGGATGCAGGAACGCTCCGCCCAGCGGGCGCAGCCCGTGCACCGCACGCCGGTGGTGATCGATGCCGAGCCGGCGGCGCGGTTTGCGGTCGGCGACCGGGTGTTCCACCAGAAATTCGGCAACGGCACGGTCATGGGCATTGCCGAGGACACGCTGACCGTCGAATTCCCGACCGGCTTCAAGACCATCAAGGCGGGCTATGTGCAGCCCGCCTCGGGTGGCTCGTCGGGCGCGTCCACCGACGACGTGCCCTTCTAGAGCGCGGCGCGCACCACATCCGCCAAGGGCGTGGTCGGCCGTCCGATCAGCGCCGACAGCTGCCGGCCGTCCTCGAACAGCGCGCCCTGGCTTGCGCCCACGTCCCAACCGGCGATCGCCGCCGCCAGCCCCTCCGGCAGCCCGGCCGCGACCAGCGCCGCGGCATGATCCGCCTCGGAGAGGTTGCGATAGGGGATGTCCTTGCCGCTCTGGCGCGAGACCTCGGCGGCAAGATCGGCCAGAGTCCAGGCGTCGTCGCCGGCCAGCTCATAGGTCTTGCCGGCATGGCTGCCATCCGCGGCCACGATCGCCGCGGCATCGGCATAATCCGCCCGCGCCGCGCCCGAGATCCGGCCCGCGCCCGCCGCCCCGATCAGCGCGCCGTGCTGCAAGGCGGCCGGAACCGCGCCGGTATAATTCTCAGCATACCAGCCATTGCGCAGGATCACATGCGGAATGCCGGATTCCGCCAGCGCCGCCTCGGTCGCCACATGTTCGTCCGCCAGCGACAGGGGCGAGCGGTCGGCATGCAGCAGACTGGTATAGACGATCTGCCCGACGCCGGCAGCCTTGGCCGCCGCGATCACGGCGCGGTGCTGCGCTTCGCGCTTGCCGACCTCGCTCGAAGAAATCAGCACCAGCCGCGCGACGCCGGCCAGCGCCGGCGCCAGCGTCTCGGGGCGATCATAGTCGAAGGCGCGGGTCTCGACGCCCAGCTCGGCCTTTTCCGGCGAGCGCGCCAGGGCGACGATCTCGCCCGCGGGCAGCAGGGTCTTCAGCTTCTCGATGGTCAGGCGGCCCAGCTGGCCGGTGGCTCCGGTGACGGCAATGGTCGTGGGGTTTCTCCTTCTTGCGCCGGGCAAGATAGGCGCCTAACTTACGGTCCGTAAGTACGAACGGAAATGTTAGTATGCAGAATTTCGAGCGCGGAAACTTGCTGGCGGCGGAATGCCCGTCGCGCGACGTGCTGCGGCGCCTGACCGGGCGCTGGGGCATGCTGGTGCTGTGGGCGTTGAGCGGCGGCCCGCAACGCTTCGGCGGCTTGCGCAAGCGTATCGGCGGCGTCAGCGAGCGGATGCTGGCGCAGACCCTGCAGGGGCTGGAAACCGACGGCATGGTGCTGCGCCGCGACTTCGGCACCGTGCCGCCGCATGTGGAATACGAACTGACGCCCCTGGGCCAGCAGGCGGCGGCCCGCGTCGGCGCGCTGCTCGACTGGATCGAGGACAACCTGCCCAGCATCGCCCGAAACTGGCCCGAGTCCTGACCGGATCGCCGGCGGCCGACATCGCAAGATGGGTCTTTGGAAAACGAAGAAGCAGGGCGCGGCGCCCATGGCTTCTCTGTTTCTCAAATACCCCTGCACCCGTGCCGCCACCCCGGCGCTTGACCCTTCGCGCCCCAGGGCCTATCTGAGCCTCGCGCGGATGGCCGGATGACCGCGGCGGCAACGTCGAGGAAAGTCCGGACTCCATGAAGGCACGGTGCCGGGTAACGCCCGGCGGGGGCAACCCCAGGGAAAGCGCCACAGAGAAGAGACCGCCCATGCGTGCATGGGCAAGGGTGAAACGGTGGGGTAAGAGCCCACCGCGGGGCTGGCAACAGTCCCGGCACGGCAAGCCCCACCGGGAGCAATGCCGAATAGGGACCGCGCGTCGCAAGACAGGGCCGCCTTCGCCCCAGCAGGTCCGGGTTGGCAGCTAGATCCCGTCAGCAATGGCGGGGCCAGAGGAATGGTCATCGAAGGGGGCGACCCCGGAACAAAATCCGGCTTACAGGCCATCCGCGCAATTTCCTTCCTGAAATGTTATCCGCAAGGCAAGGCGCAGCCAGAACCCGGCCCTGTCCGGCGAGCAGGTCTGTCGCCCGGCCCTCGGGCAGGGGCCTCGATCTCGTCCCGAACCACGACCGAGGGCGGGGAAGCCAAGATGCGGGGCTCACGCCTCGGCCAGCCTCGTCGCGATGGCAGCCGACGATCCGCATGCAGATGGGCAATCCGCCCGCCATGCCGCAGGGCAGGCTGATCGCCGGATGCCCGGTTGAAGGGCAGGGTCCGCACCGGTGTCCAGGCCGCGCCATCGGCAAAACCGGTAAGGCCGGCGCGGTCTGCAGCGTCGTCGCGGTGACCAGCGCGTCGCGGCCGGCCAGCGCCTCGTCCATCTGCTGGCCAAGGCGCAGCGCCAGCGCGCGCGCCGTTGCCGGGTCGGCCTCGTCCAGCACCGCCCCGGTGATCAGGCCGCGCCGGACGTCGCGACCGTAATCGCCGCCGCGCGTCCGCAGCCGGCAACTCCACCAGCTCGACCGTCATGCCCGGCAGCGAAAGCTGTGAGACCGCGCCGCCGTCGGGCCGGCCCTCGGCGGGAACATTGCGGCCCGTCCGGGGGTTGAGCCGGCATCACGATTCCAGATGCAGGAGGAAAGCCTCATGGCCCATGCAAGCCGCAAGAAATTCGGGGCAGGGCAGCAGGATCAGGGCAAGGGCGACGCCTCGGGCGGCATGACCCCGGACACGGCCGAGGGCCTGCCCGAGAACGAGGTCCTGTCGAACCGCGACACCGCGCGGCATTCCCAGCAGCGCGGACTGGACAGCCGGCATGTGCAGAACCAGCAGCACCACGACCATGTCGGCAATCGCGAGGGCGCGGAGGAGGACGACCTGCCCGACCGGCGCCCGGATGACGAGCCGATACGCGACGAACCCTGATGGCGCCGCGTTCGTTCTGGAAAGGCTATCTGAAGCTGTCGCTGGTCACCTGTCCGGTCTCGATGATGCCGGCCACCGGCGAGGGCGAGAAGGTTCGCTTCCACACCCTGAATGCGAAAACCGGCAATCGCGTCCTCAGCCGCTATGTCGATGCCGAAACCGGCAAGCCCGTGGCCGAGGAGGACGAGGTCAAGGGCTATCCCCGGGGCGAGGACGAGCATGTGCTGCTGGAGGATGACGAGATCGAGGCGGTGGCGCTGGAAAGCACCCGGACCATCGATATCGACATGTTCGTGCCCTCGGATTCCATCGGCTGGATCTGGTATGACAAGCCGCATTACCTGATCCCCGACGATCCCATCGGCGAAGAGGCCTATTGCGTGATCCGCGACGCCATGGGCTCGACCGGGACGGTGGGCATCTCGCGGCTGGTGCTTTATCGCCGCGAACGCGCGGTGATGCTGGAGCCGCGCGACAAGGGCATCGTGCTCTGGACCCTGCGCTATGGCGACGAGGTGCGGCCCGACGCCGATTATTTCGACCAGATCGGCGAGGGGAAGGTCGATGCCGGGCTGCTGAAGCTGGTCACCCGGCTGATCGACGAGCGCAGCGCGCCCTGGGACCCGGCCATGGTCGCCGACCCGGTGCAGGACAAGCTTCTGGAGATCATCGCCGCCAAGACCAAAGGGCGCAAGCGGGCGGCGAAACCGAAGGCCGAGAAGCCCGCCGCGCCGGGCAATGTCATCAACATCATGGATGCGCTGAAGAAAAGCATCGCCTCGGAAAGCAAGGGCCGGCGGCGCTAGCCGGCCTTCCTGCGCCGGGTGCGCGGCGCTTCCAGCGGTGCGGCGGCGGCGCGGAAGCCCTCCCACGGATCCGAGGCGAGCGTAGCCAGCCGCGTCGGCATGTTCTGCAGGGTGAACCAGGCCGGGCCGATGCCGGCGTCAAGCTCGTCCCAGCGCAGCGGCGCCGAGACGGCGGCGCCGGGCCGGGCGCGGGTGGAATAGGCGGCGACGGCGGTGGCGCCGCGCTGGTTGCGCAGATAGTCGATCAGGATCTTGCCGCGCCGCTTGGCCTTGCTGATGGTCGAGACGTAGCGGTCCGGATCGTCGGCGGCCATGGCATCGGCCAGCGCCTTGGTGAAGGTCTTGACCGCCGGCCATTCCGCCCGCGGCCGCAGGGGCGCGACGACATGCAGCCCCTTGCCGCCCGAGGTCTTGACGAAAGCGGCGAGGCCGTGGTCCTCCAGCCGCTGGCGCAGTTCGCGCGCGGCCGCGACCACGGCGGGCCATTCCACCGCCTCGCCCGGATCGAGGTCCATGGTGATCATGTCGGGGCGCTCCCAATCGGCGATGGTCGCGCCCCAGGGGTGGATCTCCAGCGCCGCGGATTGCACCAGCCCCATCAGCCCGTCCAGGTCCTCGATCGCGATCAGCGGCTCGCCGGCGGGGTCCTTCGGATCCTGCACCTGGACGATATGCGGGCTGAGTCCCTTCCAGGCGTGTTTCTGAAAGAATTTCTCGCCCGCGATGCCGTTCGGGCAGCGCAGCAGCGCCAGCGGCCGGCCGGTGATCCAGGGCGCGATATGGCGCCAGATCTCGGCGTAATAGTCGGCGAGCCCTTCTTTCGTGACGCCTTCCTCGGGCCAGTAAAGCCGGTCCGGGTGGGTCAGCCGCACCCGGCGGCGCTGCGGGGCAGCGGGCTTCGCGGCGGGCCTGGCGGTCTCGCGCACGATCTCGGTCGCGGGCTTGTCCTCGCGCAGGCCGCGGAACGAGGCGTGGCGCAGATGGCCGTCGGCGGTCCAGGCGCGGAACTCGACCTCGGCCACCAGCTCGGGGCGGACATAGCGGGCCTGCCGCGCCTCCTCCGCCGTCAGGCGGGCGGCGAAGGGGCTTTTGGGGATGCGCATCCGGTCCAGCCGGCGGAACAGATCCTCGGCCACGGCGCCGGAAAACCCGGTGCCGACCCGGCCGACATGCTGCAATTCGCCATTCTCGTAAACGCCAAGGATCAGCGAGCCGATGGCCCTGCGCGATACCGACGAGGGCACGTAGCCTGCCACGACGAATTCCTGCCGGGCCGAGCATTTCGATTTGACCCAGGACCGGCCGCGCCCGGCGCGATAGGGGCTGTCGCGCAGCTTCGACACGATCCCCTCCAGGCTCAGCCGGCAGGCATGGCGCAGGACCAGCGCGCCGCTTTCCTCGAAATGGCTGCTCAGGCGCAGGACGCCGGCGGCCTCGCCCAGAAGCCGCGCCAGCAGCGCCTTGCGCTCGACCAGGGGCACGGCGCGCAGGTCGTAGCCGTCCAGATGCAGCAGGTCGAAGGCGTAGAACACGAAGCGGTCGGCGCGGCCGGCGCTCAGATCGGCCTGAAGCGCCGAGAAATCCGAGGCGCCGGCATCGGTCTCGACCACCAGCTCGCCGTCGAGGATGGCGGCGCCGGCGGGCAGGTCGCGCAGCGCCGCCGGCACGGCCTTGCCGAAGCGCGCGGTCCAGTCCAGCCCGCTGCGGGTCAGAAGCTTGACCCGCCCGGCCTCGATGTGGGCCAGCAGGCGGTAGCCGTCGAACTTGATCTCGTGCAGCCAGCGTTCGCCCTGCGGCGCGGCCGAGACCAGCGTGGCCAGCATCGGCTCGATAAAGCCCGGCATCGGCGCCTTGCGCGCACCCTTGACCGCCGCGGGCTCGGGCGGCTCCGGGGCGGGCTGCGGGTCGGGCTGCGGGTCGGGGTCTGCGGCGGGCTTTTTCGCCCGGCCGGCCGATTTGCGGATGCGGCCGGTCTTCGAGGACCAGCCCGGCGCCTCGCCCGCGACATCCGCGATCACCCGGCCGGTCTTGACCGATTCCGGTCGCTGGTCGAGGATGTCCGGCGCGTCCTCGCCGCGCGCGAAATCGTCCTCGCCCTTGATGAGCAGCCAGTTCTCGCGCTTCTCGCGCGGCTTGCCGCGCATGCGGACCAGATGCCAGCGCCCGCCCAGCTTTTCGCCCTGCAGCGTGAACTCCAGATGGCCTTTGGCATAGCCCTGATGCGGATCGCCCTCGGGCGTCCAGGTGCCGCGATCCCACAGGATGACGGTGCCGCCGCCATATTCGCCCTTGGGGATGGTGCCTTCGAAATCGCCGTATTCCAGCGGATGGTCCTCGACATGCACCGCCAGGCGCTTTTCGCCGGGCACCAGGCTGGGGCCCTTGGCGACGGCCCAGCTTTTCAGCACGCCGTCCAGCTCCAGCCGGAAGTCGTAATGCAGCCGGGTCGCGGCATGTTTCTGGATGACGAAGGCGTTGCCGGCCTTGCGCCGCCGCCCGCCGCGCGGCTCGGGCGTCGCCGAGAAATCCCGCTTCTTGCGATAGGTCTCCAGCGCCATGGCCTAACCGCCGACGCTTTCGGGCGCGGGTCCTGCGCGCCGGCGATCCGCAAGGGCCGGTCGGTCGGCATGGCCGGCAACGGGCGATGTCATCCTGGCTCTCCCTTTCCAGTCCCGGGCGCTTGGCGGGAACCGCGACATTCCTTCCAACCGTTCCCGCGGGCCGTTTGTTCCCCGGGCAAGGGGCAGGGAGGGGCCGCCGCTCATCCCGCCAGCCGCCAGGCGCGGCGCAGATCGGCAAGGAACAGTTGCCTTTCCGTTTCGCGCGCCGCGGAATCGCGGATGCGCAGCAGCCATGAGGGATGGATCGTCGCGATCATCGGGATGCCGTCCTCGATGCGGCCGGTCTTGCCGCGCAGCGACGAGATCGACACCGGACGGCCCAGCAGGCTGCGAAGCGCCGTCGCCCCCATGGCCACCAGAACGGCGGGGGCGACCAGCTTCAGCTCCTGCCCCAGCCACCATTTGCAGCGGTCGATCTCGCCGGCATTCGGGCTGCGGTGCAGACGCCGCTTGCCGCGCGGCTCGAACTTGAAATGCTTGACGGCATTGGTCACGAAGATCTGGTCGCGCGGGATGCCCGCCTCGGCCAGGGTCTGGTCGAAGAGGCGGCCCGCCGGGCCGACGAAGGGGCGGCCGGCCAGATCCTCCTTGTCGCCCGGCTGCTCGCCCACGACCATCATGCGCGCCTGCCGGTGGCCCTCGCCCGGCACGACCTGCGTCGCGTCGCGATAAAGCGGGCAGCGCGTGCAGTTCGCCTCGGCCTCGGCCAGCGCGCCGAGGGTCGCGGCCTCGACTTCCGCCTCGGACATCGGGTCTCCTCCTTGCCGCCCGGCATCGGGCCGCTTTGGCCGCCTCGGGCTCTGGCTGCTCAACGGATGCCGGGGCGGGATGTTCCCGCCGCCCGGGCCCTGCGGCTCTCGCGGGAACAAACCGGCGCCCCGGCGGTTCCCATCGCCGTCCCGAAGCCGGCGGCCCATTGCCGTGAAGGAGGGGCCGCGAAGGAGGAAAGGATGCCCGGACAGGACAGGAATGCGCGCCACAGGGACCTCGCCGTGCTGGCCTGCGCGGCGGCGTTGTCGCTGGGTGCGGGGATGCTGCTGTGGAGGCGGTCGACGGGCGGGCACCGTTCGGACGACGCGCCGGGCCGCGCGGCGCGGCGGCTGGATTTCGGCGGCTATCAGGTGGTCGGGCGGACCGTCACGATTGCCGCGCCCCGCAGCGCCGTCCATGCGCCATGGCGCGATCCCGCGCAGCTGAACCGGATTTTCGGCGGCGGGCTGAAGGTCCGGCCGCTGTCGGAGGACCGGATGGCGTGGATCCTCGCCACCCCCTCGGGCGAGATCGAGGTCGAGACGCGGCTGGTCGAGGAACGCGCGGGCGAAATCCTGGCCTGGCGGTCCGTGGACGGCTCCGGGATCGACGTCGAGGCCAAGCTCCAGCTTCGCGACGCCCCGGCCGGCCGGGGCACCGAGGTCGAGGCGCATATCGCCTGGCGGCCGCCTTGGGGCCTGCCCGGGCACTGGGCGGCCCGGCTGGGCGGCACCGATCCCGGACGGCTTTGCCGGCAGGCGCTGAAGCGCCTGAAGATGCTGCTGGAAACCGGCGAAATCGCCACGGCGGACAATCGGAGGGATTCGTGATGCGCGCCTTGACCTGGCAGGGAAAACACGACGTGCGGGTGGATACCGTCCCCGATCCCCGGATCGTCAATCCGCGCGACGCGATCATCGAGGTGACCGCGACGGCGATCTGCGGCTCGGACCTGCATCTCTATGACGGGGTGATCCCGGGCCTGCGGCCGGGCGACGTGCTCGGCCATGAATTCATGGGCCGGGTGGTCGAGACCGGGCCCGGCTCGACGCTGAAGCCGGGCCAGCGGGTGGTGGTGCCCTTCACCATCTCTTGCGGCAGCTGCTTCTTCTGCGCGCAGGGCCAGTTCTCGGCCTGCGACAATTCCAACCCGGTCGAGGCGCAGGAGGCGTCGGAATTGCTCTATGGCCATGCGATGAGCGGGCTTTTCGGCTATTCGCACCTGACCGGCGGCTATCCGGGCGGGCAGGCGGAATATGTGCGGGTGCCGTTTTCCGATGTCGGTCCCATCGTGGTGCCGGACGGGGTCCCGGACGAGCAGGTGCTGTTCCTGTCCGATATCCTGCCGACCGGCTGGATGGCGGCCGAGAACGCGCAGATCCAGCCGGGCGACAGCGTGGCGGTCTGGGGCTGCGGCCCGGTGGGCCTGTTCACCGTCCAGTCGGCGCTGCTGATGGGGGCAGAGCAGGTCATCGCGATCGACCATCATCCCAACCGGCTGCGGCTGGCGCGTGATCTGGGCGCCAGGGTGATCGACTATCGCCACAGCCATGTGCTGGAGGCGCTGCTGGAGATGACCGGCGGCATCGGCCCGGATGCGGTGATCGACGCCGTCGGCATGGAGAGCCACGGCTTTGCGCCGGACAACCTGCTGGACACCGCCAAGCAGAAGGTGGGCATCGGCGTGGACCGGGCGCATGTGCTGCGCATGGCGCTGCTCGCGGTGCGCAAGGGCGGCCGGGTGTCGGTGCCGGGCGTCTATGGGGGCTTTGCCGACAAGTTCCCGCTGGGGGCGCTGATGGAGAAGGGCCTGCAGATCCGCGCCGGCCAGACGCATGTGCAGAAATACGGGCAGGATCTGCTGCAACGCATCCTCGAAGGGCAGATCGACACCACCTTCCTGATCTCGCATCGCCTGTCGCTGGAGGACGCCGCCACGGGCTACAGGAACTTCCGCGACAATCAGGACGAATGGACCAAGGTGGTGCTGAAACCCCGCTGAGGCCGGCGCGGGCGGTTCTGCGCCTGGCCGCCCGCCTCGCGGAGGCCCGGCTTAGCCGCTTTTGCGCTGGCGCGCGGCGGGCTTCTTCCGCGCCGCCGGCTTTTTCGCGCCCCGCCCGGCGCTTTCGCGCAGCGCCGCCATCAGGTCCACGACCTTTTCGCGCGGCGCCGGTTTCCTGGGCGCGATCCGGCGCCCCTCCAGCTTGGCCCGGACCAGATCGGCCAGCGCCGCCTCGTAGCGGTCCTCGAAACCGGCGATGTCGAATTCGCCCATCTTGGTGGCGATGATATGCTCGGCCAGGTCCAGCATCTCGCCCTTGATCTTCACGGCCGAGACATCGCGGAAGGCTTCTGCGGCCGAGCGCACCTCATAGTCGAAATTCAGCGTCGTCGCGATCATGCCGGGGCCATGGGCGCGGATCAGCACCGTGCGCACGCGCCGGAACAGCACCGCCCGCGCCAGCGCCGCCACCTTCTTGCGGCGCATGCCTTCGCGGATCAGGGCGAAGGCCTCCTCGGCGGGCCGGTCGGCCGGGGTCAGGTAATAGGGCCGGTCGAAATAGACGTCGTCGATGTCGCCGCAGGCGACGAAGCTGGCCACGGCCAGCGTCTTGTCGCTTTCCGGGACGGCGGCGGCGATCTCCTCGGGATCCAGGACGACGTAATCGCCCTCGCCGACCTCGTAGCCCTTGACCTGATCGTCCTTCTCGACCGGCTTTCCGGTGGTGCCGTCCACGAACTGCCGCCGCACCCGGTGGCCGGTGGCGCGGTTCAGCGTGTGAAAGGCGATGCGCTCCGAGGTCGAGGCGGCGGCATGCAACGCCACCGGGCAGCTCAGCTCGGCGATCTTCAGCAGTCCTTTCCAGATCGCCCTGGGGGCCATGGCGCGCGTCCTTCGTGGAAATCCGCAACGATGACCAACGCCCCGGGTGAAACGGGGGTTCCGGCGCCGCGGATCATGCCGGGGCTACTTTCGCGGGATGATGCTGATCGCCCCGCTGATTTCCAGCACCGCGGCGTCGATCTCCCGCAGCGTGGCGAGGCCGTGCTGCACGCGCGCGGCTTCCAGGATATCGGCCGGGCTGACGCGCGCGCGCGTCAGCGCCTCGCGGTCGATCTCGCCCCGGCTCATCAGCACCGTGGGCGTTCCGTCCAGCCAGAGCGCCAGCCGCGCCGAGCGCATCTTGGCAAAGGACAGGATCACGTCGACGGTCACCAGCGTGATCATCAGCACCACCGCATTCACGATCGAGAAGTCGTCGCCCAGCAGCGCCTGCTGCGTCGTCTCGGCGATGATGAGAAGCAGGACGAAATCGAAGGGCGTGGTCTGCGCCAGCGTGCGGCGCCCGGACAGCCGGGTCATGGCCAGCAGGACCAGATAGATCGCAATGCCTCGGATCACGGAGTCCATCGGCGGCCCTCACGGCAGGATCAGGATGCGGGCGGTCCGGGTTTCCGCGCCGATCCCGACCTCGAGGCGCGTCCAGCCGAAATGCTTCGCCCGAATGTCCAGCGTCACGGTCCGCGGGTCCTCCCCCTCGGCCGCAAAGACGAAGCTCTGCGCGGCGCCGGACAGCGTGCTCCGCTCCGGCTCGGGCTGGATGCGCTCGACCGAGAAACGGTCGAGGAAGTCCCGCCCGATGCGCAGGCCGTGCGAGGGGGCGGGGCGCTCGAAACGGACCTTCAACTCGTCGGGCCCTTCCCAGCGGCTGATGCGGGGGAACTCGACCCGCGCGCCGTCGAAGCGCATGACGGATTTCTGGAAGGCGCCGCCGCTGCCGGTCAGGCCCAGCAGCGCCACAAGGCAGGCCGCGGCGAAGGCCAGCCAGGCGAGGCGCTGCGCCCGCCAGAACCGGCGCTGGAAGGCGCGGTCCTCCTCGATCTGCAGGCCGTCCGCGCGCAGGGGCGGGGCGGCCGGTTCCTTGGCCATCGGGCGATCCTCCCCGGACAGGTCGTCCCCGGCCAGGGCCGCGGACGACGCATCGCGCTTTCGCCGTTACTGGGTGGCGGGGACAGGGCCGTCCTCGTCGAATTCCGGCAGCGCCTCGAGCTGCTCGCGCGTCCAGGGCAGATAGATGCGCAGGTCGGTATCCTTGCGATAGACCACCAGATCGCCGACCGGCACCGCGACGCGATGCTCTCCCATGCCCAGGAAGCCGCCGACATCGATGATGGCATGGCTGATCTCGGCCGCGCCCATGCCTTCGGCCTGGGCATCCGCCTGGGCATCGGTCGGGGCCTGCGCCGGGGGCGTGGTGGCGTCGGTGGGCGTGATGGTGCCGGCATCCGAGCCGATGTTCTCCATCCGGTCGGTGTCGCCGGTATCGGTGCCGGTGGCGACATTGCTGGAATCCGACTCGGTCATCGGCGCCGCGCCGTCGGGACTGGCGGAATCGGCCGGGCTGTCCGCCGCGCCGGCGGTCGTGTCGGTCGTCGTATCGGTGGCCGCGCCGGTGGTCGTATCCGCCGGGGCTTCGGCCGGCGCCTCGGTCGTGGCCGCGGGGGCGGTCTCGGATGTGGCGTCGGGGGCGGTGGCGGCGCCGGCATCGCCGCCTTGCAGCGAGGTGGTGCCGTTGGCAAAGACCAGCCCATGCACCTCGCCGATCTCCTCGCCGCTGGCGTCGTAGACGGTGGCGCCCTCCAGGTTCTCGGTCGTCAGCACCACGTCGCCTTCGACATAGCCGTCGGGCGGGGTGATGATCGGTGCGGGCTCCAGGGCGGGGGCGCTCTCCTGTCCCATCGGCACCGGTTGGGTGTCGGCCTGCGGGCTGTCGGCCTCTGGCGCCGGGGCCTCTGGCGTCGGGGTGTCCTGGGCGTGGGCCGCCGCGACGCTCAGCGCGGCGGCAAGGGCGGTGGTGACGAACAGATGTCTCATCTTTTCCTCCTCCGGATGCGGGTTGACGGGCCGTGAACCGGTTGCGGCGGAAAATGTTCCAGCCGCCCTCCTCACGGCAGCGTTATGGAACAGATCGGCAGCGGCCCTGTTGGAACCACCCAACCCGAGAATGCAGAGGAGGGATCGGAATGGACCACAGCACCCATATTCGCCTGCGCGAGGACGAGTTGACCGAGGCCGCGCTGACCGGGGCCACCGTCTACGGCCCGGGCGACGAGCGGATCGGCCATGTCTCGCATGTCCACGGCACCGGCGGCGACACGCTGGTGGTGATCGATGTCGGCGGTTTCCTGGGAATCGGGTCGAAGCCGGTGGCCGTGCCCGCCCGCGACCTGGATTTCATGCGCGACGCCAGCAACAGCGTGCATGCCGTCACGCGCTGGACCAAGGACGAGCTGAAGGAGATGCCGGAGCATCGCGAGTGACGCCTCGCTGACGCATCCCCGCGCCGGCCCGTCAAGGGGCCGGCCGCCGCAAACCAGGAGGATCCTGCCATGGGCAAGACATTCGATCCGCAAGAGGAAAACACCAAGTTCAACGTGCGCAAGCGGGCCCAGGACCTGAAGATGGGCAATGCCGATCCTGTGCTGAACCCGCGGCAGATGCCGGGCTCGGACGAGCCCAATGCCGGCGGCCAGAACCGCGAGGCGGGCGACCGCAAGGCCCGCCAGAACGACCCCGTCACGAACAGGGGGGAATAGGACCCGCCGGGCTTGCCCGGCCCTGACCGGAAACATGGCCCCGACCCGGCATCGGCCGGGCCGGGGTCATCCATGCGTAGGGCGCCCGCCTGCGCAAGCCCGCGCCATTGCCGGCCGCGCGCCGGCCAGGGTCATGTTCTTTCTTGTCAAAATATCCTCGGGGGTCCGGGGGCAGACAGCCCCCGGCACCGGCCGCGCCGGCAGAGCGCCGTTCGGATCTGCTGCGGGTCCTAGGCCGCCCGACGCCGCGCTGCCGACCTTGCGCCCCATCTTGCGCGGCGCCGCCCCTTCAGTAATTCCCGGGCGGATCGCTGGCGGGAAAGGATTCGTCGCTCTGCTCGTCGACGATGTCCCAGTCGCGCGGCGGATTTTCCATCCGGCGGCGGCCGGCGGGGCGGATGTCCCGCCGCCCCGCCGCGCCCCGCGGGGCCGGGCGCGCCAGCGCATCGCACAGCCCCTTCAGCGCGAAGCCGGCGGCGAGGCCGCAGACGAAGACCAGCGGACGGTTGCTCATGACTGCACTCCTTCTTCGGGTTCTGGGCCTCAGATCATCGGCATGCCGCCGGTGACGGGGATGGTGGCGCCCGAGACATAGCTCGACATCGGTTCGGCCAGCATCACATAGGCCGAGGCCAGCTCGACCGGCTGGGCCGGGCGCTGCATCGGATAGTTGGCGCCGAACTTCGCCACCTCTTCGGGCGACATGCTGGCCGGGATCAGCGGCGTCCAGACCGGCCCCGGCGCCACCGCGTTCACCCTTATGCCGCGCCCGGCCAGCATCTGCGCCAGCCCGGTGGTGAAATTCTGGATCGCGCCCTTGGTGGTGGCATAGGCCAAGAGCTTGGGATTGGGCTTGTCGGCATTGATCGAGGCGGTGTTGATGATCGCCGCGCCCTCGGGCATATGCGGCACCGCCGCCTTGGTCAGGTGGAAGATCGCGTCGATATTGACCGCGAAGGTGTGGCGCCATTCCTCGTCCGGGATCTCCTCGATGCTGTCGAACAGCGCCTGATGCGCGGCATTGTTGACCAGGATGTCGATGCGGCCGAAGCGTTCGACCACCTCGGCGACGATCTTGCGGCAATGGTCGGGATCGGCGATGTCGCCGGGGATGGACAGGCAGTTGCGCCCGGCCTCGCGCACCAGTTCGGCGGTGCTGGCGGCATCCTCTGTCTCGTTGAGCCAGGACAGCGCAAGATCGGCGCCCTCGCGGGCATAGGCGATGGCGACGGCGCGGCCGATGCCGCTGTCTCCGCCGGTGATCAGCGCCACCTTGCCCTCCAGCCGGCCGGCGCCCTTCCAGCTCTCCTCGCCATGGTCCGGGCGCGGGTCCATCTTCCGGAAGCTGCCGGGCAGGTCCTGCTGCTGCTCGGGAAAGGGTGGCTTGGGATAATCGCTCATCGGTCGGGCCTTTCGTCGGGGTTGGGGGCGCCGGGCTGCTTGTTGCCGTCGCCTTGGCGGTTCGGGTCCTCGGTGACCGCGCCGGCCGGGTCCATGCGTTGCTGGCGCTGGTCGAGCACATGCGGCGCCGGCCGGCGCAGCCGCTCGACGGCCGAAAGGGGCGGCGGCGCGGCTCCGGGGCCGCGGGGGGAACGGGCCCGCCGGCCCTGGGGTTCCGGCGCGCGGCTGCCGATCGCCTCGGCCGCGATCAGGCCCAGCGACAGGCCGACCCCCAGCGCGAGCAGGCCCAGCCCGACGCCCGCGGGCGGCAGCACCAGCTCCCATCCCGGGCGCAGGCGCGCCGGCATCAGGCCGTAATCCACCAGCCCGGCCAGGGCGGCGGTCCCTAGGCCGGCCAGCCAGGCCAGCCCCATGCCGCCGCCTCGCGCGCGCCGGGCCAGCAGCACCGCAACCGCCGCCCAGAAGAAGCACGAGGCGACATGGATGACGGCGCCCAGGCCGGTATGGGCCAGATCCAGCGCCGGCTCGGTCGCGGCGGCGGGGCCGTGCAGCACATGGCTGGTTGCGTTGATGGCGATCCATGGCGGCAGGCCGCGCGCGGCGGCAAGCGCGCCCAGCATCGCGGCCGAGGCGATTGCCGCCATCGTCGCGGCAAGGGGCCAGCCGATGTCGAACCGCCGCATTGGTCGGGTGCCTTGCATTTCGGCTCCTGCTTTTCTGCTTCGGGCTTTCTGAACCTTTTTCTCTTCTGATTGTTCCGTGGAACATCTTTGCCTTGGTTTTGTTGATTGCGTCGCGGCTCCGGGTTCCGGGGCTGTTTTTTTTCAGGAAGGAGACATCCGATGCCCGACAAGGTCCTCGACGATCTTTTCCACGACACGCTGAAGGACATCTATTATGCCGAGCGGCAGATCGTGAAGGCGCTGCCGAAGATGGCGCGCGGGGCGCAGTCCGAGCGGCTGCGCGAGGCCTTCGAGCAGCACCGCGAGCAGAGCGAGACGCATGTGGAGCGGCTGCAGCAGGTGTTCGAGCTTCTGGGCAAGCCGGCGCGGGGCAAGACCTGCCCGGCCATCGACGGCATCATCGAGGAGGGCGAGGAGGTCCTGGCGGCCTTCAAGGGCGCCCCGGCGCTGGATGCCGGGCTGATCGCCGCCGCCCAGGCGGTGGAGCATTACGAGATCGCCCGCTACGGCACGCTGCGGCAATGGGCGCGGCAGCTGGGGCTGAAGGAGGCGGCGGCGCTTCTGGAGCAGACGCTGGAGGAGGAATCGCAGACCGACGAGCTGCTGACCGAGATCGCCGAGAGCGAGGCCAACCGCGACGCGGTCGAGCCGGCCTGAGGCGGGCCTCCGGCGGGGCGGCGAGGCAGGCATCGGTGCCGGGAAACGCATGCCCGCCGCAGGCGGGGTGCGCAGGATGGCCGCGGCATGAGGCGTCCCCCTCCGGGGAACGTCCCGGGCAGGAGGGCGGCCAGGACCGGAGGGGAGTAGCCCGGGCCCGGTCCTGAAGCGGGACCTGAGGGCCTCCAGGCTCGGCCGCGGCGCGACGCCCCCTTGGGCCGGCAAGCCCGGGCAGGACGGCGGCGGCACCGGCGCGGAGGCAAAGCCGGCGGGGGATGCGGAAGGCCGCAAACGCAGGAGGGCGGGGCACGCCGGCGGCCCTCCGGCAAGGCGGGGCCACAAGGCCGAACGCACGAGGCCGAACGCACAGGGCCGAACGCACGGCCGGACCCGTCGGCCGGCATCATTCGCCTCGCCCTGCTCGGCCGCGCCTCGATCGGCCCTCTCGAACGCTCCACCTCATTCTGGCCGCCTCGTTCTGGCCGCCTCAATCGGGACGCGGCCGCCGCCGGCCTGCCGGCCCGCCGCTCCGGGTCCTCCGGATGCGGCCGGGCGGCGGCGTGGCGGCCGCGCCCCGACCCCGGCAGGGCCGGCGCCCGCCGCGGCCCCGAGGGGCGCGCGCGCGGCCGGCGGAACCGCCCGGCGCGGCGCGCCTGCCCCCGGGCCGCGGACCGGCGGCGCGCGAGGGGAACTTCCGCAGGGCGTGCCGGCTGCCTCCGGGAAGGCGGGAAACCGCCCGGCCGGGCAAATGTTCCAGGCTCCAAATGTTCCCGGCCCGTCTTCCCCGCATATGTTCCCGCGCCGGTTCCCCGCCCGTCCTTCCGGCGAGCCGCCCGGCCCTGGCCATGACCATGCCCCGGCCCAGGCGCCCGGGGCCCGGGTCGGCCCGGGGGTCGGGTCAGAGCGCCGGCTCCAGCACCCGTCGCAGCATCGAACGCGCCCGGTTCACCCGGCTCTTGATGGTGCCGATGTCGCAGTCGAGGATGCGGGCGGCGTCGAGATAGGTCTCGCCGAGCGCCCCGACCAGGATGATCGCCTCGCGGTAATGCCGCGGCATCTCGCGCAGCGCCGCCTGCAGCTCGGTCGCCTGCAGGTGCCATTCCTGCCCGGGCCTGACCTGCGCCAGCAGCGAGGCGCAATCCGCCGCCCCGGTGCGCTCGCGCGCGGCCTTCTGGCAATTGGTCAGGAAGCGGTTGCGCATGATGGTGAACAGCCAGGCGCGCATGTTGGTGCCGGGCCGGTAGCGATGGGCGTTCTCGATGGCGCGCAGCAGGGTCTCCTGGACCAGGTCCTCGGCATCGGGGACCGACCTGCACAGGGCGCGCGAATAGGCCCGGAGGGCTGGGATATGTCCGAGTATGTCGTCCGACATGACGGTCCTTCGCGATCCTCGAGGTGGCGACGCCGAGTCAATGCCGGGACGGGGGGATGGTTCCGCGCGAAAGCGCGGCCGGGCGGAAAGCGGCCGGGGCTAGCGGGCGCCGCCGCCCTTGCCGGGACCGCCGCCATCGCCGGGGCCATTGCCGGCGGCCTTGCCGGGGCCGGCGCGGCGGTGGCGGGCGTCCTCGAGCGCCGTCTCGAGCCGCCTGGCCAGTTCGCGCAGCCGCGGCGAGACCGGCTCCTTCTCGGTCTGCGCCAGCAGGTCGGCCAGGGCCCTGTCCAGTTCGGGGTCCGGCTCGGGATCGACGGCGGGGCCGCCTTCAGCGTTGGCCATCGGGGTCTCCATCTTCCAGGCGAGTTGACATATCTTAATCGATCGTCGCCGCTTGGCGACCCTCTGCAACCTGCATATTCCGGCAGTGTTGCAGAACGGGACGCGCCCTCCCGCTCACATTCGGGCGATGCGGGCGGGGCGCCGCCGGGGGCCTGGCGTTCCGGGGGCCTTGCGTTCCAAGGACTTGCGGCGGCTTGCGGCGGCTTGCGGAGGGGGGGTGGCCCCGGCGGCCCCCGTTCCTTTCCCTGCCTTCCGGCCCCTGCCGTCGCCGCGGCGGCCTGGGCCGGGGCGGGAACATTTGCGCCCCCTGCCGGTTCATCGGCCCCACAGCATGGAGGGGCATCAGATGGAGGCATCACATGGCGCGTGAGACGGAGACCTCCGGCAGCAGGCGCCGGCAGGAGGGCGGGCAGGAGGGCGGGCCGGAGGATCGGGCCCGGACGCAATCGGGGCCGCAATCGGGGCCGCAATCGGGCGCGCAATCCGGCCAGGACCAGGCGGATCAGGAGCAGCCGGATCAGGAGCAAGATCAAGATCAGGAGCAAGATCAGGATCAGGATCAGGATCAGGCGGATGGCCGGGGCGACGGCTTCGCCGCGCTGCGCGGCCATCACAAGGCCCTGCGCGCGCTTCTGGGCGAATGCGCCGGGGTGGCCGATGCCGAAAAGGCCGAAGCCGTGCTGCCGCGCCTGGCCGAGGCCTGGGCGCGGCATGCCGGGGCGCATCGGCTGCTCTACGACGCCGCCGCCGAGGCGGGGCTGCAGGAATTCCCGCTGCTGACCGAGAACGCCGTCGAGGCGGATCTGGTGTCGTTCCTGCTCGGCCGGGCCGGGCGGGACCTGGACGGGCCGCTGGCGCTGGCCGGGCTGCGCGTCGCGGCCCGGATGATCGGCGGGATCGTCGAACGCGAGGAGAAGCCGCGCAGCGGCCTTCTTGCCAAGGCCAGGGCCGCGGGGGTGGAGCCCGCGGCCCTGGGCAGGCGCATCCGCGCCTGCATGACGGCGCTGTCCGGGCAGGACGGCGCGGCGACGCCGCAACCGCGGCACCTTACGGCAAATCAGGAGGATATCATGCCGAGGAATTCGAACATGCCCGAGCGCGACGAGCGCGGCCGCTTCGTCAGCGACGACGACGACCGCCATGGCTCGCGCGGGCGGGGCTCCGGGCGGGGCGCGTCGGGCCGGGACGACGACCGCGAGCGCGACAGCCGCGGCCGCTTCGCGAGCGACGACGACGACCGCCGCTATGCCTCCTCGCGGCGCTACGACGACGACCGCCGCTACGCCTCCTCGCGGCGCTACGACGACGACCGTCGCTATGCTTCGCGCGGGCGCGACGACGATTATGGGCGCGACCGCGGCCAGGGCGGCTGGTTCGGCGACCCCGAGGGCCATGCCGAGGCGGCACGCCGCGGCTGGGACCACCGCCGCGACGATGACGACGACCGCTACGGCTCGCGCGGCCGGGGCGCCGGGCAGGGCGCGTCGCGCCGGGACGACGACCGCGAGCGCGACAGCCGCGGCCGCTTCGTGAGCGACGACGACGACCGCCGCTACGCCTCCTCGCGGCGCTATGACGACGACCGGCGCTATGCCTCGCGCGGGCGCGACGACGATTATGGGCGCGGCCAGGGCCAGGGCGGCCAGGGCGGCTGGTTCGGCGATCCCGAGGGCCATGCCGAGGCGGCACGCCGCGGCTGGGACCATCGCCGCGACGATGACGACGACCGGCGCCATGCCTCGCGCGGGCGCCGCTGAACCCGGGCGAGAGGGGGCCGCAAGGCCCCCTTTCCGCCCCGTGGGACCGGATCGATGAGCAGGCCGGAGAAGGCGACGGAGAAGGCGATGGAGAAGGCGCGCGCGCCCGGGCCGGAGACGGAAGCAGGAAAGCGGCCGGAGGAGAGCCGCGGCGCCAATCCCTTGCGGCTGCGCGCCGAGATCGACGCCGGCCGGACCGGCGACAAGCTGGGCTTTCCCGACCCGGCGGCGGCGCCGCTGGGCACCGACGACGAGGCGGCGGGCACCCCGGTCAGCCGCGAGCAGCTGCGCCTGGCGCGCCGCGCCGAGCTGGCCCAGGGCGCCCGCGCCCGCCGCAACCCCGGCCCGCGCCCCCTGCCGCAGAGGCTCGCCGTCCTCGCCATCCTGCTGCTGATCATCATCACAGCCATCCTCATCCGCGCAAACAGCCAAAACTGAATCACGTCGGACGGGAGAGTTTCTGCCGAACCCAAATCCGCTCAAGAAGAAGCACGAGGAGCGCGCCGATGTCGCGCTCGGAGCAGAGATGCGGAAGAAGGGCCAGGGCCTGTTCCAGCGCATCGGCCACCAGGTCGTCGGCCAGCGCCGCATCCTGCACCAGGAAGCGGGCCATGGCGCGCAGCCGCGGCATCATCTCCGTCACCGTCATCTCGGGCGTGCAGCACAGGCCGGCATGGTAAAGCGCGCTGTGCAGCAGGACGGCCGAGGCCAGCGCCTCGGGACCGTCCCGGCGCGGCACGCAGCTGCCATGCGGATAGAGGCCCGGATGCAGCTCGGGCCCTGCGGTGAACATGACGAAGGGGATGCCTGCCGCCTGCAGGCTGTGCGCCAGCGCCGCGGGCTCGCGCAGATTCAGCACCGCCGCGTCGACCTGCATCAGGTCCGGGCGTTCGAGCGTCACGGCCATCGCCCCGGCGCCGGCTACGGGGATCTCAGCCTGCTCCTCCGCGGTCCAGAAGGCAGAGAGGCGGTGCCGCGCCATCATCGGCGGCAGGGCCGGCGAGACGGACGGGGGCGCGTCATTCACCAGCACCTCGACCGAGGCGCCGGCGTCGCGCAGGTATTCCGCCACCGAATCGCTGCCGGGCCCGCCCTCTTCCCACAGCGCCAGGCACAGCCCGTGCAGGTCGGCATTGCGGTAGAAATGCCCGATCCCGGCCGGGGGAATGCATGAGGGGAGCTTCCGGCCGGGCATCGTCAGCCCCTATGGCCGGCCAGGGGGGCATGCGGCGCTCCGGGTTCGTTGCCGGGGCGTTCCGCTTGGGCGGCCCGCCCCGGTCGGGGGCGATCCGGGCGGTGGGCGGCGTCCCTGCCGGCGCCGCCCCTGCGCATCGGTTGCGGCGCACCAGCCGCTCCGTCGTCGCAGCACCGGAGGAAACCCGCCGCCGCGATGATCGGGATGGGAAGGCGCTTCTGCTTCCGGGTCTTGATGCGTGCTGCGGACATCGAATCCTCCTGCGGGCCTGCCGGGCGGCCCCGCCTCCGGGGCCCGGAACGGAAACCTGCCGGGCGCGGGCTTGTTCCCGGCCTCAGCCCGCCGACCAGGCCTCGAGCACCTCGGCCAGCAGCGCGGTCTCGACCTGCTGCGAGAAGCGCCGGCGGTACAGCGTCATCGCCGCGTCATGGCCCCGGTCGGTCGAGGAGCAGACCGCATCGCCGACAAGGATCACCCGGTAGCCCAGATCGACGGCGCCCAGCACGGTGGCGAGCACGCAGACATCGGTCTCGCCGCCGGTGACCACCAGCGTGGTGATCCCGGCCCCGCGCAGCAGGCGGTGCAGCCCGCCGTCGTGCCAAGGCGAATAGACCGGCTTGTCGATCACCCGCGCAGGCGGCGCATGCCGGGCCAGTTCCGGCAGCAGCTCCAGCCATTCGCCGTCCAGCCGCTCGCGCAGCATCTCGGGCCATTGCGCGTAATAGCGCGCCCAGCTGCCGGGTGCCGCGTCGAGCCGCGCGGGCGGGATGAAGCGCGTGAAGAGCGTGCGCTCGGGCCGCGCCGTCACCAGCGTGGCGACCACGGGCAGGATCCTTTCGATCCAGGGCACCGCCCAGGGCGAGCCGGGGGCGAAGAGCCGCTGCATATCGATGCAAAGATGCAGGGTCTCGGGACCCATCGGGCCGAATCTGAGTGCCTGTCCCATTGCCGATTCCGCTGGCCGCCTCTTCCGGGCAGAAACGGATGCGCAGGGAAATTGTTCCGCCGCGCCCGTTCCGCGAGGCAGCCGCCGGCGTTGCGCTGGCGCAGGGTGGTTTCCCGGCCCTGCCTGCAGGCGGGGGCGGCTGGAAGCCGGTGCGGCGATCGGCAACCGGATTCCGTCGATGGGCCGCAGATCCTATCCCCCGTCCGCTGCGGGCCGGATCATTCCGGATGGCCAGGTCATTCGCGCCCGGTGGCCGGTTCCAGATGCCAGGGCGGGAATGAGGGCATCTGTTTCCTCGCTGTTCAGGGGAAAATGGTGCTATTGCAGATTTACGCGGCGGCCTTCAGCTGATTGCGGCCATCCGGTCCGCAAAGCCGATCCGGCGCGTGGCGATGCGCGACAGCAGTGCTTCGTCATGGCTGATCGCCAGGATGCCAATACCCGTTTCCCGGGCCAGACCCAGCAGGACATGCCATAGCTCGGCTTGCGCGACCGCGTCCAGCGGCGCGCTGATTTCATCCGCGATCAGGAAGCGCGGACTGATCGCCACTGCCCGGAGCAAGGCGACCCGCATGAGCTGTCCGCCGGACAGCTCATGCGGGAAGCGGGTCGTCCAGCCGGGCTCCACCCCCAGCTTTGCGGCAAGCGCGGGAGCGGGGGGCGCGCCTTCGGCGATGATGCGCCCGATGCGCCAGCGCGGGTTCATGGTCTGGATCGGGCTCTGCGGCAGATACTGGACCGGCGAAGGCCCGCCCCGGGCTGCCGGCGCGCCGTCCAGCAAAACCTGTCCCGCCAGCGGCCGCAGGTAGCCGGCAAGCAGACGGGCAAGCGTCGATTTTCCGCAGCCGGACGGGCCGGACAAACCCAGGATCTCGCCCGACGCGATCTTCAGCGAGATATCCTCGATCAGGGGCAGGCGGGGATCGTGGCGATAGCAGAGGCCGCGGGCTTCAAGCATGGGTGGACCTGCCGGCTGTGTCGAAAGCGTTCTGCGGCAGCGCGTTCCACAGCCTGCGGCTCCAGTCCGACAGCAGGGCGCTGCCGTCGCCGGAAAAGGCTGCGGCGCGCTCCTCGGCCAGGATGCGGCCGTCGCGCATGACCGCGACACGGTCGGCATAGGGCAGGGCGGTGACCAGATCATGGGTGATGACGACGACCGTGCGCCCGGCATCGGCCAGCGCGCGCAGTCGCCGCAGCACGCGCCGCGCCATGCCGGCCGAGATTGCGCCGGGATAGAGCCTGGCCACCTCGGGCGGCAGGCCGACGCGGGCCAGGGCCTGGTCGACCGGGAAGCCGCGCGGCAGCCCGGCCCGCCTGGCGGCCCAGCGGATCTGCTGTCCCACCGTCGCCAGCGGGTCGAGGAAGGTCACCGATTGTGGCACCAGCGCCAGCACCCTGCCGCGCATCCCCGCCGCCGTGGCGGGGGAGAGGGGGATGCCGTTCAGCCGGATATTGCCGCCCATCCGCGCATTGGCGGGCAGCAGGTGCAGGACGGCGCGTGCCAGCAGGCTTTTGCCTGCGCCCGAGGCGCCGACGATGGCCATCATTTCGCCAGGGCGGGCGGTCAGCGTGACGTCCTCCAGCGGCATGCCGCCGCAGGGAAAGCGCAGCGACAGATTGCGGATTTCCAGCAGGTGGGTCATGGAGCCGCGCTCCTTGGGTCCAGCGCCCGGCGCACGGCATTGCCGACGCCATCGAAGGCCAGGACCAGCCCCAGCAGGCAGAGGCCGGGGAACAGCGCCAGCCACCATCGCCCCGCCGCCAGCGTCTTCATGGCATCGGCCAGCAGGATGCCGATGGCGGGGCGCGAGGGCTCCAGCCCGAAGCCGAGGAAGGTCAGCCCGGCCTCGTGCAGGATCGCGTGGGGGAACAGCAGGATGAAGCCGACGACCGCCTGCGGCAGCAGATGCGGCAGGACATGGCGCAGCAGGACGAAGCCGCGCGAGCGGCCAAGTGCGTAAGAGCTGCGGACGTAGTCCGACGCCTGCACCTGCATCAGCTCGGCGCGCAGGACCCGGCTGAGGCGCGGCCAGTGCGTCAGCGCCACCGCCAGGATGACCGCCTGCGTGCCGCCCCCGAAGACGAAGGACAAAAGCACCAGCAGGACCAGATGCGGCAGGCCCAGGAACAGGTCGATCACGAAGGACACCGCCGCGTCGGTGGCGCGATGCAGTCCCGCGGCCAGCGCCAGCAGGATGGCCACGATGGTGGAAATGGTGGCTGCGGCGAATCCCACCTGCATGCTGACCCCAAGCCCGGCAAGGGTCCGGGCCAGCATGTCGCGCCCCAGCTGGTCGGTGCCGAAGGGATGGGCCAGGGCGGGCGGCTGGAAGCGCGCCTGGAAATCGGTGCGCATCGCGCTGTCGCCGATCAGCGCCGCCGCGATCCCCAGCGCCGCCAGCAGCAGCAATCCAAGCGCCGGGCGCAGCAGATGGACGGGCAGGGCGGCGGGCCGGCGCCGGGGGCGCGGGGCGGTCTCGATGCTGCTCATCCCTCGCTTGCCTCCCGCAGGACGGGGGCCGGGCCGCGCATGCGCGGATCCACGATGCGGTAGAGGATATCGGCCAGCATGTTGCCGGTCGAGACCACCAGCGTTGCCAGCAGGGTAATGGCCAGCAGCAGCGGCACATCGCCCTTCATCGCCGCCTCGACCGTGGCGCGGCCAAGGCCGGGATAGGCGAAGACCTGCTCGGCCAGAACCGCACCGCCGAGGATTTCACCGATGGAGGCGAAGAAGATGGTCAGCGCCGGCAGGGCGGCATTGCGCGCGATGCTGCGCCGGGCGATGTCGCCCGGCCGCGCGCCCTGGGCCAGCGCGAAAAGGACGTGATCGGCTTTCATCAGCTCGGCCACCTTGGCGCGGGTATGCAGCGCGATCTGCGCGATCCCCAAGAGCGACAGGACCGCAAGCGGCAGGATCAGGTGATGCAACCTCTGGACCCATGTCACCTCTTGCGGCAGCGCGCCGATCGGGCCCGAACAGCAAAGCGGCGTCCAGCCCAGATTGACCGAGAACAGGGTCAGCGCCAGCAGCGCCACCCAGAAGGTCGGGGCCGAGGCCGTCACATAGGCATAGATGCGGATGATCCGGTCGGGCAGCGATCCTTCGCGGATCCCCGCCGTGATGCCCAGGCCGAAGCCCAGCACGCCCGACAGCAGCCAGGCGGGCAGGGTCAGCAGCAGCGAAGGCAGGATACGCTCGGCCAGCACGGTGCGGACCGGGGCGCCATAGGCGGTGCTCCAGCCCGCATCGCCCGACAGGATGCGGGTCAGCCAGCGGGTGAACTGGGCAAGGACGGGCTGGTCCAGCCCCCATGCGGCGGCGATCAGCGCCTTCTGCTCGGGGCCCAGACGCGCGATGGCGGGGCCCAGATAGGCATCGACCGGGTCGACGGGCGAGAGCTTCATCAGCGCGAAAGCCGCCGCCGCCGCAGCCAGCAACAGCAGCCCCAGCCGCATCAGGCGCAGGGCGATGATCCTGCCCAGACCGCGGCCCGCCAGCATCATGGGCAGGTCCATGTCCATTCCGCCAATGATGCGGTGATCGGCCAGCCATGGCCATGCGGCTCGACCTGGGTCCGGCCCAGGTCGAGGCATTCGCCGACGAAATAGACATGGTCCAGATTGACCAGCCACGCCCATGCCGCATCGCCCCTGACGCCGTATTCGGCGGCCGCGGCGGACCAGAGCGGATAGGATTGCTCCAGCGACGGCGCGGCCTGCGCTTCCGCGAAAAGCGCGTCTACCCTGGGATTGGCGTAATAGGTCGGGTTCAGGTATTCGACCCCCGCCAGCGCACCGTCATAAAGCGCAAACAGCTGATAGGGTGAATGGCTGCCGAAGCCGAAGACGACCGGCTCGGCATGCATCACCTTTTCGATGCTGCTCCACGAGCCGCCCTTGGGCGTGGCCTCGATCCCCAGCGGGCGCAGCAGCTCGGCGGTGGTTTCCGCCAGCATCTGCCGGGTGGAATCCGAGGCGGGATAGTGGATCGGAAAGGCGGCGCGGATGCCGCCCTTCACGCGGATGCCGTCCTTGCCTTCCACCCAGCCCGCATCGTCCAGCAGCCGTTTGGCGCCCGCCAGATCAAAGGACAGGCTGTCGTCCCGACCCTGCCAGGGCAGCCCGTCCGCCGGGCCCCATGCCGGGGTGCCGTGGCCGTGCAGGGCGACCTCGACGATGGCCTCACGGTCGAGGCCGATATTGATGGCCTGCCGGATCGCCTTGTCAGAGGTCACGGCATTGCCGAGCTTGCCCCCTGCGGGCGAGAGCTCATCCTGCGGGGGAAGAAACGGCAGGCTCAGCCCGCGATTGTCCACGGTCGGCACGGGGACGGCGCGGAATTTCTGGGGCGGGTTGCCGGCAAGCGGGGCAGGAACCGAAACTATATCGACCGCGCCCGCCTGCGCCGCCGCCAGGCCGGCGGCCTCGCCGGTGAACAGGAAGGTCAGGCGGTCGAATGCCGGCTGCTTGCCGTAATATTCGGGATTCCTTTCGACGATCAGCTGCTCGCCCTCGCGCCAGGACACGAAGCGGTAAGGCCCCGAGCCGATGGGATGGCGGCCGTAATCGGGGCCGTAAGAGGCGGCAGGCAGGATGCCCAGCGTCAGGAAGTTCTCGACGAAGGTGATCCACGGCTTCTTCAGCCGAAAGACCACGGTGCGGTCGTCGGTGGCGCTTGCGCTGTCCAGCACCGACAGGTCCAGCCCGCCGGCCGAGGTCTTGCCCTGCTCGAAGGTGAAGGCCACGTCGCGCGCCGTCAGCGGCGTGCCGTCCGAGAAGCGGGCGTCGTCGCGGATCGTCACCGTCCATGTCAGCCGGTCCTCGGACAGGTGCCATTCCGTCGCCAGGTCGGGCTGGATGGCCAGGTCCGCATCGCGCCGCAGCAGCGTGGACTGGAACAGCGGATGACCATAGGCGCCCCAGCCCAGCAGGGGATCGAAGCCGGTTTCCGGCTCGCCGCCGATGGCCAGGACAAGGCTGGTCTTCGGGGCGGAGAAGCCTGCCGCCGGTGCGATCGCCAGCGCCGCGAAAACCCCCAAGGCCACGATATGCGAAAATGGGTTGGACTGTCTTTGGGGCATGGGCTGGGGCTCTCCGGGCTGGATAGGCAATCTCTCTGCGGCTCTGGCCGGTCCCGGCAAGGGAGCCGGCCAGCAATGGGAGGTCAGACCTTCTCGGCCACGCAGTCGTTCACCAGGCGGCCGACGCGCTCGATCTCGACCTCGACATGGTCGCCGGGTTTCAGCCATTGCGGCGGCTTCATCCCGATGCTGCCGCCGGCGGGGGTGCCGGTAAAGATCACGTCGCCGGGCCGCAGCGTGAAATACTGGCTGAAGAACGAGATGATCGTCGGAATGTCGAAGACCATCCCCGCGGTCGAGCCGTTCTGCTTTTCTTCGCCGTTCACGCTTAGCCGGATGTTCAGGTCCGAAGGGTCGCCCACCTCGTCCTTGGTGACGATCCACGGTCCCATCGGCGCATGGCTGTCCTGCGTCTTGCCGCGCAAGAGCTGGCGGTCGGCGCGCATGTGATCGACGACGACCACCTCGTTGCCGCAGGAATAGCCCAGCAGGTAGTCCATCGCGTCTTCCCTTTCCACGAAGCGCGCCTTTCGGCCGATGACCAGCACCAGCTCGGCCTCCCAGCCGATCATCTCGCTGTTGCGCGGGATGATGATCGGGTCCGAGGTGCCGACCAGCGCGTTGCCATACATCGGGAAATTCGTGATGATTTGCGGCACGTCATGGCCCATCTCTTCCAGATGGTCGTAATAGTTCGAGCCGACGCCGATGATCTTTTCGGGACGGGTGATCGGCGCGCCCAGTTCCAGCGAGGCCAGTGGCAGGACATGGGCGGCATCGGGCCTGGCCAGCGCCTCGCTGACCAGATCGGCGGCCAGGTCCAGCCCGCCCTCGGCATTCAGCAGATCGAAGGTCGAGGCGACCGCCGCCATCTGCTCGGCCGTCGCATCGGGACGCAGCGCCGCAAGGGCGGCGGCCAGAACGACGACCTGCTCGCCCTCGCAGATGCCCAGCCGCAGGGTCTTGCCGCTTTTGAATTGAAGGATCTTCATGGCATGGTCTCCGTTGCAAGGGGGGCGGTGCCTGTCCCAAGGGCGGGATCGGGCAGGTTCAGCTGGCGATGCGCCGCGCGCAGCGTGTTGAGCAGCAGGCAGGCGATGGTCATCGGACCCACGCCGCCCGGACCCGGTGCGGTGCCGGTGCGGCCGGCAAGAGCCCCGGCGGCCTCGGCGATGTTTCCCGTCAGCCGCGCGGCGCAAGCCTTGCCGTCGATGACGCGCGCGCTCATTCGAAGACCACGGTGCGATGGCCGTTCAGGAAGACGCGCCGTTCCAGATGCAGCTTGACGGCCTTGGCCAGCACGCGCGTCTCGATATCGCGGCCCACGGCCACCAGATCGTCGGCGGACAATGTGTGGCTGACGCGCTCGGTCTGCTGCTCGATGATCGGGCCCTCGTCCAGATCGGCCGTGACGTAATGGGCGGTCGCGCCGATGCTTTTGACGCCGCGATCATAGGCTTGGTGATAGGGGTTGGCGCCCTTGAAACTGGGCAGGAAGGAATGGTGGATATTGATGATCCGCCCGAACTGCGCCTTGGAGAAACTGTTCGAAAGCACTTGCATATAGCGCGCCAGGACGATGAGGTCGGCGCCGGTGCTGTCGGCCAAGTCCTGCAGGCGCTTTTCCTGCTCGGCCTTGTTTTCCTTGGTGACCGGCCAGTGGTGATAGGGCAGGCCCGCCGCCTCGGCCGAGGCGCGCGCGTCTTCGTGGTTCGAGACGACCGCGACGATCTCGGCTTTCAGCCAGCCGACCCGGATCTGGTACAGCAGATGTTCGAAACAATGGTCGAAGCGCGAGACCATGACGATGATCCTGGGCAGCCGGTCGGCCTCGTAGAGGTTCAGCTGCAGCCCGAAGCGCGAGACCGCGGGGGTCAGGGCGTGCCGGATCGCGTCCTTGGTCTTGTCGCCGGGACAGGCAAAGCGGATGCGCAGAAAGAAGCGGCCCGTGGTGCGGTCGCCGAACTGCGCGCTTTCCAGGATATTGCCGCCGAAATCGGCCAGCCGTCCCGTGACGGTGGCGACGATGCCCGGCTGGTCATCGCAGGACAAGGTCAGGATATATTCTTTTTCAGACATCAAAGCCGGTCCTTTTTGATCGGGCGGATATTTGAAAAGCGCCCCTATTCATATCGGAGTGCCTCCCGATGGGTTTTATCTTGGATTTGGCGTCCTCCAGCCGATGGAAACTCCTGGACAAGGCGCGCAATAAATGCCGCAGTCTCATGCCCCTCCCGCAAGGTTTCGCAAGGTATATGGGTAGGGCCCGGGCAAGGCTTCTCAAAAAAATTCAACGGGGCGCATTATTATTGCGGTTGTTGGAATGGAGGGGCGGGCGCAGAACCTTGGCCTGACTGCAAGACGCAAAAAGGGCTGCGATGGCCGCCCGATCGGACCAAGCGCGGAGGAAAGCGGGATGAGGATACTGGTCGTTGGCGCAGGGGCCGTCGGCGGATATTTCGGGGCGCGGCTGGCGGCTGCGGGGCGCGACGTGACCTTCCTGGTCCGCGCGCGTCGGGCGGAACAGTTGCGGCGCGAGGGCATGCAGGTGGTCAGCCCGCATGGCGACCTGACGATCCGGCCGCAGCTTGTCGAGGCCGCGCAGATCGACGGACCCTATGACCTGATCCTGCTCAGCGTGAAGGCCTATACGCTGGACGGCGCGATGGAGGATTTCGCCCCCGCGGTCGGCCCCGGCACGATGATCCTGCCCGCCCTGAACGGCATGCGCCATATCGAGCGGCTTGTGGAGAGCTTCGGCGAAAAGCCGGTGCTGGGCGGGGCCTGCCGCGTGGTGGCGGAACTCAACGACAAGGGCCAGATCGTGCAGATGGCTGAGGTCCAGAGCCTCGTCTATGGCGAGCGCGACGGCACGATCAGCGACCGCATGCGGGCACTTGACACCATCATGCAGGGGGCGGGCTTCTCGGCGGAATCCTCGGACCGGATCATGCAGATCATGTGGGACAAATGGGTCAACCTCGCCGCGCTCGGCGGGATCACCTGCCTGCTTGGCGGCGCGGTCGGGCAGGTCGCCTCGGTCCCCGGCGGTGTGCGCTCGGCCACGGCGCTTTGCAACGAGGCGCTGGCTGTCGCCGGCGCTTATGGCCATGCCCCGACTGAGCAGGAAGCGGCGCGGGTCGTATCGTCGCTGACCAACCCGGACTCGAAGCTGACCGCCTCGATGTATCGCGACATGAAATCCGGCGGCCCGGTCGAGGCCGAGCAGATCCTGGGCGACATGGTCGAAAAGGCCGAGGCCAAGGGGGTCGAGGTGCCGCTGCTGCGCGCCGCCGCCGTGTCGCTGCGCGTCTACGATGCGAGCCGCTGAGAACAGACCGCCGCCCGCCCGAAAACCAAGGAGAGACGCATGAAGGTCGTCAAGGTCGAAGCCATCGAGATCGAGCAATCCGGGCAGGTGGGCATCCCGTCCTGGCGCCATGTCTTCGCCCGCGTCCATACCGACGAGGGCATCACCGGGCTGGGCGAGGTCGGCATGCCCTTCGGCACCGGCGCCCCCGCCGCGGCGCCCATGATCCTGACCCTGGCCGAGCGTTTCGTGCTGGGCCGCGATCCTTTCGACACTGAGACCGTCTGGGAAACCATGCTGCGCCGCTCGTTCTGGGGCGAGGGCGGCGGGCCGGTGATCTTCGGCGCGATGAGCGCGCTGGACGCCGCGCTGTGGGACATCAAGGGCCGGGCGCTTGGCAAGCCGGTCCATCGCCTGCTGGGGGCGGCGACGCCCAAGCCGCTGCGCTGCTATGCCAGCCAGCTGCAATTCGGCTGGGACGATGTGGCGGTGGTGCCGCGCGGCCAGCCCGGTGAATATCGCGAGGTTGCGCAGGCCGCGCGTGCCGAGGGCTATGACTGCGTCAAGGTCGATCCGATCATGGTCGATCCGACCGGCGTCCGGAACCCCAATGTCCGCGGGCTGTTCACGCCCGAGGAGCGCAGGCTGTTCCGCGCCCGGCTGGAGGCCATCCGCGAAGGCGTCGGCCCGGATTGCGACATCATCATCGAGCTGCATTCCTTCAGCTCCTCGGCCGGGGCGTTGCAGGTTTCGGAACTGGCGAAGGATCTGGGCATCCTCTTCATCGAGGAACCCACGCATTACAACAGCACCCACGCCCATATGAAGGTCGCGCGGCGCTCGGACATCCCGATCGCGACGGGCGAAAAGCTTTATACCCGCTGGGGCTTCATGCCCTACCTGGAAGGCGGGGCCGTGGACATGATCCAGCCCGATGTCGGACTGGTCGGCGGAATCTCGGAAGCGTTCAAGATCGCGCATCTGGCCCATGCCTACGACGTGGGGGTGCAGGCGCATATCTGCGGCTCGCCCCTGGCCACGGCCATCGGGCTGCAACTGGAAGCGGCAATCCCGAACTTCGAGATCCACGAGCATCACACCTTCGCCCTGAAGCACACCAACCGCGACCTGTTCGAGCAGGACCTGCAACCCGTGAATGGCCGCTTCGAGGTGCCGACCGCCCCCGGCTTCGGCATGGATTTCACCGCCGCCGCCGAACGCCAGATGATCCGGCAGGATGTGGCGCTGTAAGGCACCGCCGATCCGACAGGAAAGGAACCCTCATGACTTCGCTCGTCACCACCGCCTGGCTTGCCGATCACCTGGACGATCCGCAGGTTGTGCTGCTGGACGCGTCCTTCAAGCTGCCCGGCGCGACGCCGACCGCGCCCGAGGAATTCGCCGAGCGCCACATCCCCACCGCGCAGTTCTTCGACGTGGACACGGTGGCCGATGCCGGCAACCCGCTGCCCCATATGATGCCTTCCGAGGCTGAATTCGCCCGCACCGTGGGCGCCTTGGGGATTTCCAACGATACGATGGTGGTGATCTACGACACCCCCGGCCTGATGTCGGCGGGGCGCGCCTGGTGGATGTTTCGCAGCTTCGGCCATCGCAAACTCGCGATCCTTGACGGCGGGCTGAAGGCCTGGATGGCCGAGGGGCGGCCGGTGACAACCGAGGTGGCGGCGCGGCCCGCCGCCAGCTATCGGGCACAGCTCAACCCAGCCGCCGTCGCCTCGAAGGCCGATGTGCTGGCCAATATCGACAGCAAGGCCCGCGATCTGGTCGATGCGCGTTCCGCCGCGCGCTTCGCCGCCGAGGAGAAGGAGGCCCGCCCCGGCCTGCGCTCGGGCCATGTGCCGGGCAGCCTGAATGTGCCCTTCGACCGCATGACCGATCCGGAGACCGGAAGGATGAAATCGCCGTCAGAGATCGCGCAGGTCTTCCGGCAGGCCGGGCTGGACATGGAGCGGCCCGTCATCGCCTCCTGCGGCTCGGGCGTGACGGCCTGCGCGCTGGCCTTCGGCCTGCATCTGGCGGGCAAGGACGATGTGGCGGTCTATGATGGCTCCTGGGCCGAATGGGGCATGCCGGGCGATACGCCGGTCGCGACCGGGAAATGAGGGACATGCTGCCGGAAACCGATTTCGACGGCTTCGCGGCAGCCGTCCGGCAGGTGGTGCCTGCCGGGCGATTCCTGCTGGACGCGTTTTCGCGCACCGTTCACGGTGCCGATGCCAGCCCCTACAGCCTGCTGCCCCGCGCGGTGATCCTGGTCGAGACCGAGGACGAGGTGGTCGCCATCTGCCGCGCGGCCAGCCGCACGGGCGTCCCGATCACCTTCCGCGCGGCGGGCACCAGCCTGTCGGGGCAGAGCGTGACCGACAGCGTGCTGGTCAAGATGGGCCCGAACGGCTGGCGCCGGTTCGAGGCGGACGAGGATGCCGCAAGCGTGCGCATGGGCCCCGGCCTGATCGGGGCGCAGGCCAATGCGCGGCTGGCGCGGCACCGGCGCAAGATCGGCCCCGACCCGGCCTCGATCTCGGCGGCGATGATCGGCGGGATCATCGCCAACAATTCCAGCGGCATGTGCTGCGGGACGGAACAGAACAGCTATCGCACCCTGCGCTCCATGCGGCTGGTGCTGGCGGACGGGACAACGCTGGACACCGCCGATCCCGAAAGCCGCCGCGCCTTCCGGGCCAGCCATGGCGCGCTGCTGGACGAACTGGCCGCGCTTGCCCGCGCGGTGCGGGACGACGCCGAACTGGGCGCGCTGATCCGGCGCAAGTTCGCGATCAAGAACACCACCGGCTATTCGCTGAACGCGCTGGTCGATTACGATGACCCGTTCGAGATCCTCCAGCACCTGATCGTCGGATCCGAGGGCACGCTGGCCTTCATCTGCGAGGTGACGCTGGAAACCGTGCCCGCGCCCCCGAAGCAATCGGCGGCGCTGGTCTTTTTCGCGGATGTGCGGATCGCCTGTTCGGCGGCCACCGCGCTCAAGGCGCAGCCGGTCTCGGCGGTCGAGATGATGGATTACGCATCGCTGCGCTCGGCGCTTGGCCAGCCCGGCGTACCCGACAGCTTCGCGCATATGCCGCGGGGCACCGCCGCGCTGCTGGTCGACCTGCGCGCCGACGACGCCGAGGCCCTTGCCGCGCAGATGCGATCGGTGACGGCGGCCATCGCGCCCTTCGCGCCGCTGGAGCCGGTGCGCTTTTCGCAAGACCCGCGGACCTATGCGGCTTACTGGAACGTGCGCAAGGGGCTGCTGCCCGCCGTGGGCGGCATGCGCGCGCCCGGCTCGACGGTGATCGTCGAGGATATCGCCGTTCCCATCGACAGCCTTGCCGAAGCCGCCCTTGCCATTCGCGAAATCTTCGACCGGCTGGATTACGGCGATGCGGTGATCTTCGGCCATGCGCTGGACGGCAACCTGCATTTCGTCTTTTCCCAAGCCTTCAACAGTCCCGAGGACATCGCCCGCTATGCCCGGCTGATCGACGAGGTGGCGGAACTGGTCTCGAACCGTTTCCACGGCTCGCTGAAGGCGGAACACGGCACGGGGCGGGCGATGGCGCCCTTCGTGGAGCTGGAATGGGGCAGCAAGGCTTACGAATTGATGCGGCGCATCAAGCGCGCCTTCGATCCGGCGGGCGTGCTGAATCCCGGCGTGATCCTGTCCGACGACCCCCAGATCTATCTCAAGGCGCTGAAATCCCTGCCGGTGGCCGATCCGCTGATCGACAAATGTATCGAATGCGGCTTTTGCGAGCCGGTCTGCCCCTCGCGCGCGCTGACCACCACGCCGCGCCAGCGAATCGTCGCGACGCGTGCGCTGGCGCGCGGCGCGCAGGATGCCAGTTTCGACAAAAGCTATGATTATGCCGCCGTGGATACCTGTGCGGGCGACGGGCTCTGTGCCATGAGCTGCCCCGTGGGCATCGACACGGGCGAGATGATGCGCAGCCGCCGCGCCCTCCGCCACGGTGCTGCCGGGCGCGGCCTTGCCCATGCGGCCGAGCGGCAACTGGGCGCGGTGATGAAGGCCGCCAAGGCCGGGCTTTGGACCAGCGACCGCGCCTATGTCGTGTTGGGCAAAGGCGCGATGACCGGCATCACGCGGGGACTGCGCCGCGTCTCGGGCAGCAGGGTGCCGCAATGGACGCCTTGGCTGCCCAGGCCCGCGCCTGCCCTGCGCGATCCCGCAGGCGAGGCCCCGGATGCGGACCTGCCGCAGATCCTGCTGTTTCGAAGCTGCGTCAGCACCGTTGCCGCGCCCGTCCGCGGCATGCCCGACCCCCGCCCGCTCTGGGACGTTCTGGCGGTGCTGTTCCGGCGCGCGGGCTACCCGGTCCGCATTACCCCGGCTGGCGAGGGGCAATGCTGCGGCCAGCCCTTCGCCAGCAAGGGCTATCCGCAAGCCGCAAGGGACAGCGCCATCCGGCTTGAGGGGCATCTGCGGGCCCAAGGCGGCGGCATCGTCGTCTCGGACACCAGTCCCTGCAGTTTCCGCATGCGGCAGGAACTGGCCGAGGACATGCGCCCGATGGACGTGACCGAGGCGCTGGCGGAACTGGTCCTGCCGCGCCTGTCCATCCGCCGCCGTGCAGGCAGCATTGCGCTGCATATCACCTGCAGCACCCGCAAGATGGGGCAGGCCGACCGGCTGCTGGCCCTTGCCGAAGCCTGCGCCGAGGAGGTGATCGTGCCGCCCGATATCGAATGCTGCGGCTTTGCCGGCAATAAGGGTTTCGAGGTGCCGGAACTGAACGCCAGCGCCCTGCGGACCCTGCGCGACAAGCTGCCGGAACGGGTCACGCGCGGCTATTCGACCAGCATCACCTGCGAGATCGGGCTGTCCGAGCATTCCGGCCGTCCCTACCAGTCGATCGCCTATCTGCTGGACTGGTGCAGCGATCCCGCCCTGTAGTCCCATAACGATGGAGGACAGAATGACGTCATCCCCCCAGGTCGAAGCCTTCTTCGACGAAGCGACGAACACCTTCTCCTATATCGTCCGTGATCCGGGGTCCGACGCCTGCGCGATTGTCGATTCCGTGCTGGACCTGGATTATGCGGCGGGTCGACTGTCTTACGATTCCGCCGACCGCATCATCGCCCGCGTGCGCGAGCAGGGGTTGCGGCTGGAATGGCTGCTGGAGACCCATGTCCATGCCGATCACCTGTCTGCCGCGCCCTATCTGCAACAGGCGCTTGGCGGCAAGATCGGCATCGGCCAGCAGATCACCGTGGTGCAGGAGACCTTCGGCAAGGTCTTCAACGAAGGCACCGAGTTCCGTCGCGACGGATCGCAATTCGACCCGCTGTTTCGGGACGGAGACATTTTCCGGATCGGCACGATGGAGTGCCGCGTCATGCACACGCCGGGCCATACGCCTGCCTGCCTGACCTATGTGATCGGCGATGCGGCTTTCGTGGGCGACACGCTGTTCATGCCTGACGGCGGCACGGCGCGGGCCGATTTTCCGGGCGGCGATGCGCGGATGCTTTACCGCTCGATCCGGCGGGTGCTGGACCTGCTGCCCGCGACGCGGCTGTTCATGTGCCATGATTACGGCCCCAACGGGCGCGACATCCGCAATGAGACCACCGTGGCCGAGCAGCGCGCCCACAATATCCATGTCCACGACGGCGTGACCGAGGATGAATTCGTCGCCATGCGCGAGGCCCGCGACGCCACGCTGGGAATGCCGCGCCTGATCATCCCCTCGCTTCAGGTCAACATGAAGGCCGGCGCCCTTCCCGAGCCCGACGAAAAGGGCAAGCGCCATCTCAAGGTGCCGCTGAACGAGCTTTGACGGCGGGGCGCAGCATCGCGGGCGCCTGCATCCCTGGAAACCCACGAAATCAAGGTCGCCATGCCGCGAACGGAGGATTCATGCCTGATCCCACCGCCACAGCCGCCCTGCACCATGAAGTCGTCATCCTCGGCGCCGGCGCGGCCGGTATTGCCGTCGCCTTGTCACTGGTCGCGGTGACGGCCTTCGGGCTGACCACGGCGCTGAACTATGCACGCGTGGGCCATGTCGACTGGCCGCTGGCGCGGGTCTTCGTGGTCGGCGGCTTATCGGGCGGGATGCTGGGGGCGCGACTGGCGCGGCATCTGTCCACGCGCAGGGGCAGCCTGCACACGGGTTTCGCCGCGTTGGTCGTGCTGGTCGCGATCTACATGCTGGTCCGCCGCGCCGCGGGGCTGGCGGGCTGACCCCTTCGCTTCAACCAGGACCGGGGCTTCCCGGACAACCAAAAGGAGAAACCCATGCTCTTTGCCTTCATCTGCACCGACAAGCCCGATGCGCTGGACATCCGCATGGCCAACCGCCCGGCCCATCTGGAATGGCTGGATTCCACCCCCGGCGTCTATATCGCCGGGCCGCTGCTGGATGAGGGGCAGACACCCTGCGGCAGCATCCTGGTCGTCGAGCATGAGGATATCGAAGCGGCGAGCCAGTGGGCCGCGCAAGATCCTTACGCGCAGGCGGGCCTGTTCGAATCCGTCGCCATTCGCGAGTGGAAGAAGGTGATCGGGCAATAGGCCTGTCCCAGCCTGTATTGCCAGGAAGGCGCAGCTTGGAAAAAGCTGCGCCTTCCGCCGTCAGCGCCTCTCAGCCAGGGCTGCGGCCTTGCGGATCATGTTCAGCGCCCGGTAGGCCGCGCAGGCGGCGCCATAGCCGTTATCGATATTGACCACCGTCAGCCCCGGCGCACATGAGGCCAGCGCCGCGTTCAGCGCCGTCTGCCCGCCATGAGATGCTCCATAGCCGGTTGAGGTGGGCAGGCAGATGATCACCCCCGGCACCAGCCCGCCCAGCACGCTTGGCAGGGCGCCGTCCATGCCGGCGACCGCGACGATCACCGGGAATTTCTGCAGCTCCTCGACATTGCCCAGCAGGCGCCACAGGCCGGCCACGCCGATATCGATGAATTGCTGCGTCGGGGCACCCAGATAGGTCAGGGTGCGGATGACCTCGGCCGCCTGCGGCATGTCGGAACTGCCGGCCGAGACGACGGCGATCTGCGCGGGGCCAGGCGCTTCGGGTGGGGTCCAGTTGAAATAGCCGATGCGCGAGATCGGGTCGTAATCCAGCCGCGCCCGGTGATCGGCCGGGAAGCGTTCGAAGACGTCCTGTTCAAGCCGTGTCATGAGGCAGCTTTCGCCGCGCTCGAACACATGGTCCATGATCGTCGCCAGCTGCGCATCCGATTTCCGGGCGCAGAGGATGGCTTCGCCAAAGCCGACACGCTCGTGCCGTTGAAAGTCCAGTCGGATCTCGGTCATTCGGTTTGCTCGCGAAGAAAGGCGCTGCCGCGCGTATAGCCCTGGAACAGGACGGGCCGGTCGCTGCCGAAGGCTGCGCCGATCTTTTGCGTCAAGGCCCGTTGGTGTTCGGGAGAAAGCCGCGACAGGGCGGCGGGATCAAGCTCGACCACCACCCCCGTAGCGCGGACGCGGCAGCGCACGGTCCTTGGCGCCAGTTCGTCGCGCAGCAGGGTCTCGATGCGGTCCACGGCGTGCAGCGTCTGCGGCTCGATGCGCAGCGCGGTCTCGATCCGGCTGGACAGGCAGGGGGCCGAGGGCATCTCGGCCAGGTCGTGCAGCCCATGCGCGGCCGCCATGGCGCGCACATCGGCCTTGGTCATGCCCGCCTCGACGAAAGGATGGCGCACATGGTTGGCCTCGGCGGCCTTCAGACCGGGGCGCCAATCGCCCAGATCGTCCATGTTGGTGCCTGAAAACAGCTGCGCTTCGGTATGCCCGGCCAGCGTGCCGTAAAGGTTCGATTTGCAGAAAAAGCAACGGTTCGAGGGGTTTGAAAGGTATCTTTCATCCGAAAACTCGCCCGCGTCCACGATGCGCAACTGCCAGCCGTGGCGGGCCGCATAGTCCCGGATGCGCGCCGTTGCCGCCTGCGGCACGGCAGGGGACGAGGCGTGGAACATGGTCACGTCCCTGCCCATGGCTCGATGCGCGACATAGGCCAGTGTCATGCTGTCGACGCCGCCCGAGACCGCCACGGCGGCCGGCCCGGCGCTGTCGAAAACCCCATGCAGCCGGCTAAGGAAATCCGCGGTTTGCATCAGTCTTTCACCTTTTCCTGCAATGCCTGCGCCTCGGCGGCCCGCCGCAGCTCGGCGCGTTGCTTCTGGCTGTCGGCGGTCGCGGCATCGTCGATCTCGGCCTTGGCGGTGGTGCCGCCGGGGCGCTCGGCCAGCTTGACGCGGATGCCGCCCTCGGCGGTCACGGCGCGGCGCGGAAGAATTGCCCGGGCCTCGATCCGGCTGCGCAGGCCCAGCGTGGTCGTCTGGCGAAAGCAAAGCGCGCTGACCCGGGCGACGGCCTCGGGCCGGGTCAGGACCTGGATGGCGGCCATCATCCGGCCCTTCTTGCCGATGGCAAGGCTTTGGGTCACGTCGATGACGGTGGGATCGGCGCGGATCCGGTCCAGCGCGGCGGCCAGTTCCTCGCCGCTCTGATCGTCGATCTCGAACTGGATGACGCCGACGCGATCCTCGGTTCGACCATCCTCATCGGTCAGGGCCAGGACGCGCAGGACGTTGCTCATGCCTTGAAAGCGGCGGGTGCCGAAGCCGATCCCGCTGCGCGCAAGCCGGCGCGGGCTGGCGCCGATGCCCGGTGCCGGCGCCAGATAGCGCAGGATGGCGGCACCCGTCGGCGTGATCCGTTCGCCGGGGTGGCCGTCGTCGTGGAAGGTGAAGCCGCGCAGCAGCAGGGTGGTGGCCGGGGCGGGGACCGGCAGGCGGCCATGCTCAGTCTCGATCCAGCCCCGGCCCAGAGGCAGCGAGCCGACCGACCAGCCGGTCGCGCCGGCGCCCACGATCAGGGTGGCGGCGGCGACGATGTCGGCGATGGAATCCCAGTTGCCGACCTCGTGAAAGGCGACGGCGTCGAGTTCCTTGCCATGGACCTGCGCCTCGGCCGTGGCGAGTTCGTGAAAGATGCCGATGGCCGCCTGCTTGACCGGCTCGGGCAGGCCGCTGGCCTGAAGGCTGGCCCGCCACTCGCGCCAATGGGTGTGGTGATGGTGGCCGTGGTGGTCGTCGGCGTGGGGGTGATGCCCGTGATGATGGTGCCCGTGCCCATGGTCGTGGTCGTGAGGATGGTCATGCGCTTGGGCGTGACCGTCGGTCTTGCCGTTCTTCGTCACGACGAAGCGATGCCCGGTCAGCACCCCGTCGTCATGGGCCACGGGTTCGGCATGCACATCGGCGTCCAACCCGGCCAGCCGCAGATTGGCCTGCACCTCGCCGGCCAGGTCGGGCCAGGCGTCCAGCAGGGCGGCCACGAACATGTCGCCCGCGACCCCGCCCAGGGCGTCAAGATGGATATGCATCTGCGCGTTCCTTTCCAATCATGCCCAGTCTAGCGGGCCGGCTCGTCCAGATCGACGGCAAGGATGTCCGGCGGCTCGATCGTGCCCACCGCCGTTTCCGCTGCCGCCTTCAGCACCGCCAGGGGGATGGGTCTGTCCTCGGCCATGGCGGCGCAGATCGCCGCCAGATCGTCGTGTTCTGCCTTGGCGCGCATGAACACGCCATCGCTGAGGATGCGCTTGATGCGCAGCGGAAAGCGGCGGCTGGTGCCATTCCAGCGCAGCTCCAGCCGGGTCTGATAGCGGCGGATGTCGAAATGCTTGTGCTGCGATTCCAGCACGCGATAGCCCCAGATCCCCAGCTCGGCCGCCAGAAGCACGGCGAATTCCGCCTCGTCCCCGGCCTCGATGTCGACCAGCAGCACGTAGCCGGGACGCCCCTTCTTGCCCAGGCTCGACAGCAGCTGGACGTTTCGGGCGCCCATGTCGGCCATCTGGCTGATGACGCGCCCCAGCAATTCGCCGGGCGCGTCGTCGATCTGGGCCATCAGCAGGATGACGCCGGTATCCGCCATCACAGTGCCATGGTCTCGACGGCCACCAGGGCGGCGGCCTCGGCCTTGGCCTTGGTGCCCGGGATGCCGGCCGAGATGATGCCGGCCGTCTGCGCCTCAAGCGCCGCGTCCGAGGGCGACATCTTGCCCATGGCCGCCGCCACCACCGCCGGAACGGTGACGTTGACGATCACGTTGCCGGCCAGCAGCAGCTCGCTGGCGATGGGCGCAAGCACCGAGAGGAACGGCGCGCGTTCCTTGCCGATGCCCTGCGCGACCTCGGGGACGACGGCGTTGATGACGCCTTCCATGCGGATGGTCTCGTCCCCCAGCGTCACCTCGGCGTCCAGCGCCGGGTCGAAGGCCAGCCAGCGCGCCGCCATCTTGCTGGAGCGGCGCGCGCCCTTGGCGATCCTGGTGAAATGCACCTTGACCGTCTTGCCCTTGGCCCTGGTCAGCGCCTCGGCGCCGCGCTTTTCGACCCGCAGCTGGCGTTCATGGTCCAGTTCGCGGACGATGTCGCCCAGGCTCTTGCCCGCGGACAGCTCGTCATAGGTGCGGCTGGCGCGGTCATAAAGCACCCGCGTCAGCACCGGCGTCGAGGCGATGATCAGCGCATCCGTTACCGGCCCGTTGCAGACCTGCGTGGCCTTGCGGCCGATGATGTTCATGGCGATCATCGCGGTGTCGGGGTCGAAGCTGGTCGCCAGCCTGCGCTCGCGCAGCGCCTTGGCGACCGATTGCTCGGTCGAGCCGTCCTCCAGCAGGCACAAGAGCGCGATCACCGCATCGCCGCAGACATGGCCAAGCGGCGGGTTCACCGGGCCGGCGCCGGCGCCGCAGATCCCCTCTTCGAAGACCGAGATGATCTCGTCCAGCGCCATGATGCCGATCACGGTCGGCCCGCCGATATCCTTGAGGATCAGGCCCAGGTCGCCGATCAGCTTGCCGGTATCGACTTCCTTGCCGGTGATCCGGACATGCAGCTTTTCCGGCAGTCCGGCGGTGCGCACGGCGGACAGGCCGGCGACATAGGCGCTCGTGACCTTGCCATAGGGGCCGTATTCCTCGCGCACATCGGCGTCGGGATGGATGATCTCCAGGATGGCGGCGGCGCCGAACAGCGCCGACAGAAATTTCTGGCTGGGCATGCCGGCGCCGGACATGGCGTCCATCATCGCCTTGGTGCCGATGGCGGCGCCTTTTTCGGCCATGCCGGGGAAGATGAAATCCTCGCCCAGGGCGCCGTGCCCGACCATCACGCCGCCGCCGACGCCCTCGGGGATGTCGCGGCCCTGGATCGGCGACAGCTTGCCCTTCATCATCGCGTCATAGACCGCCGAGACCGCGGCGAAGCCCGAGATCTTGTTGTTCATCTTGGCCGTCGGCACCGCGGCAAGGCCCGAGCGGCTGACCCCCGCGATCATGCGCGCCGAGGAGCCCAGCTTGCGGTTGCCCGCCGGGATGCCGACCTGCGCATTCGCGCCGACCAGGTAAAGGATCGTCGCGGCGATCAGCGCCGCGTTGGCGCCGTCCGCGCCGCCGTCCTTCGCCACCTTGATCGCCTTGGCCAGCAGGTCGTCAATCGGCTGGTGGACGGCATCGGCGAATTTCACCTCGGGGCTGACGCCGCGGCGCAGCTCGGTCGCGATCACGTTGCAGACCGCGACGACGGGGATGTTGAGCATCCCATGGCCTCCGGTCAGGGCCTCGACCCGGTCGCTGGTCAGCCAGCCGGGGTTCGATGCCGCCGCCATGACCGAGGCCAGGATGACCTTTTCGCGCTGCTGATCGGATGTCTTGTCCATCTGTTCCTCCCACCGCATGCCTGCGGTTCAGACAATTTCAAGTACTCTGCCCGGCATCCTCGGGGTTTCACGGGAAGATGGCCGGGCGCACATTTCCGGTCGCCCTGGGTTTCGGCCTTCAAGACACGGTGTAATCCATCTTTCTTCGACAAGACCGCGAAAAGATTTCAACCTTCATGAGTTTATATGATCGCGCTCAGCGGACCGCCGCGTTTCTGGTTCGGGTCGCACGCCAGAGCAGAGGTGCGAGCACGAAGGCGACCGCCGGAAAGACCATCCGGTTGACCGTGCCCCAGCCCGAGCTGTGAAGAAGCGAGCCGGAGAAGAAGGATGCGCAGGCCACGGCGCCGAAAACCACAAAGTCGTTGACCCCTTGCGCCTTGCCGCGTTCTTCGGGCCCCGCGAAGGCATGGCCGGGCAGCGCCTCCCGCGTCCAGATCACCAGTTGCGGGCCGATGATCGCGGCGGCGAGGCCGCCCAGCATCACCCGCGCGATGGCCCTTTCCCGGTCATGCCCGCCAAGACCGTCGGTTGCGGCGAAGCGGTAGCTTTGCACATAGGCCGAGTAGAAACCGGCCAGGAAGGTGCCGGCGCAGAAGATCAGGAAGCTGGCCCAGACGATGCCCGTCGTGGCAACCAGCCCGGCCAGCATGCCGATCATGGCACCGAAGACATAGCTGGAACGCCGGCCGAAATGGCGCATCGCCACGGCCGCCGGGATCGTCCCCAGCGCCAGCCCCAGGTTCAGCAGGCTGACCGGCAGGGTCACCAGCGCCGGGTTCGAGGACAGTTGCTGGCTGACCTAGACCGCCAAGGGACACCACGATAGGCGTGCTGGCGCCGCCAAGCGATTGGGCGGCCGTGAGCATCCAGGTGTTTCTCGGCGCGGTATGGTGGTGATCCGACATTCTGGTCCTTTCCCGGTGGTTGACCGCCCCGGTCGTTTCAAGGCCCCCAAGGGCCTGAGGAGGTGTTTCAATAACTGTTTCCTGCGCGCCGCCGGAGCGACTGGATGCCGTCTCGGACGGCAGGACGATCCTTTCGTCCCGAGGGCGGCGCGCTGCTGGAATGGCTGGGCGCCGATAGGGCGTCTGGGCCGACGATTCCCGAAGTTAGTCGGGCATCGGCAATACATCCGGGTGTTGAAGCGGTGCGTCCTTGATCCAGATCTGCGCGCCATTCGCCCCGGCGGTGGCCCTGAGAGCCTGCCCTGAGGGGAAGCGGCCCCAGCCCTGCGCCTCCAGCGTTTCGTCGCCGATGGCCAGGCTGCCCGACAGGACGAGGAACTCCAGCCCGCGCGGGTTCTCGACGGTGATATCGGCATCGGGCTGCCAGTCCTCGACGGTAACACGCTCGGCCGCATCCTCGAACAGCAGCCGTGCTGCGCTGGCGCCGGGGCGAGGGGCAACAGTTTCGCCCTCGCCGGGCTGGCGCACGACCTGCAGGTTGTCGCCCGCGCGGTATTGCCAGAGCCTGACGAAGATCGTGCAGCCGTCCTGCGAGGCGGGCACATGCGAGGTGCCGGGCGGATTGCGGAAATAGCTGCCCGCGGGATAGTCGCCATGCTCGTCCTGGAAGGTGCCCTCGAGGACAAGGATTTCCTCGCCGCCGCTGTGGATATGGCGGAGAAAGGCGCTGCCCGGCGCATAGCGGACCAGCGAGGTCGCCCGCGCCACCTCGTCGCCCAGGCGATACAGCATCCGCCGGTCCACCCCCGCTGCGGGGCTGGGCATCCAGTCCAGTTCGGCGGATTGCACCAGAACCGGCTGCGTCAGGTCGTCATTGATGCGCATGTGCATGCTCCTTCATCGTCAGGACCATCCTGAATTTCACATCCCCCGAGCGCATTTTCCGATAGGCCTCCATGGCGCGCTCCAGCGGCATGGTCTCGATCATCGGGCGCGCGCCGGTCATCTCGGCATAGCCGCCATCGCAGGATGCGCCGAGGACGGGCTGGTTGCGGCACAGGTGGAACCGGCCCCGGCGGCATTCGCGGCAGGTTTCGCAATGGCCGCCGAACCGGCCGACCCCGACGCGCTGGCCGATGCGCCAGATTGGGGGCACGCCTTCGCCCAGCTTCGCGATGCGGCCGACGACCTCATGGCCGGGGATGCGGCCGGGCGTGCCATGCTCGATATCGCCGCTGTCCGCGCCGCAAATCCCGCAGGCCTCGACCGCGATGAGGACATGGCCGGGCTGCGGCTGCGGGACAGGCCGCTCGACCAGCTCCAGCCGGCCCGGTTCTGCGATCTGCATGGCGCGATAGGTGGCTGTCACGGCTTTGCGCTCCTGTGCTTGAGGTGCTGGCGGATCAGCGCGGCGGCGGCGCGTTCTCCGGCCTCGATGGCGCCGGCGAGATAGCCGGGGTCGTGGATGGCCGTTTCGCTGCCCGCAAGCGTCAGGCTATCCTGCCAGATGTCGCCGCTCCAGTCGCGCTTGCCGCCGAGGGGATGGTCTCCGGCGGCCTGGTCCAGCGGCGTCGCGGTCAGCGGGTCGGCGGCCCAGTCCTTGTAGAGTGTGGCTTGAGGGGCGAGTGCATTTGGCCCGAACAGCTGCCCCAGTTGCGCAACGCTTGCCACGATGACCGCATCACGCCCCGCCTGCGACCGATGGGCTGCCGGAACGCCCACGAAACCGAACAGCGCCGCCGTGCCCGAAGCCGTGGTCGCGTCGTGGATTTCGACCAGCGGGCCGATCTGGCTATGCGCCGTGCCCGACAGCCCGGCATCCCGCCAGAAGGGACGGTCGTAGATCGCGAAGAACTTGGCATGCGGCGCCATCCATGTGGGCGTAGCGCGCCAGAGGGCAAGGGTTCGGGGCTCGGGCGCGGGGTCCAGGGCCATGGTCCCGGCCAGCAGGCGCGGCGGCAGCGCGCAGATGACATGGGCGGCCGTGATCGGTTCGGGCGAGCCCGCGACATGCGCGGCGACGCCATTCTCGGTGCGGGTGATCCGGTCGACGCGGAGACCAAGGCGAATGCTGTCGGCCGGCAGCCGAGCGGCCAGTGCCGCGATGATCGCGCCGGTGCCGCCGGCCAGCCGCATCGAGGCCGGCTCCTGCCGCATCGTCGGATAACGCTCGGGCGCCGCGCTGCCCGCGCGCTGGAACAGCAGCGACCCTTCGCTGGCCTGCGCGAAGGCGGCAAGGCCCAGTTCCCTGACGACGCGGTCCATGCCGGCATGCATGTCGGGCCAGAACCACGAGGGGCCGAGATCGAACGCGTCCGAGGCGGGCAACCCATTCGCGCCGGCCGTCAGGATACGACCGCCCAGCCGGTCGCGCGCCTCGACCAGCAGGAACCCGACGCCCGCGCGATAGAGGTGCCACGCGGCGGTGAGGCCGGAAAGCCCACCGCCGAGAATCAGGACAGGCAAGCGTCGCGGCCCATCCGCCACGACGGAACCGGGGCGGCCTCCCGGCGCCATGCTCGCCTTCTCGGCCAGGACCTCATTTTCCAGGCGCGTCGGGGGCATCGAAAACTCGGCTTGAATAGACCAGGGCCGCGCCGACCGAAGCGCCTCCATCGCATAGAGGTAGACTGCCCGGTCCTGGATGTTGCCCATTGTCATCCCTCTGCGTCACGGAATGGAAGCTTCCACATGTGTCCGGCGATGGGGATTTGACAAACGAGACTTTCTTGACCGCGGAAAAGAAAAACTATCCCGAGCGAAAGCGGCCCGCCGTGCAGCGCAGCGTGGCTGCGGCTTCCTCGAACAGCCAGTCCCTGAAGGTCTTCAGCTTCGGCAGGGCCGCATATTCGCGGCGATGGACGACGTAATAGGCCAGTTTCGACGGCACATGCACTTGCGGGAACAGCCGGCACAACCGTCCGGCGGCCAGGTCATCATGCGCCAGGATGCTGCGGGCCAGCGCCACCCCGCGGCCCTCGATCACGGCCTGAAGCACGGATGCGGAGTTGTTGATGCCCATGCCGCGCTGCGGCGCCTCGTCCGTCACGCCGGCGGCTCGCAGCCATCTCTCCCAGGTGACGAAGCCCAGGGCGGGGTCGACGGAATGATCGTGGATCAAAGTCGCGCGAAGCAGGTCGGCAGGAGCGGTCAGGTTGTGCCGCTCGCGGAAGCGGCTGGCACAGACGGGAAAGACCTCCTCGTCCATCAGCTTTTCGGCGACGAGGCCGGGCCAGTCGCCCTTGCCGTAGCGGATCCCGACATCGATTCCCTGCGCCGCGTAATCGGCCAGCTTCAGGCTGGTCTCCAGGCGGATATCGGTATCGGGGCACCGGGCCTGAAAGCGGTCGATGCGCGGCAGCAGCCATTTGGCGGCGAAGGCGGGGCTGACGGTGACGTTCAGGATGCCGCCCGTCGTGACCTCGCGCAGCCGTTCCAGCCCGATGCCCAGCCGGTCGAGGCCGGCGCGAATGTCCGGCAGGGCGCGCTCGGCCGCATCGGTGGCGGTCAGCCGCGCCTTGCCTGTCGGGCTGCGGTGGAAAAGCGGGTGACCCAACCAATCCTCCAGTCCGCGCACCATCTGTCCGACGGCGGCGGGCGTGACATTGAGCTCTGCCGCCGCGCCCGAAAAGCTGCCATGCCGGGCGCTGGCCTCGAAAGCGCGCAAGGCGTTCAGATAGACCGGGGATTTTCTGTTCAGGGCACCTACTCCTGTCGGGCTGACCTTGCTACGGCGTGCTGCACGCCTTGGTCAGCATATAGCACATCGGGTCGCATACCGGGCGAATGGGACGACGGGCGGCATTCGCCAAGCCTGCGCGTCAGGGCTCAACGGAGCGCACGAGCCGAAAGAATCCGGCCATGTGTTCGATCCGGCTTTCGCCGGCGCGGGTGCCCAGGTTGATGCTTTTGTGCAGGCCCTGGTAGCCGATTTTCAGCAGTCGGATCGGCATGCTCGCGGCCGCTTCGCGCAAAAGCCAATCGGGAAGCACCGTGATGCAGCGGCCGGCGGCGACCAGCTGCAGCATCATGTCGATGGATTCCGCGGTGATATGCCGGGCCGGGAGGACGGGCGGGCAGCAGGAAGCGCGTGAAGATGTCCAGCCGCTCGACCGGAACCGGCACGGTGATCAGAGTCTCGTTCACCAGAGCCTCGGGCCGGACGGTCTGGCTTTCCGCGAGCCGATGGCCCTGCCGCACCGCCAGCATCAGCTCGGGGAGCCGCGCGGCATCGAGGGACGGATCGAAAGGTCATTCAGACGGACATCCCGCCCTCGGACCGGGTGAAGTGCATTCGGCAGGCAGTTCACGGTCCAGCGCCGCGATCATCCGGTCGCGGCGCGCGGAATAGGCCGCGCGGTTCCGGCCGACATGCAGCCCGCACGCAAGGGGTTTCGCAAACGTCCCGCAATAGACGGTGCGTGTATCTTCGATGCTGTCGTGGCGGGCGATGTTCAGGGCCTCGGCCAGGTTCCGCAATGCCTCGCGGCCGGCTAGGGACAGTGTTCCTCTCCTAGGATCGGCGAAGTCCGGGGAAAGAACAGCTTCCTGAGGTCGCCGACCGGTCGCGCGCCGTTGCTGGGCCCCTGTGGCCGAAGCCGGGCCATCTGCGGCTCGGCCAGACAGGCGGGCTGCTCATTGTCAGGGGCTTCTCAAGGAGCCTGAATCACGCCTGGAAAATACTTTCTATATCAATCGCATTAGATTGATATGACGTGATATTACACCGTCTGCGGCGCGGATTCGAAGGCTTGGGCGATTTCCGTCTCGGTGCAGCGATTGGCCAGCATCGCCGCCAGCAGGATGCGCGCCTGTCCGGGGCGCAGCAGCCGGGCGTGGATGGCGCCCGCGCGCCGCATGTCGTGACCGCCGCCACCGCCGCCATAGATCGGCGACAGCAGCCCTTCGGGCACGCGGCTGGAGACCACCACCACGACGCCCTGGGCCTTGGCGCGCGCGATGGCCGCGACCAGCTCGGCTGTCGCATTGCCCGAACCCAGCGCCGAAATGACGATGCCCCGCGCCCCGGCGGCCAGGCTGGCCTCGAGATGCAGACCGTCGCTGCCGGGATGGGTGGCGACGATATCGACGCGGAAGCCGCCGACCGGCGCGGGCAGGGGCCGGGTGACGGTCGCGCCCTCTTCGGCCACGCGGCGGAAGGCGTCCGGCGCGTCCGAGGTGAACTTGTAAAGCCCCCAGGCCGGGAACATCCGGCCGCCGAAAGCCAGGGTGACGCCTGGCCCGGCCGCCGGCCGCAGCGCCGCGCGGACCGCATCGGCTAGGTTGCGCCCCCCGTCCGAACGCGGGTGATCCGAGGCGAATTGCGCGCCGGTGAACACCACCGGCTTGCGCGGCGCGTGTTGCAGCTGCACCAGCAGCGCGGTTTCCTCCATCGCATCGGTGCCGTGCAGCGCCACGATGCCGGCGATGCGGGGGTCGGCCAGCTCGGCCGCCACCGCGTCGCTGATGCGCTGCATGTCGGAAAGCGTCAGGCTGGCGGAATCCTTGGCCAGCACCTCGCGCGGGCGCAGCTCGACCGCCATGGGCGGCAGCAGCGCCAGCAGGTCCCCGGCCCCCAGCCGCGGCCGCGCGGCGCCGTCCGCGCCGCGGCTGCTGGCAATGGTGCCGCCGGTGGCAAGCACTGCCAGCAGCGATTTCTGTCCGGTTCCGGTCACGTGTCGAGCCGCATGGTCGCGCAATCCCCCCTTGCAGACCCGCGGCGAGGTAGGGGCATGCCCGCCCGCCGCAATCTGTCTGACAGCTTCGATTACCACAGCGGGCGTCGGGGTCAAGTCACCTTGGTCGCGGCATGATGCGTGATCTTGCGTCAGGGGGCCGTTCGGGCGATGCATTGTTGCGCCGGCCGGGTGCCGGGCGGAAGATCACGCATTGGCGGGCTGCTGGCCGATGATCCAGGTCATCGCCTGCTCGACTTCGTGCAGGTGGTCGCGCATCGCGGTGCGGGCCTCGTCCTCGGAGCCGGCGGCGATCGCCTCGGCGATGCGGCGATGTTCGTGATTCGAGGTCACGCGCCGGTCCGCCATCAGGTTCACCAGCTCGGACTGGCGCATCAGCGCGTCGCGGGAATCGGTGACGATGCGGGCGAAAAGCCGGTTGCGGGCGGCCTGGGCGATCAGGCAGTGGAAATCCGAATCCAGCCGCACCCATTTCAGCGCGTCCTCCTGCCGTTCCATGCTGTCGCACAGCTGCAGAAGCCGGGCCATGTCGTCTTCGTTGCGGCGCAGGGCGGCCCAGCCGGCGGCGGGGATCTCGATGAAGGGCCGCGCCTCGATCAGTTCGCGCGCCGAGTAATTGCCATAGGCGAGTTCCGGCGCCTGCCGGTCCGAGATCACGAAACTGCCGCTGCCGCTGCGGCTGCGCGTCAGCCCCAGCGTCTGCAGCGAGCGCATCGCCTCGCGGATGATCGGCCGGCTGACGCCGTAATGCTCGGCCAGCTTCGCCTCGGAAGGCAGCCGGATGCCGACCGGCAAGCGGCCGGCCAATATTGCGCCTCGCAGATCCTCGAACACCGTCTCGGCGGCGTTTTTCCGACTGACCGGGCTCTTATGGGACAACCAATCAGCCACTTTGTTCATGGCGCCAATGTTGCATGTCAGGCGCACCTGTCAAGCCATGGCGACGGAGGCCGCAATTTTTACCAGTACAGGACGGCGGCGCCCAGCAGCCCCAGCAGACCAGCCACCTGCGCCATGAAGATAAGGTGATAGATCCTCATCCGCGTGCTCCGCGTTCAGAATCCGGGAAAAATCGTGTTTTCATCCTGCCGGGCGCTGCCGGGCTTGGGAAGCCCGAATCCGGGCATTCTGAACATTTATCAATTCCGGCCGGCGGGACGGGGTTGCGCCCGGCGCGGCGCTGTGGCAGGCAGGGCGCCTGCGGCGGCGAACGGTCCTTGGCGCGATTCTGCGTCCGCAATCCTCATATCTGATATATCCACGGGTTTTCCCATGCGCGATCCCCTGTTTCGCATGGCCCTGCTTCTGGGCCTGCTTTCCGCCGTCGGTCCCTTCGCGATCGACATGTATCTGCCGGCGCTGCCGCAAGTGGCCAGCGACCTGCACACCACCGAGGCCGGGGCGGCGCTGACGCTGACCTCGTATTTCATCGTCTTCGGCTTCGCCCAGATGATCTACGGCCCGATGGCCGATGCGGTCGGGCGCAAGAAGCCGCTGGTGATCGGCGTGTCGATCTTTCTGGTCGCCACCGTGGCGGCGAGCCTGGCACCGACCATCGGCTGGCTGATCGCCGCCCGCGCCCTGCAGGGCCTGGGTGCGGCGACGCTGATGGCGGTGCCGCGTGCGGTGATCCGCGACATGGCGACCGGACCCGCGGCGGCCAAGATGATGGCGGCGATCATGATCGTGATCTCGGTCTCGCCCATGCTGGCGCCGCTGACCGGATCGGCGGTGCTGGCCTTCGGCGGCTGGCGCGAGATCTTCGCCGTGCTGGCCGCGGCGGCGCTGCTGAGCCTGGGGCTGATCCTGTTCGCGCTGCCCGAGACCCTGCCGGCCGAGCGGCGCCGGCCCGTGCGCCTTGCGGCCATGGCGGCGGGGGCGCGGCGGCTGCTGGCCGACCGGCGCTTTCTGGGCCTGACCATGATCGGCGGCTTCGGCATGGCCAGCTTCTTCGTGTTCCTGGCCTCGGCGAGCTTCGTCTATACGCGGCAATACGGGCTTAGCCCGACCGGGTTCTCGCTGGCCTTCGCGGTGAATGCCATCGGCTTCTTCTCGGCCTCGCAATTCGCCGGCCGGCTGGCGGAACGCTTCGGGATGGAGCGGGTGATCTCTCTGGCGATCACCGGCTTTGCCGGGCTGTCGCTGGCCCTGTCGCTGGTGGTGCTGGCGGGCTTCGACGCGCTGCCCGTGGTGATCGCGGGGCTGTTCCTGGCCAATGCCTGCCTGGGGCTGGTGATGCCGACGGCCATGGTCATGTCGCTGGACCCGCATCCCGACATCGCCGGGCTCGCCTCGTCGCTGGGCGGCACGCTGCAGATGCTGACCGGAGGGCTGATGATCGCGGTGACCGGGCCCTTCCTGGACAATACCGCGGCGACCATGGTGCCGGCGATCACGCTTTGCGCGGCGCTGGCCTGGGGGGCGGCGGCGGCCTCGCTGCCGCGGCTGCGCATCCTGGCCTGAGGCGTCAGCCCCAATAGGCGGCGGCGGTGAATTCGCGCTTGGCCAGTCCGCGCGCGGCAAGCCGCCGCCGCGCCTCGCGCGCCTCATGCGCGGGGCCGGCGAACCAGACATGGCGGTTCTCCTGCGCCGCATCGAAGCCGGCGGCGTCCAGCGCCGCCAGCAGGTCGTCGCAGCGGCTGACGCGCGGGTCGCGGGCCAGTTCGGCCAGATCCTCGGGCGCGGCGCGCAGGAAGGCATGAACCTCGCCCCGCGCCTGTTCCAGCATCCGGGCGATGGCGGGCAGGGCGGTTTCGTCGCCAAAGAGCCACAGCCGGCCGGCCTCGGGGCAACCGCCGCCGCCGGGCCCGATCAGCCCGACCGGATCGCCGGGCCGGGCGCGATCCGCCCAGTCGCAGGTCGGGCTGGCCGCATGGCGGAAGATGTCGAAATCCACCCAGTCGTCCCGCTGCGCGGCCACGGTATAGACGGCGCGATGCGGCGCGTCCGGCCCCTCGGGCCAGACGGTGCGGCCGCTGGCGGCGATGCGCGGCCACAGCGGGATGCGTCCCTTCGGCGGCAGCAGCAGGCGGAAATGCAGCGAGCCCTGGCCGAAACGGGCGGCGTCCTCGCCGGCGACGCGGACGCGCAGGAAGCCGGGCGTGCGCGGGCTGACGCCGACCACCCGCATCAGCGACAGGCCGGGGGCCAGCGCCCCCGTCTCGACCCTGTCCCAGCCGATGGACAAGCCCAACTCGTCGAACAGCGTGGTGGCGGTGTCCTGCAGGTTGCCGATCAGTCGCTTTTCCGGCGCGCTGAGCTCGATCCTCGCCGTGTCGCCGTCGCGGATCAGCGCCATTTCGCAGCCCCACAGATGCAGCGTCAGGCTGTCGGCGGTCTCGATCGCCTCGATCTCCCATTCGGCGGCGCGAGCCTTCAGCGCGGCGGCGGCCGCGCCCGCGGCCGAGCCGAGCGTCCCGGTGCTGCGATAGGGTCTGATCAGGAACATGGCGCGTCCTTCCGCATGGCGCAGGTCGGGACGGATATATACCCAAGAAAAACTCTCGGCAATATGTCCCGGGGCTATGCCGCGCCCTCGCGGTCGAGCAGGGCGCGCTTGCGCGCCACGCCCCAGCGATAGCCCGACAGCGCGCCGTCGCTGCGCACCACCCGGTGGCAGGGGATGGCGACGGCGATGTCGTTCGCGGCGCAGGCTTGCGCCACGGCGCGGCTGGCCTGCGGCGCGCCGATGCGGCGGGCGATCTCGGCATAGCTGGCGGTGGCGCCGGGCGGGATCTGGCGCAGGGCCTGCCAGACCCGCTGCTGGAAGGCGGTGCCGCGGATGTCCAGCGGCAGGTCCAGCCCGATCCCGGGTGCTTCGACAAAGCCGACGACGCGGGCGACGAGGGTCTCGAATTCCGGGTCGCCGCCGATCAGCGTGGCGGCGGGGAAACGGTCCTGGAAGTCGCGCAGCAGCGCCTCGGGGTCGTCGCCAAGCGCGATGGCGCAGATGCCGCGCCGGCTTTGCGCGACCAGGATGGCGCCAAGCGCGCATTGCCCCAGCGCGAAGCGGATCTCGGCCCCCGCGCCGCCCTTGCGCCAGGCCGAGACCGTCATGCCCAGCATCCCGTCGGCGCCCTCATAGAAGCGGCTGTTCGAGCTGAAGCCCGCCTCGTAGATCGCGCCGGTGACGCTGGCGCTATCGGCCAGCCGGGCGCGCAGCCGGCCGGCGCGATGCGCGGCGGCATAGGCGCGCGGCGTCAGTCCGGTCGCGGCCTTGAACTGGCGGTGAAAATGGAACGGGCTGAGGCCCGCGGCCTCGGCCAGCGCCCCGAGGCTAGGCGGCGTGTCCGAGTCCTCGATCAGCCGGCAGGCCGCGGCGACCAGCGCCGCATTGGCCTCGGCCACCGAGGCGCCGCGGGGATTGCAGCGCCGGCAGGGACGAAAGCCCGCCGCTTCGGCCTGATCGGGCGAGGCATAGAGGGTTACGTTCTGCGGCTTGGCCCGCCGGGACGGGCAGGAGGGGCGGCAATAGACCCCGGTGGTGCGCACGGCATAGACGAAGGCGCCATCGGCCGCCGCGTCGCGCGCCAGCACCTGCTGCCAGCGCGGATCGCTTTCGGTGGGAATCGGGGCGTGATCCATGGCAGGAACCTTTCTGCTGCGTCATTCCTGCTATCATATCTAGGGCGCGGGCGGGACCGCCGCACTCCGCCGCTTGCGGCCGAATTCCGCCGTCGCGGGTCAGGGAATGTTCAGCGCCGTGTCCAGCAGGCTGTCGGGACGGACCAGATCCGTCAGCGCCCCCAGGTCGGTGATGGTGACGCGCATGCCGTCGATATGCACGCCATGCTCGCGCAGCGCCCGGAAGGCGCGCGAGAGGCTTTCCGGCGTCATCCCCAAATACGAGGCCAGCAGCCGCTTTTCCTGCGGCAGAACGAAACCCTGCGCGCCCCCGGCGGCCGAGAACCGCTGCAGCAGATAGGCCCCCAGCCTTTCGCGGGCGTTGCGCAGCTTGAGGTTCTTGGCATGGCGCACGAGGTTGCGATAGCCCTCGGACAGCTCTTGCACCGTGGCCAGCGCAAAGCCGGGATCGCGGGCGAAGGCCGCGCGCACGTCCACCGCCGGGATCAGCACGATGCGCGAGCGTTGCAGGGTGCGCGCCGACATCAGATAGGGCGCGTCGCGCATGCAGGCGGCCAGGATGAAGGTGGCGACCGGCTGGACCACGGCCATGGTGGTGTCGCGTCCCTGCCAGTGGGCATAAAGCTCGACCGCGCCTTCCAGCACCACATGCAGGAAATTCGCGCCCTCGCCCTGGCGGATCAGCTCGAGCTGCGCGGGAAAGACCTGGTCATAGGCCGCATGCAGCAGCGCGTCGAAGGCCGGGCTGGTCATGTCGCGGAACAGCGGCAGGTTGCGGATGTCGTTGCGGTCCTCTTCGCGCATGGGGCTGTCCTTGGGAGTGGCTGCGGAATCGCCTCCTGTCTGGCATTGATCTTGATTTTCGTCAATCAGAGAGCAGGCATTTGTCATATGGCCGCGACATGAAACCGCAGCCACGCCTGGATAATTTGCAGGGCGTCCCGGCACAAAAGCGAAATCCGGTCGGTTTTGCCGCTCCGCAGCGCAGAAGTTGACCCAGATCAAACCTGCCCCGCCGGCCGCGTGATGGGTGAGCCGCAGAACGGCGCGCGAAAGACCCAATCGGAGCATCCGCCATGTCGGACCCACGATCCCCGTCCCCGATGCAGCAGCAGAAGGCGCTGTGGCTCAGCACCACCGCCTTCACGCTGTGCTTCGCCGTCTGGACGATCTTCTCCATCATCGGCATCACCATCAAGGACGAGCTCGGCCTGACCGAGTTCGAATATGGCGTGCTGATCGCCACACCCATCCTGACCGGCTCGCTGATCCGGCTGATCCTCGGCGTCTGGACCGAGCGTTACGGCGGGCGGCTGGTGTTTTCGCTGCAGATGCTGTTCACCGGCCTTGCCACCTGGGCGCTGACCTGGGCCGAGAGCTATGCGGGCTTCCTGCTGGCCGCGCTTGGCGTCGGTCTGGCGGGCGGTTCCTTCATCATCGGCGTCGCCTATGTCTCGAAATGGTTCCCGGCCCAGCGGCAGGGGACGGCGCTCGGCATCTTCGGCATGGGCAATGTCGGCGCGGCGGTGACCAAGTTCATCGCCCCCTTCATCCTGGTGGCCTGGGGCTGGCAGGCCGTGGCGCAGATCTGGGCGGTGGGCATCGCGCTGATGGGCGTGGTCTTCCTGCTGGTCGCGCGCGACGACCCCGATTTCGAGGCGCGCCGTGCCGAGGGCATCGCCGCGCCCAGTTTGGCCGAGCAGTTCGCGCCGCTGAAAAGGCTGCAGGTCTGGCGCTTCGCGCTTTACTATTTCTTCGTCTTCGGCGGCTTCGTCGCCCTGGCGCTGTGGCTGCCGCATTACCTGACGCAGGTTTACGGCGTCGATCTGCGGGTCGCCGGCATGGCGGCGGCGGCCTTCAGCCTGTCGGCCAGCATCTTTCGCGCCTATGGCGGCATCCTGTCGGACCGCTTCGGCGCGCGCACGGTGATGTACTGGACCTTCGGCTTCAGCGCGCTGTTCCTGTTCATGCTGTCCTATCCGCCGACCGACTACACCATCCGCGGCATGGACGGGCCGATCTCGTTCTCGACCGAGATGGGGCTGTGGCCCTTCGTGGTCACGCTGTTTGCACTGGGCTTCTTCATGAGCCTGGGCAAGGCCGCGATCTTCAAGCACATCCCGGTCTATTACCCGAACCATGTCGGTGCGGTGGGCGGGCTGGTCGGCATGATCGGCGGCCTTGGCGGCTTCGTCCTGCCCATCGTCTTCGGCGCGCTGCTGGACCTGACCGGCATCTGGACCTCGTGCTTCGCCTTGCTCTTGCTGGTCGTGGTGGTGTCCATGGGCTGGATGCACCTCTCGATCCGCGCCATGGAGCGGCAGGCGCAGGGCCGGGCCCTGGACCGGCTGCCGAACTTTCCCGAACTGGCCGAGGTGCATGACCCCGAGCGCACGGTGATGCCGCGCGTGCTGGACGACTGGCGTCCCGAGGACCCGGCATTCTGGTCCGAAAAGGGCCGCCGGATCGCCAGGCGCAACCTGTGGATCTCGATTCCGGCGCTGCTGCTGGCCTTCGCGGTCTGGATGGTCTGGTCGGTTGTGGTGGCCAAGCTGCCGCAGATCGGCTTCGGCTTCAGCCAGGACCAGCTGTTCTGGCTGGCGGCGCTGCCGGCGCTGTCCGGGGCCACGCTGCGCATCTTCTACAGCTTCATGGTGCCGATCTTCGGCGGGCGGCTGTGGACGACGCTTTCCACCGCCTCGCTGCTGATCCCGGCCATGGGCATCGGCTATGCGGTGCAGGATCCGACGACGCCCTATCTGATCTTCGTCGCGCTGGCGCTGCTGTGCGGGCTCGGCGGGGCCAATTTCGCCTCGTCCATGGCCAATATCAGCTTCTTCTTCCCGAAATCGGAAAAGGGCAGCGCCATGGGGCTGAACGCCGGCCTCGGCAACCTGGGCGTCTCGGTGATGCAGTTTCTGGTGCCCATCGTCATCACCATGGGCGTCTTCGGTGCCATGGGCGGCGCCCCGCAAGAGCTTTCGGACGGCGGCCGGCTGTGGATGCAGAACGCCGGATTCGTCTGGGTGCCCTTCATCATCGCCTCGACCGTGGCGGCCTGGCTGGGCATGAACGACATCGCCGACGCCCGCGCCAGCTTCCGCGAGCAGGCGGTAATCTTCACCCGCAAGCACAACTGGGTGATGTGCCTGCTTTACATCGGCACCTTCGGCAGCTTCATCGGCTATTCGGCGGGCTTCCCGCTGCTGACCGGCCTGGCCTTCCCCGAGGTGAACGCGCTGCAATTCGTGTTCCTGGGGCCGCTGGTCGGCGCGCTCAGCCGGGCCGGCACCGGCTGGCTGGCGGACCGGGTCGGCGGCGGGCGGGTGACCTTCTGGGTCTTTGCCGGCATGATCGCCTCGGTCGCGCTGGTCATCCTGTCGCTGCAGGCGCTGTCCTTCGCCGGCTTCTTCGCGGGTTTCATGGCGCTGTTCTTCTTTACCGGGGTCGGCAATTCCTCGACCTTCCAGATGATCCCCGTCATCATGCGCAAGGAGATCGCCCGGCTGGAGCCGCAGCTGTCGCCCGAGGATCGCCGCCGCCAGTCGGACCGCGAATCCGCCGCGATCATCGCCTTCACCAGCGCGATCGGGGCCTATGGCGGCTTCTTCATCCCCAAGGCCTACGGCAGCTCGATCGCGCTGACCGGATCGGCGCTTGGCGCGCTCTGGGGCTTCCTGGGCTTCTATGTGCTCTGCCTTGCCGTGACCTGGGTCTTCTACACCCGGCCGGGCGGCCTTCTGCACGACATCGAACGCGGCCGCGCCCCCGCCGGCGCCGCCACCCCTGCCTGAGAATTCCAAGGAGACAGCCATGAGCCATCTGCTGGACCGCCTGAACTTCCTGAAACCCGCCCGCAAGGACGTGTTCGCGGAAGGGCATGGCCAGACCACGACCGAGAACCGCGACTGGGAGGACACCTATCGCTCGCGCTGGCGGCACGACAAGATCGTCCGCTCGACCCACGGGGTCAACTGCACCGGTTCCTGTTCGTGGAAGATCTACGTCAAGTCCGGGATCGTCACCTGGGAGACGCAGCAGACCGACTATCCCCGCACCCGGCCGGACCTGCCCAACCACGAGCCGCGCGGCTGCGCGCGCGGCGCCTCCTACAGCTGGTATCTCTATTCCGCGAACCGGGTGAAGACGCCGCTGATCCGCGGCCGGCTGATGCGGCTCTGGCGCGAGAAGCGCAAGACCATGACGCCCATCCAGGCCTGGACCGCGATCCAGACCGACCCGGCCGCGCGCGAAAGCTATACCCGCATCCGCGGCAAGGGCGGTTTCGTGCGCGCGACCTGGGACGAGGCGACCGAGATCGTCGCCGCCGCCAATGCCTATACCGCCCGGACCTACGGCCCCGACCGGGTCTTCGGCTTCTCGCCGATCCCGGCCATGTCGATGGTCTCCTATGCCGCCGGCACGCGCTACCTGTCGCTTCTGGGCGGGACCTGCATGTCCTTCTATGACTGGTATTGCGACCTGCCGCCTGCCTCGCCCCAGACCTGGGGCGAGCAGACCGACGTTCCCGAAAGCGCGGATTGGTACAACGCGGGCTACCTGCTGCTCTGGGGCTCGAACGTGCCGCAGACCCGCACGCCCGACGCGCATTTCTATACCGAGGCGCGCTATCGCGGCACCAAGTCGGCGGTGATCTGCCCCGACTATTCCGAGGCCGCGAAATTCGGCGACATCTGGCTGAACGCCAAGCAGGGCACCGACGCGGCGCTTGGCATGGCCTTCGGCCATGTCATCCTGCGCGAATTCCACCTGGACCGGCAGGCCGAGTATTTCGAGGATTACTGCCGCCGCTATTCCGACATGCCGATGCTGGTGCGGCTGGAGGAACGCGACGGCCGCCTCATCCCCGGCCGCCAGCTGCGCGCCAGCGATTTCGACGGCGCGCTGGGGCAGGCGAACAACCCGGAATGGAAGACGGTCGCCATCGACGAGACCACGGACCGCATCGTGGTCCCGAACGGTTCCGTGGGCTTCCGCTGGGGCGAGGAGGGGCGCTGGAACCTGGAGCAGAAGGCGGGCGGGGACGAGGTCCGGCTGAAGATGAGCCTGGTGCTCGACGAGGATCGCGACGATGTCGCCGGCGTCGATTTCCCCTATTTCGGCGGTGCCGCGACCAACGGCTTCGCGGTGGACGACCGCGGCGCGGTGCTGACCCGCAACGTTCCGGTCAAGCGCCTGACCCTCGCCAATGGCGAGGAGGCGCTGGTCGCCACGGTCTTCGACCTCATCTGCGCGAACTACGGCCTCGACCGCGGCCTGGGCGGCGGGAACGTCGCGCGCGACTATGACGCCGACGTGCCCTTCACCCCGGCCTGGGCCGAGCGCATCACCGGCGTGCGCCGCGACAAGATCATCCAGGTGGCGCGGGAATTCGCCGCCAATGCCGAAAAGACCAGCGGGCGGTCGATGGTCATCATCGGCGCGGCGATGAACCACTGGTTCCACATGGACATGAACTATCGCGCCGTCATCAACATGCTGGTGATGTGCGGCTGCGTCGGCCAGTCCGGCGGCGGCTGGGCGCATTACGTCGGCCAGGAAAAGCTGCGCCCGCAGACCGGCTGGACGGCGCTGGCCTTCGCGCTGGACTGGGCGCGGCCGCCGCGGCACATGAATTCGACCTCGGCCTTCTACGCCCATACCGACCAGTGGCGCTACGAGACGGTGAGCGCCAGGGAGATCCTCTCGCCCACCGCGCCGGCAGGCGACTGGGACCGGCTGAGCCTGATCGATTACAACATCCGGGCCGAGCGGATGGGCTGGCTGCCCTCGGCGCCACAGCTGCGCCAGAACCCGCTGGAGGTGGGCCGCGCCGCCAAGGCCGAGGGCATCGCGGTCAAGGATTACGTCGCCCGCGAGTTGAAATCCGGCCGGCTGGAAATGTCCTGCGAGGACCCGGACGCGCCCGAGAACTGGCCGCGGAACCTGTTCGTCTGGCGCTCGAACCTGCTGGGGTCCTCGGGCAAGGGGCACGAGTATTTCCTCAAGCACCTTCTGGGCACCGATCACGGCGTGCAGGGCAAGGACCTGGGCGAGGAAGGCGGCGTGAAGCCCGTCGAGGCCGCCTGGCACGACCGGGCGCCCGAGGGCAAGCTGGACCTGCTGGTCACCATCGACTTCCGCATGTCCACCACCGCGGTCTATGCCGACATCGTCCTGCCGACCGCCAGCTGGTACGAAAAGGACGACATGAACACCTCGGACATGCATCCGTTCATCCACCCGCTGCAGGCGGCGGTGGACCCGGCCTACGAATCGCGGACCGACTGGGAGATCTTCAAGTCCATCGCCCGCAAGTTCTCGGAGATCGCGCCCGAGGTGCTGGGGGTCGAGACGGACGTGGTGCAGCTGCCCCTGCAGCATGACAGCCCCGGCGAGATCGCCCAGCCCTTCGTGCAGGACTGGAAGCGGGGCGAATGCGAGCTGATCCCCGGCAAGACCGCGCCGGCCTATATCGAGGTGACGCGCGACTATCCGAACCTCTACCGGCGCTTCACCGCGCTGGGGCCGCTGATGGAGAAGCTGGGCAATGGCGGCAAGGGTATCAGCTGGGACACCAGGGACGAGGTGCATCACCTGCAGGCGCTCAACGGTCGGGTGACCGAAGAGGGCCCGACCAAGGGCATGGCGCGGATCGAGACGGCCATCGATGCCGCCGAAGTGGTGCTGATGCTGGCCCCCGAGACCAATGGCGAGGTGGCGGTCAAGGCCTGGCAGGCGCTTGGCCGCGCCACCGGGCTCGACCACAAGCACCTGGCCGAGGTCAAGGAGGACGAGAAGATCCGCTTCCGCGACATCGCCGCCCAGCCGAGGAAGATCATCTCCTCGCCCACCTGGTCGGGCATCGAAAGCGAGGAGGTCTGCTACAATGCCGGCTGGACCAACGTGCACGAGCTGATCCCGTGGCGCACCGTCACCGGCCGCCAGCAGCTTTATCAGGACCACGAATGGATGCGCGCCTTTGGCGAGGCCTTCGTCACCTGGCGCCCGCCGGTCGATCTGAAGACCATCGGCGCGGATGCCCGGAAATCGCTGGCCGCCGGCGAGAAGCACGTGGTGCTGAACTTCCTGACCCCGCACCAGAAATGGGGCATCCATTCCACCTATTCCGACAACCTGCTGATGCTGACGCTGAACCGGGGCGGCCCGGTGGTCTGGATCTCGGAGATCGACGCGCAGAAGGCCGGGCTGGTCGATAACGACTGGGTCGAGGTCTTCAACAGCAACGGCGTGATCGCCGCCCGCGCGGTGGTCAGCCAGCGCATGAAGGAAGGCAGCATGTTCATGTATCACGCGCAGGAAAAGATCGTGAACACGCCCGGCAGCCAGATCACCGGCAAGCGCGGCGGCATCCACAACTCGGTCACCCGCATCGTGCTGAAGCCGACCCATATGATCGGCGGCTATGCGCAGCTGGCCTATGGCTTCAACTATTACGGCACGGTGGGGGCCAACCGGGACGAATTCGTCATCGTCCGCAAGATGAACAAGGTCGACTGGCTCGATCAGCCCGCAACCCAAGCGACGGAGGCAGCGGAATGAAAGTGCGTGCGCAAATCGGCATGGTGCTGAACCTGGACAAGTGTATCGGCTGCCATACCTGCTCGGTGACCTGCAAGAACGTCTGGACCTCGCGCGAGGGCGTCGAATACGCTTGGTTCAACAATGTCGAGACCAAGCCCGGCATCGGCTATCCCAAGGATTGGGAGAACCAGAGGCGCTGGAACGGCGGCTGGGTGCGGACGAAATCCGGCCATCTGCAACCCAGGCAGGGCGGCAAGTGGCGGATCCTGGCGAATATCTTCGCCAATCCCGACCTGCCCGAGATCGACGATTTCTACGAGCCCTTCGATTTCGACTACGATCACCTGAAATCCGCGCCCGAGATGCAGGCCTTCCCGACCGCCCGGCCGCGTTCGAAGATCAGCGGCCAGCGGATGGAGAAGATCGAATGGGGCCCGAACTGGGAGGAAATCCTGGGCGGCGAGTTCGAGAAACGCAGCAAGGACTATAATTTCGAGGGCGTGCAGAAGGACATCTACGGGGAATATGAAAACACCTTCATGATGTATCTGCCGAGGCTGTGCGAGCATTGCCTCAATCCGGCCTGCGTCGCCTCCTGCCCCTCGGGCGCGATCTACAAGCGCGAGGAGGACGGCGTGGTGCTGATCGACCAGGACAAGTGCCGGGGCTGGCGGATGTGCGTCTCGGGCTGCCCCTACAAGAAGATCTATTACAACTGGTCCACCGGGAAGTCGGAAAAATGCATCCTGTGCTATCCGCGCCTTGAATCGGGCCAGCCCACGGTCTGTTCGGAAACCTGCGTCGGCCGCATCCGCTATCTGGGCGTGATGCTTTACGATGCCGACAAGATCGCCGAGGCGGCCGCATCCGAAAGCGAGATGGACCTTTACGACGCGCAGCTCGGCGTCTTCCTGGACCCCAATGACCCCGAGGTGATCGCTGCCGCCCGCGCCGAGGGCGTGCCCGAGGACTGGATCAGGGGCGCGCAGAAATCGCCGATCTGGAAGATGGCGATGGAGTGGAAGATCGCCTTCCCCCTGCATCCCGAATACCGCACCCTGCCGATGGTCTGGTATGTGCCGCCGCTGTCGCCGATCCAGAACGCCGCCGAGGCGGGCAAGATCGCCGCGCAGGACGACATGCCCGACGTGCGCAGCCTGCGCATCCCGCTGCGCTACCTGGCGAACATGCTGACCGCGGGCGACGAGGCGCCGGTGGCGGCGGCGCTGGAGCGGATGCTGGCCATGCGCAGCTACATGCGCTCGAAGACCATCGACGGTGTGGTGAATCTGGGCGTCGCCAAGCGCGTCGGCCTGACCCCGCAGCAGATCGACGAGATGTATCACCTGCTCGCCATCGCCAATTACGAGGACCGCTTCGTCATCCCGACCACGCATCGCGAGATCGTCGAGGACGCCTATGACCTGCGCGGCGGCTGCGGCTTTACCGACGGGCATGGCTGCTCGTCCGGCAACAGCCCCTCGCTTTTCGGCGGCAAGAAGTTCCGCAGCCCGCAGGAGTTCATCGCATGAAAAGCTTCAAGGCCCTTTCGGCGCTGCTTTCCTATCCCGGCGAGGAGCTGATCGCCGCGCTGCCCGAAATCGACGCCGTGCTGCATGCCGAGGGGCTGCTTGGCCCCAAGCGCATGGAAGAACTCGGCCAGCTGCTGCAGGAACTGCGGCAGGGCGACCTCTACGACCTGCAGGAACGCTATGTGCTGCTCTTCGACCGCTCGCGCAGCCTGTCGCTGAACCTGTTCGAGCATGTGCACGGCGAAGGCCGCGACCGCGGCGGCGCCATGGTGGACCTGCTCGAGACCTATCGCGCCGGCGGCTTCGATCTGGCGGGGTCGGAGCTGCCCGACCATCTGCCGGTGCTGCTGGAATACCTGTCGACCCGGCCCTTGCCCGAGGCCGAGGCGCTTCTGGCCGATGCCGCGCCCATCCTCGTCGCGCTGGCCGAGCGTCTGACCCGGCGCGAGACGGCCTATGCCGCCGTGCTTGCCGCGCTGGTCGCGCTGGTGGTGACCGAGCCCGCCGAACTGCCCGAGGACCTGGCCGCCGTCCCCGACGACGACCCCGAGGATCTGGCGGCGCTCGATGCCGTCTGGGAGGAGGCGCAGGTCACTTTCGGCCCCGATCCCAATGCCGGCTGCCCGGTCAGCCGCGACATCCTGGCCCGCATGGACGCCCCGCGCGTCCCCAACCCGGCGCAATGAGCAGGAGGCGCAGATGAACAACTTCCTTTTCGGCATCTACCCCTATATCGCCATCACGGTGATGATCCTCGGCTCGATCATCCGCTACGATCAGGACCCGTTCAGCTGGAAGTCGAAATCCAGCCAGATCCTGCGGCGGCGGCAATTCGTCATCGGCTCGGTCCTGTTCCATGTCGGCGTGCTGGTGATCTTCTTCGGCCATCTGGTCGGGCTTCTGACCCCGATCGCGGTCTTCGACGCCATCGGCATCAGCCATGGCGCCAAGCAGGTGCTGGCCATGACCGCAGGCGGCATCGCCGGGGTCATGGCGCTGGTCGGCGGCGGGATGCTGCTGCATCGCCGGCTTTACGATCCGCGGGTGCGCGCCCATACCACCCTGGCCGATACCGGCATCCTGGTGCTGCTGGTCGCGCAGCTGGTGCTGGGGCTCATGACCATCCTGGTCTCGATGCAGCATCTGGACGGGCATGAAATGACGCTGCTGATGTCCTGGGCGCAGGGCATCGCCTATTTCCGCGCCGGGGCGGCCGAGCATCTGGCCAATGTGCATTGGCTCTTCAAGCTGCATATCCTGCTGGGCCTGACCATCTTCCTGCTGTTCCCCTTCACCCGGCTGGTGCACATGATCTCGGCCCCGCTGCGCTATCTGTGGCGGCCGGGCTATCAGATCGTGCGCTCCAGGCGTCATCCGGCGGAGTGACGGCGATGCAGATGAAACCGCTCTTGCCGCCGGTCGTCGTGAACGGCGTGACCATCGACCCCGGCCGCATTGCGGCCGAGGCGCAGAACCATCCCGCGCCCAAGGGCAAGCCCGGCCATGCCTGGCGGGCCGCCGCGCGGGCGCTGGCGGTGCGCGAGCTTCTGTTGCAAGAGGCGCGCGCCCGGGGCATCGCCGCCGAGCCGGCCGAGCTTGCCCCCGGCCAGTGGGAGACCGAGGAGGAGGCGGCGATCCGCGCCCTGCTGGACCGGGCCATCCGTCCCGAGCCCGCAGACGAGGCGGCGCTGGCCGCGCATTACGCCGCCCATCCCGAACAGTTCCGCGCGCCCTCGCTCTACGAGGCGGCGCATATCCTGTTCGCCGCCGCGCCGGACGACGCCCCGGCGCGTGCCGAGGCGCGCGCCCGGGCCGAGGCGGTGCTGGCCGAGCTGAGCGCCGCGCCGCGCCGCTTTGCCGAACTGGCCGCGCATCACAGCGCCTGTTCGTCGAAGACCGCCGGCGGGATGCTGGGGCAGCTGAGCTCGGGCGATACCGTGCCCGAGTTCGATGCCGTGCTGGCCGGCATGGAGGAGGGGACGCTGGCGCTGGCCGAGACGCGCTACGGCCTGCATGTCATCCGCCTCGACGCCCGGGCGCGGGGCGAGGTGCTGCCTTTCGCAGCCGTGCTGCCGCAGCTGCGCCAGGCGCATGACAAGGCGGCCTGGCTGCGCGCCAGCCGCGCCTATGTGGACCGGCTGGTCGCGGGGGCCAGGATCTCCGGCGTCTCCTTCTGGCGCGATGGGGGCATCTGATGCGGCTGGCCTATGTCAGCCTGCCCGGGCGCGGCGCCAACGACCGCTTCCTCGCCGCCATCGCCGGACGGGCGCAGGCGGCGGGGCTGCGGCTGGCCGGGACGGTGCAGACCAACCCGCGGCGCGAGGGGCGCATCAAATGCGACATGGACCTGCGGGTGCTGCCCGACGGCCCGGTGCTGCGCATCAGCGAGGATCGCGGCGACGGTGCGCGCGGCTGCCGGCTGGATGCGGGGGTCCTTGAGGCGGCGGTGCTGGGCGTCGCCGCGGCGCTGCCCGGTGCCGACCTGCTGCTGGTCAACAAGTTCGGCAAGCAGGAATCCGAGGGGCGCGGCTTTGCGCCGCTGATCGCCGAGGCGCTGTCGCGCGGCATCCCGGTCCTGGCCGGGGTGAACGGGCTGAACCTGCCGGCCTTCCGGGCCTTCGCCGACGGGATTGCCACGCCGCTTCCCGCCGATGAGGCGATGGTGCTGGACTGGTGCCGGGCGGCCTGCGCGCCGCATCCCGCCTGAGGCAAGACCCCCATGGCGAAAAGGCCCGGTCCTCGGACCGGGCCTTTTGGCTTTCTCGTCAGGCGGTGCGGCCCGGCCCCGAGACCGGCTTCCTGGCGATCTTCGGCCCCGCCAGCACCGGCAGGTAAAGCAGGGCGAAGCCGCCGAAGGCCAGCAGCCACAGCGTGCCCGACAGATGCAGCAGCCAGACCTGCACCGGAAGCAGTCCGGCCAGCAGCCGCAGCGCCACCGAACCGAGAAGCGCCAGATAAAGCGCCGTGGTGCCGCGCCCGGCATGCAGGGCCCGGCCGCTATGGCCAAGGCTCGCACGGCTCATCACCGCCAAGGTCATCAGCCCGATGGTGCCGGCCAGCCAGACATGCCGCGCCGGCGCCGCCGCGAGCAGCCCGAAACCCGCCGCCGCCTCGGCCCAGAAGCCGAGCGCCAGCAGGGCATAGGCCAGGTGCAGCACCCAGAGCAGCGGCTCGGCCCCGGTCTGCGCGCCCTGCCAGCGCGCCAGCCGCCACAGATGCGCCGCGCCGCAGGCCAGCATCAGCCAGGGCATGGCGGAAGCGTCGGGCGCGGCGACGAAGCCGGCCAGCGTCAGCGCCGTCAGGCCCAGCACCGCACCGTCGCCGCGACCAAAGGCGGCCGGCAGGCGCCCGGCGCCGCGCGCCGCCAGCCAGTTGCGGGTGAAGCTGGGGATGATCCGTCCGCCGATCAGCGCGATCAGGATCAGCGCCGCGGCCAGTCCAAGGCGCATGCCCAGGCCCTCGAAGGCCGCGCCGCCGCGGGCGGCCTCAAGATGAAACAGCGCGTTGCCGGCGGTGAACAGGCCCAGCAGCGCCAGCACCGGCAGGTTGCGCCAGTTCCGGCCGCGCAGGACCTCGCGCGCAAGAAAGGCCAGCAATGCCAGCCCCAGCGCCAGATCGGCCAGCATCACCAGCCGCCAGTCGATCAGCCCCGAGGCCGCGACCGCGACCCGGCCCAGAAGCCACAGCCCGACCAGCCCGGCCAGGGGCGTGCCCATCACCGGCAGCCGCCCGGTCCAGTTCGGTACCGCCGTCAGCAGGAAGCCGGCGATGACCCCGGCCAGGTAGCCGTAAAGGAATTCATGGGCGTGCCAGCTGAACGGGTCGAAGGCCAGCGGCAGGATCTCGGCCCCGCCGAGCATGGCGACCCAGATCGCCATGGCCAGCGCCGCCCAAAGCGCCGAGAGCAGGAAGAACGGCCGGAAACCGTAGCTGAACAGCACCGGGCCGCGATAATTGCGCATGCGTTCCGAGGTGGACATCGCGCGTCTCCGTCAGACATGGATCAGGGGCAGGCGGCGGCACCGGCGCGCGCCTCGAGGAAGCCCTGCGAGAACACCGCGCCGGGCTGGATGCGGCGCAGGTCGGCCAGGGCATCGCGCGCGGAAAGCCCGCTGTCCAGCAGGCGCGCGTAAAGCCCGGCCACGGCCGTGAAATCGCCCGGTTGCGGCGACAGCCGCAGCGCGCCGATGCGGGCCTCGCGCAGGGCGCCGATCTGTCCCGCGACGCTCATATGCGTATAGCTCAGCGTCTGGACGCCGTTCACGGTCAGGAAGGGCTGGCCCTCCAGCGTCTCGACCGTGCGGCCGTCGGGGTCTTCGGCGCAGACGAACTGGCAGCTGTCCTTGGCGCGGTCGTGCAGCCGCGCGTGATAGCAGCGCCCCGAGATCGCCAGCGGCGCCCGGCCATGGCCCCAGACCTCGACCGCGACGCCCGCATCGGCCCCGGCACGAGCAAGATGCGCGACCGAGTCCAGCGGCAGCTCGGGCGGCAGGCAGATGCGGCGCGCGCCTCGCGACGCCAGCCATTCCAGCGTGCCCTCGTTATAGACGTTGACCGTGGGGCCGACCCAGAAGGGCGCACCCTCGGGCAGGTGTTCGAGCGCGGTCAGGTCCGCGATCTCGACCGGCAGGCCCGAGGCGAACAGCTCGGCCGTCTGCCGGCGCTCGCGCTTGAGCGTGATCAGCGTCAGCGTGGACAGCGCCACCTCCTTGCCGGCGGCTTGCAGCACCTCGACCGCGGCGGGGATCTCGTGCTGCCAGAAGGGCAGGCGCTTCGAGCAGACCCATTCGCCGATCACCACCCGCTTGACGGGGGTTTCGGCCAGGCTCCGGTAGAAGTCGCGGACCTGGTCCGCGTTCCAGAAAAAGGCGATGGGGCCGACGGTCAGGTCCATGGTCATCTCCAGGTCTTGGCATAGGCGCCGGTGGTCGCGGCCTGGCCCTCGGTCAGCCGCGCAAGCAGTCCCTCGGGCATGGGCGCGCCCTGTTCGGCGGCCTCGACGGCGGCGCGGAAGGCGCGCACCACCTGCGCCACATAGGCGCGCGAGCGCTGCCGCCCCTCGATCTTCAAGGCGCGGACCCCGGCCTTCTGCAGCGCCGGGATCAGCCGGGTCGCGTCCAGGCTGACCGGATCCTCGAAGATATGGCCGGTCTGGCTGTCCCCCTTGCCGTCGGGCGAGGTGAAGCAGCCCTTGCACAGCGTCGGATAGGGCACCGGCATGCCCTTGGGCGTGCGGTGGATCAGGAAATCGCCCAGCCGCGCCTCGTGATTGCCGCCGACATCGGCATAGGCGACGTGGCTTGCGGGCGAGCAGACGCCGTTCATGTTCGGCGACAGCCCCGTGGCATAGGAGGAGAGCGAGCAGCGCCCCTCGGCCATCACGCAGAGCCCGCCGAAGACGAAGACCTCGGTTTCCACGTCGATCTCGCGGTTGATGGCGGTGATCTCCTCGACCGACAGCACGCGTGGCAGCACCACCCGGCGGATGCCGAAGGTCCGGGCATAGAAGTTGATCGCGTCGGGATTGGCGGCGGCGGCCTGCACCGACAGGTGCAGCCGCAGGCCGGGATGGGCCTCGGCCGCATGGGCGATCAGGCCCAGATCGGCCAGGATCACCGCATCGGCGCCCAGCCGGGCGGCGTCGGCCACGGCGCGGTGCCACAGCGTCTGGTCGCCGGCGCGCGGGAAGGTGTTGATCGCCACCAGCACATGCGCGCCGCGCGCATGGGCATAGGCCACGCCCTCGGCCAGTTCCTCGCGGCTGAAGTTCAGGCCGGGGAAGTTGCGGGCGTTCGTCTCGTCGGCAAAGCCGCAATAGACCGTGTGCGCGCCGGCATCGACCGCTGCGCGCAAGGCTGCCGGGGTCCCGGCGGGGCAGACCAGTTCCATCATGGCGTCACCTCCTGCCGGGACAGGACCAGCCCGCTTTTGCGGGCGACGAGATCCGAGCCGCGGCGCAGCCAGCGGTCCAGCGGCCGGCCGGAAAGCGTCGCCAGTTCCTCGGTCAGGTCCAGTTCGGCATCGTCCAGCGCATTGCGCAGCGCCAGCACCGCCGAAGTGTCGCCGGAAATCTGCAGATCGCCGGAAAAGAACAGCGCATCGCCGTCCTCGGCGCCGTGCAGCATGGCGAGGAAGGCGGCCAGCCCGCCCCGGATCGCGGCGTCATGCGCCGGTTCGGGCGCGCGGCGCGAATGGGCGGACAGCCGCCGCGCCTCGGGCTCCATCAGCAGCAGGAAGGGCCCGTCGCTGACATCGAGCAGGAAGCGCGCCCGGCCATGCGGGCCGAGCCGCGACAGGATTGCGGGCCGGCGGGCGGCGATGCGGCGCAGGAATGCCGTCAGGGCCAAGCCAAGGGCCCGGCGGGCAAGGGGCGGGGGCGGAAGCCGCATCAGCAGCGGCGTCAGGGCGGGGCGCTGGGTCATGTCCAAGGTCTAGGCCGGTCAATCGGCGCTGTGATTGATCTTCGTCAAGCCCCGGCCAGAATTCCTCGCCTAGCTTGACCCATGACCCGCCCGCCTTGCCGCGGGCCTGCCGGAGCCTTCGATGCGCAGCCTTCCCTCCTTCCCCGATCTGCGGGCCTTTCTTGCCTGGCTGGAGGCGCGGGGCGAGCTTGCGCGCATCGCCGAGCCCGTCTCGCCCCGCCATGAGATGACCGCGGTGCAGTTGGCCTGCCTGCGCCGCGGCGGGCCGGCGCTGCGCTTCGACCGGCCCGGGGAATCGCGCATTCCGGTCGTCGCCAACCTGTTCGGCACCAGGGCGCGGGTCGCGGCCGGGCTGGGGCTGCAGCCCGACGAGATCGCGGGCTTCGGCGCATTCCTCGCCGCCTTGCGCAGCCCGGCCCCGGTCGAGGGCATGCGCGACGCCATGTCGCGCTGGCCGATGCTGCGGGCGGCGCTGGCGACGCGCCCGAAGCTCATGCGCAACGGCCCGGTGCAGGAGGCCGCGCTGCCCGGCCTCGATTCGCTGCCCGTGCAGACGCCCTGGCCCGGGGATGGCGGGCCGCTGATCACCTGGCCGGTGGTGCTGACGCGGCCGCAGGACAGCCGGGCCGAGGACCTGGCGCGCTACAACCTGGGCGTCTATCGCGCGCAGGTGCTGGGGCCGGACCGGCTGATCCTGCGCTGGCTGGCGCATCGCGGCGGGGCGGCGCATCACCGCAGCTGGGCGCGGGCGGGTGAGCCGATGCCGGTCGCCATCGCACTTGGCGCCGATCCGGCGCTGCTGCTGGCCGCCGCGCTGCCCTTGCCCGAGACGGTGTCCGAGCTGGGCTTTTCCGGCGTGCTGCGCGGTGCGCGGGCGGAACTGGTCGCGGCGCAGACCGTGCCGCTGATGGTGCCCGCCCGGGCGGAGGTGATCGTCGAGGGCTGGATCCATCCGGGCGAGACGGCGCCCGAAGGCCCCTTCGGCGACCATACCGGCTATTACAATGCCGTCGAACCCTTCCCGGTCATGCGCGTCAGCCGCATCACCTGCCGCGACGAGCCGCTTTATCTCTCGACCGTCACCGGCCGGCCGCCCGACGAGCCCTCGGTCATCGGCGAGCTGTTCAACGAGCTCGCCCTGCCGGTGATCCGCGCCCAGATCCCCGAGGTCACCGACCTGTGGCTGCCGCCCGCCGCCTGTTCCTATCGCATGGCGGTGGTGGCGATCGACAAGCGCTATCCCGGCCAGGCGCGGCGGGTGATGATGGCGCTGTGGGGGATGTTGCCGCAATTCAGCTATACCAAGCTGGTCGTCGTGGTGGACCGCGACATCGACGTGCGCAACTGGGACGATATCGCCTGGGCGATCTCGACCCGGATGGACCCGGGGCGCGATGCGATGCTGATCGACCGCACCCCGATGGACTACCTCGACTTCGCCTCGCCCATCGAGGGGCTGGCGGGCAAGCTGGGGCTGGACGCCACCACCAAGATCGGCGCCGAGACCGGGCGGGAATGGGGCCGGGTCATGCAGCTTGACCCCGCCCATGAGGCGCGGGCCGAGGCGCTGCTTGCCACGGTGCTGCCATGAGGGTGGTGCTGGGCGTTTCCGGCGCCTCGGGCGCGGTGCTGGCGCTGGATTGCGCCCGTGCGCTGACCCGCGCCGGGGCCGAGATCGATCTGGTCGTCTCGGCCATGGCCGAGCGCACGCTGGCCGAAGAGGCCGGCCCCGGCGCGCTGCGCGACCTGCAGGCGCTGGCCACGCGCGTACATGCGCAGCGCGACCTGGGGGCCGGGATCGCCTCGGGCTCCTGTCCGGTCGCCGGCATGATCGTCGCGCCCTGCTCGATGCGCAGCCTTGCCGCCATCGCGCATGGTTTCGACGACGGGCTGCTGACACGCGCCGCCTCGGTGCAACTGAAGGAGCGCCGGCCGCTGGTCCTGCTGGCGCGCGAGGCGCCGCTGACGCTGGCGCATCTGGAAAACATGCAGGCCGCGACCCGGATGGGCGCGGTGATCCTGCCACCCGTGCCGGCCTTTTACCTGCGTCCGCAGAGCCTGGCCGAAGCCACCGCCCAGATCGCCGCCCGCGCGGTCGATCTGCTGCGCCTCGGCCCGCCGCTCGCCCGGGCCTGGACCCCTGCCCAAACCGATGGAGAGCGCCATGACTGAGATCACCCTTGCCCCCGACAGCATCGTCGGCGACATCGCCGCCCGGCTGCCCGGCGCCGCCGAGGTCTTTCGCCGCGCCGGCATCAGCTTCTGCTGCGGCGGCAACCTTCCCCTGGCCGAGGCCGCGGCCAAGGCCGGCGCAGCCCTGCCGGCGCTGACCGCCGAGCTGCAGGCGCTGATCGACCGCGCCGGGCGCGACGCGCCGGCCGAGACACCGGCGCTGATCGACCACATCCTGACGCGCTATCACGACACCCATCGCGAGGAGCTGGCCTGGCTGATCGGCCTCGCCCAGCGGGTCGAGACGGTGCATGGCGACCATGACGAGGCGCCCCTGGGCCTGACCGAGGCGCTGCTGGCACTGCGCGACGAGCTCGAATCGCATATGGCCAAGGAAGAGACGGTGCTGTTCCCCGCCATCCTGCAGGGCGCCGGCGCCATGCTGGCCGGGCCGATCCGCATCATGCAGGCCGAGCATGAGGATACTGGCAGCCAGCTGCGCCGGATCGAGCATGTCACCCATGGCCTGACCCTGCCGGTCGGCGCCTGCGGCTCGTGGACGGCGCTATATACCGGCTTGCGCAAGCTTTGCGACGACGTGGTCGCCCATATCCATCTGGAGGAAGAAGTGCTGTTCCCGCGCGTGCTGGCGGCCTGACCGGGCCGCGCGGGCCCTCGGCGCCGCGGCGCCGGGGCCTTGCCCGGCGTTCAGCCCCCCGCGGGGGTGCGGGTCGGGATGGCGAAGCGGGCGCGCTTCAGGATCGTGCCCGCTGCGTCGATGGTCAGACGCAGCGCCTGGCCGCGGAAAAAGAAGGTCAGGCGGTGGCGGCCGGCATCCTCGCCCTCGCCGGTCTCGCAGCGGGTGGTGATGCGGTTCTCGCGCAGCAGCTCGGGCACCCGGCCGGGATCGAGCCCGAAGGCCGAGGCCAGTTCCTGCGCCTCGACCACGAAACCGCTTTCGGTCAAGTCGATCCTGTCCATGGCTGCTTCCCCGTGATCGTCATGGCCGGGATATGGGGACCCGCGCGGCGTTTTGCCATGGCCGGGCGGGGCGTTCCGCCTGACTTTTGTCAAAAACAAGGCGCGGGCGACCCCGGTCGCGCCGCGCCTTCCGCTGCTGCTGGCCGCCGGGTCAGTTGACCTGCGCCAGTTCGGCATCCAGGCGCTCGCGCGCCTTCTTGGGCATCTTCGCCGTCTTGGCCGCGTCGAGATTCGCCGGCTCGTCGCCGACCTGCACCAGCGCCACCATGCCCATGCCGAAATGCGGCGTGCATTTCACGCCATACAGGCCGGGCTCGGTGACGGTCAGCGTATAGGCCTCGTTGATCTTGCTTTTGAAGGTTTCCACGCCTTCGGGCAGGATCTCCTTGATGGCTTCGACATTGTGGCTCTTGTCGGTCGGGATGAAGTTGATCACGTCGCCCGGCTCGGCCCGGACAAAGGCCGGTTCGAACACCATGGGGCCGGCTTCGCCCTTGTTGAGCATGTGCACGTCATGGGTTTCGGCGAATGCGGGGGCGGCAAGACCAAGCGCCAGCAGGGCTCCGGCGGCAGCGGCGAGGGATTTGTGGAACATCGTGTTCTCCTTGGGTGGTCCGGGCGGCAAACCCGCCCTTCGCCCGTTTTCCTAGACCCTTTCCGCGGCCCGCAGCTTGAGCAATGTCAAATGCCGAGGGAAAAGCTTGGGCTCTTGGCTTGACAGATTGTCGCAGCTGCGACCGGCTGTCGCTTTTCCGGCCTCGGGTCGCATTGCTTGACCTAAATCAACGCGGAGTGCGGGGCCGGGGCATAGACGGGGGGCATGTGCCGCCGCGCGAACCATAACCGGGCCCGATCCCCCATCACCCTTGCCGCGATCCTGCTGCTGTTGCTGGCGGGATGGGCAGGGACCGGCGCCGCCATGCCGGCGCATCTGGCGGCGGCGCTGACCGGGCCGCTGCAGGAGGTCGTGCTTTGCGCCGAGGGCCATGCCCGGACGGTCTGGCTGGACGCCGAGGGCAACGAACATCCTGCGCCGCAGGAATGCCGCGACTGCCCGGTCTGCCATCCCCCCATGCTGGCCGCCGGCCCCGAGCCGTGCCTGCCGGCGGGGCCGGGACAATGGCTGCGCCAGGCCGGGCCGCTGCCGGGGGCGCAGGTCCGCGGCGCGGGCCGGCCGCTGATGGTGCTGGCGCGCGGCCCGCCACTTTTCCTTTCTGCCCGGACCGTCACGGTCCTGTCGCCTGCGGGCGAAAGCCTTCGGCCGGATGCGGCCGAGCCGCGCCTAACGAAGCGCGGGGCCCGGGCATTTGCCATGGATGCCCGAGCATGAAGATCCTTCGCCTTGTCCTCGCCCTTGCGCTGCTGATGCTGCCGGCGCTGCCAGCGGCCGCCGAAAGCGTGCTGGCCCAGCTTCTGCCGGAGCAGAACGCGGCCGATCTGGTGCCCGGCGCCGAGGGTTTCGGGCCGATCCGCCCGGATCTGGCCGTCGCGCCGGTGCTGAAGGGCGGCGAGACCGTCGCCCATGCCTTCGTCACCTCGGATTTCGTCGGCACCACCGGCTATTCCGGCAAGCCCATCCATACGCTGGTGGCGCTGGACCGGGATGCGAAGATCGCCGGCGTCCGGCTGGTCAAGCATTCCGAGCCCATCGTGCTGATCGGCATCCCCGAAGCCAAGGTCAAGGCGCTGGTCGAAGGCTATCAGGGCCTCGACCTGGTGGCCGAGGCCCGTTCGGGCGGCACCGCGCATGAGGTCGAGATCATCTCGGGCGCCACGGTCACGGTGATGGTGATCGACGATTCCATCGTCCGCTCGGGCCTGAAGGTCGCGCGCGCGCTGGGTCTTGGCGGCCTTGCCCCCGAAGCCGCGGCGACCGGCCCGACATTCGAGATCGATCCCGAGGCCGCCCCGCCCGCCGACTGGCACGAGATGGAGGGCGACGGCACGCTGCGCCGGCTGTCGCTGGATGTCGGCCAGGTGAACGCCGCCTTCGCCGCCAATCCCGACGCGCGCGCCGCCGAGCGCGCGCTGGCACAGCCGCCGGAGACCACCTTCATCGAGATGCAGGCCGGGCTGGTCTCGGTCCCCGCCATCGGCGGGGCGCTGCTGGGCGCTGCGCAGGATGCGAACCTGAAAAGCTGGCTGGAACCGGGCGACCAGGCCATCGCGGTGATGGGGCGCGGGCTCTACAGCTTCAAGGGCTCGGGCTATGTGCGCGGCGGCATCTTCGATCGCATCGTGCTGATCCAGGACGACATCTCGGTCCGCTTCCGCGACCGCGACCACCGGCGCATGAACGCCATCGCCGCCGAGGGCGCGCCGGACTTCGCCGAGATGGACCTGTTCAAGATCCCCGCCGCCTCGGGTTTCGATCCGACGAAGCCCTTCCGCATCCAGTTACTGGTCCAGCGCGAGGTCGGGCCGATCGACAAGGTCTTCCACACCTTCGACCTGGGTTATCAGCTGCCGCAGAGATACCTGCGCGGCGTGGCCGCGCCCCAGGCCGCGGCGCCCGCGGCCCAGCCCGACGAGAGCCAGGCCCAGGCCGAGCTGTGGAGGCGCATCTGGCTGGATTCCAAGCCCAAGATCGCCGGGCTCGGCGCCATGCTGCTGGTGCTGACCGGGGTGTTCTTCTTCCAGAGCTTCGCCACCCGCAACGAGCGCGCCTTCTATGTCTTCCGCATGGGCTTCCTGACCGTGACGCTGGTGTTTCTGGGCTGGTATGCCAATGCGCAGCTGTCGGTGGTGAACCTGATGGCGCTGTTCGGCAGCCTGGTGAACGGCTTCAGCTGGCAGGCCTTCCTGCTCGATCCGCTGACCTTCATCCTGTGGTTCGCGGTCGCGGCGGCGCTGCTCTTCTGGGGCCGGGGGGCCTATTGCGGCTGGCTTTGCCCCTTCGGCGCGCTGCAAGAGCTGACGAACCAGATCGCGCGCAAGCTGCGCATCCCGCAATGGACCCTGCCATGGGGGCTGCACGAGCGGCTCTGGCCGGTCAAATACATGATCTTCCTGGGCCTTTTCGGCGTCTCGCTGATGAGCGTGGAGCAGGCCGAGCATCTGGCCGAGGTCGAGCCCTTCAAGACCGCGATCATCCTGAATTTCGTTCGGGCCTGGCCTTTCGTGGCCTATGCGGCGGCGTTGCTGATCGCCGGGCTTTTCGTCGAGCGGTTCTATTGCCGCTATCTGTGCCCCTTGGGCGCGGCGCTGGCGATTCCGGCCCGGATGCGCATGTTCGACTGGCTCAAGCGCTATCACGAATGCGGCAATCCCTGCCAGACCTGCGCCCGGCAATGCCCCGTGCAGTCGATCCACCCCACGGGCGAGATCAATCCCAACGAATGCATCAACTGCCTGCATTGCCAGGTGCTCTACCAGTCCGAGACCACCTGCCCGGTGGTGATCAAGAAATTGAAGCGGCGCGAGGCCGTGGCCGCCGGCAGCATGCCCAAGCTGGGCCAGCCGCCGGCCGGCCATCCCAACGCCGCCCGCAAGATTGAAGCTTAACCAGAAGGAGTTCGATCATGGAATCGAAACAGGAAAAGGGTCTCAGCCGCCGCGCGCTCTTGGGTGCGACGGCCGGGGGCGCGGCCATGGCCGGCGCGTTCGGCGGACGGCTGGCCCTGGGGCCGGCGGCGCTCGGCCTTGGCACGGCGGGGGTCGCGAGCGTCGCCGGCAGCGGCGCGGTGCTGGCCGCCGGCGCCGATGGCGCGGTGGCGCCCGGCCAGCTCGACAGCTATTACGGCTTCTGGTCCTCGGGCCAGAGCGGCGAGATGCGCATCCTCGGCATTCCCTCGATGCGCGAGCTGATGCGGGTGCCGGTCTTCAACCGCTGCTCGGCCACCGGCTGGGGCCAGACCAACGAATCGATCCGCATCCACCAGCGCACGATGAGCGAGCGGACGAAGAAATACCTCGCCGCCAACGGCAAGCGCATCCATGACAACGGCGACCTGCACCACGTCCACATGTCCTTCACCGAGGGCAAGTATGACGGTCGCTTCCTGTTCATGAACGACAAGGCCAATACCCGCGTGGCGCGGGTGCGCTGCGACGTGATGAAATGCGACGCCATCCTCGAGATCCCCAACGCCAAGGGCATCCACGGCCTGCGGCCGCAGAAATGGCCGCGCAGCAACTATGTGTTCTGCAACGGCGAGGACGAGGCGCCGCTGGTCAACGACGGCACCAACATGGAGAACGTCGATCAGTATGTGAACGTCTTTACCGCCGTCGATGCCGACAAGTGGGAAGTCGCCTGGCAGGTGCTGGTCTCGGGCAACCTCGACAACTGCGATGCCGATTATGAGGGCAAATGGGCCTTCTCGACCTCCTACAACTCGGAAAAGGGCCTGACCCTGGCCGAGATGACGGCGGCCGAGATGGATCACATCGTCGTCTTCAACATCGCCGAGATCGAAAAGGCCGTCGCCGCGGGCGAGTATCAGGAAGTGAACGGCGTCAAGGTGCTGGACGGCCGGAAAGAGGCGAACAGCCTCTTCACCCGCTACATTCCGATCGCCAACAACCCGCATGGCTGCAACATGGCGCCGGACCGCAAGCACCTGTGCGTCGCCGGCAAGCTGTCGCCCACGGTGACGGTGCTGGACGTGACCCGGTTCGACGCGCTGTTCTACGAGAACGCCGAGCCGCGCAGCGCCGTGGTGGCCGAGCCGGAGCTGGGCCTCGGCCCGCTGCACACCGCCTTCGACGGGCGCGGCAACGCCTATACCTCGCTGTTCCTCGACAGCCAGGTGGTCAAGTGGAACATCGAGGACGCAATCCGCGCCTATGCCGGCGAGAAGGTCGATCCGATCAAGGACAAGCTGGACGTGCATTACCAGCCCGGCCACCTGAAGACCGTGATGGGCGAGACGCTGGACGCCACCAACGACTGGCTGGTCTGCCTGTCCAAGTTCTCGAAGGACCGTTTCCTGAACGTCGGGCCGCTGAAGCCGGAGAACGACCAGCTGATCGACATCTCGGGCGACAAGATGGTGCTGGTCCATGACGGCCCGACCTTTGCCGAGCCGCATGACGCCATCGCCGTGCATCCCTCGATCCTGTCGAACATCAAATCGGTCTGGGACCGCAACGACCCGATGTGGGCCGAGACCCGCGCCCAGGCCGAGGCCGATGGCGTCGACCTCGACAACTGGACCGAGGAGGTGATCCGCGACGGCAACAAGGTGCGGGTCTACATGTCCAGCGTCGCGCCCAGCTTCTCGGTCGAGAGCTTTACCGTGAAAGAGGGCGACGAGGTCACGGTGATCGTCACCAACCTGGACGAGATCGACGACCTGACGCATGGCTTCACGATGGGCAATCACGGCGTCGCCATCGAGATCGGGCCGCAGATGACTGCCTCGGTCACCTTCACCGCCGCCAATCCCGGCGTCTATTGGTATTACTGCCAATGGTTCTGCCATGCGCTGCACATGGAAATGCGCGGCCGCATGCTGGTCGAGCCGAGGGAGGCCTGAACCCGATGCGCGGCCTGCTGACCCTTGCCCTCGCCCTGCTCATTGCCTGGCCCGCGCTTGCGGCCGAGCATGCCGTGGCGCCGGGCGCGGGCAGCCTGGCCAGGGCCATCGCCGGGGCCGCCCCCGGCGATGTGCTGCGGCTTCAGGACGGGGTCCATGCCGGCCCCGTCACCATCGACCGGCCGCTGACCATCGCCGGCGGCCGCGCCGCCGTCGTGGACGGGCAGGGGCAGGGCACGGTCGTCACCATCGCCGCCCCCGACGTCACCTTGCAGGGCTTTTCGGTCACCGGCTCGGGCATGGCGAACAAGGACCTCGACGCCGGGGTCAAGATCCTCAAGGGCGCCGACCGGGCGCAGGTGCTGGGGCTGCGGCTGACCGGGAACATGCACGGCATCGACCTGCATGGCGGCCGCGACGCCAGGATCGTCGGCAACGAGATCATCGGCACCCGCGACCCCCGCATGAACGAGCGCGGCAACGGCATCTATGTCTGGAACAGCCCCGGCGCGCTGGTTCAGGGCAACAGCGTCCGCTTCGGCCGCGACGGCATCTTCTCGAATGCCAGCGCCGACAGCTTCTATCGCGACAACCTGTTTCGCGACCTGCGCTTTGCCGTGCATTTCATGTATACCCGCAATACCGAGGTTTCGGGCAATGTCAGCATCGGCAACCATCTGGGCTTCGCCATCATGTTCTCGGACCGGGCGGTGATCCGCGACAACCGCAGCCTGGGCGACCGCGAGCACGGCCTGATGCTGAACTATGCCAACAATGCCGACGTGACCGGCAACCTGATCCGCGGCGGTTCCCGGAAATGCTTGTTCATCTATAACGCGCACAAGAACCTGATCTGGAACAACCGTTTCCAGGATTGCGGCATCGGCATCCATTTCACCGCCGGGTCCGAGCGCAACGTGCTGAGCGGCAACGCCTTCATCGGCAATCGCGAGCAGGTGAAATACGTGGGCACCCGCCATATCGAATGGAGCCACGAGGGGCGCGGCAATTTCTGGTCCGACCATCCGGGCTTCGACCTGAACGGCGACGGCATCGCCGACGGGGTCTATCGCCCCAACGACCTGATGGACCACATCCTGTGGTCGCAGCCTGCCGCCGCACTCCTGACCGGCGCCCCTGCCGTGCAGCTGATCCGCTGGAGCCAGCAGAGCTTTCCCGCCACCCTGCCGGGCGGCGTGCAGGACAGCGCGCCGCTGATGCGGCCCCTGACCATCCCCGTCCCGCCCGAGATCGCGGCCTATGAGGCCGAGGCCGCCGGGCGTTGGGCAAAAGGAACTTACGATGATATCGACCCTGACGATCTCGCGTCTCACTAAGCGCTTCCAAAGCGTCGAGGCCCTGGCCGAGGTCTCGCTGGACCTCGGGCCGGGCATGCGCGTCGCGCTGCTGGGCCATAACGGAGCCGGAAAATCCACGATGATGAAGATCATCTTGGGCCTGATCCCGTTCGATGCCGGCGAGGTGCGCGTCTGCGGCGCCGCGCCCGGTTCGGCCCAGGCGCGCATGCAGGTGGCCTATCTGCCGGAAAACGCCGCCTTCCACCCGGCCCTGACCGGAGAGGAGCAGATCCGCCATTACCTGTCCCTGCGCGGCGAAAGCCCGCGCCGGGCCATGGAACTGCTGGAGCGGGTCGGGCTGGCCAAGGCCGCGCGTCGCCGCATCGGCACCTATTCCAAGGGCATGCGCCAGCGCGTCGGCCTGGCCCAGACCCTGATCGGGCGACCGCGGCTGCTGGTGCTGGACGAGCCGACCTCGGGGCTCGACCCGGTGTCGCGGCGCGATTTCTATGCGCTGCTCGACGGGCTGGCGGCCGAAGGGGCGGCGATCCTGCTGTCCTCGCATGTGCTGACCGAGGTCGAGGCCCGCACCGACCGCATCCTGATCCTGTCGCAGGGCCGTCTGGTGGCCGAGGGCACGCTGGCGGAGCTGCGCCGCCGCGCCGCCCTGCCGGTCGGGCTGACGGTGACGCCCGCCGAGGGCGCGGCGGGGGCGCTGGCCGATGCGCTGCCGCAGGCGCGGCTGGCGGGCGACGGCACGCTGCACCTGGCCTGCGCCCAGGACGAAAAGCTGGGCCTGCTGGCCCGCATCGCCGGGCTGGGCGGGCAGGTCGCCGATCTGGACGTGATCCCGCCCAGCCTCGAGGACATCTACAGCCATTTCAGCCGGAGGGACGGGCAATGATCCGCCGCATCCTTTCCACCGCGGCGCTGGAGTTCCGCATCGCGCTGCGCAACCGCTGGGTGGCCATCGCCACCGGGCTGATGGTGGTCTTCGCGCTGGTGCTGGCGGCGGCCGGCGCCGCGCCGACCGGCGACATCGGCGCCGACCGGCTGTCGGTTGTCGTGGCCTCGCTGACCTCGCTGGCCGTCTATCTGGTGCCGCTGCTGGCGCTGCTGATGAGTTTCGACGCCGTCGCCGGCGAGGTCGAGCGCGGCACGCTGCCCCTGCTTCTGACCTATCCGGTGGCGCGGGCCGAGGTGCTGGCGGGCAAGCTGGTCGCGCATATGGCGATCCTGGCGCTGGCGGTCGGGGCCGGCTACGGCGCGGCGGCGCTGGCGGCGGTCTGGACCGATCCGGCCTCGACCGCCGGCCTCCCGGCGCTGTGGCGGCTGATGTGGAGCTCGACCCTGCTGGGCGCCACCTTCCTCGGCGCGGGCTATGCGCTGTCCAGCATCGCGCGGCGGCCCTCGGGCGCGGCGGGTCTGGCGGTCGGGCTGTGGCTGGGGCTGGTGGTGCTTTACGACCTGGGCCTGCTGGCGCTGATCGTCGCCGATGGCGGCGGCGGCTTCACCACCGAGGTGCTGCCGGTCGCGCTGCTGGCCAACCCCGCCGATGCTTTCCGCCTGTTCAACCTCTCGGCCGCCGAGGCCACCGCCGCCGCCGCCGGCGTGGGCGGGGCCGCAGCGACCATCCCGCTCTGGCAATCGGCGCTGTCGGTCCTGGCCTGGCCGCTGGCCGCGCTTGGCCTTGCCATTGCCGCATTCCGAAAGGTCACGCCATGAGACATGCGCTTCTGCTGGTGCTGCTGCTGGGCCTTGCCGCCTGCCGCGAGGAGGTGGCGCAGGACACCGCCCCGGTCGAGCTGAACGCCCAGACGCTGGGCCATTTCTGCCAGATGAACCTGCTGGAGCATCCCGGCCCCAAGGCGCAGGTGCATCTGGAGGGGATGCCGGGCACGCCCCTGTTCTTCAGCCAGGTCCGCGACGCCATCGCCTATGCGAGGATGCCGGAACAGAGCCACCCGATCCTGGCCATCCATGTCAACGACATGGGCAGGGCAGGCGCAAGCTGGGAAGAGCCGGGAGAGGGCAACTGGATTCCCGCCGGCGACGCCTTCTACGTCATGGGCTCGGCCCGCATGGGCGGCATGGGCGCGCCCGAGGCGGTGCCCTTCTCCAGCCGCGAGGCTGCCGGGGCCTTTGCCGCCGCCCATGGCGGGCAGGTGATGACGCTTGACGCGATCCCCGACGAGATGGTGCTGACGCCCGAGGAAACCGCGCCCGACAGCGGTTCGGACGCCGATTTCCTTGAACGCCTGCGCGCGCTGAGCCAACCCGAGGAGCCCGCGACATGACCTTGTCCCGCCGTCGCTTTCTGACCATCACCGCCGCCATGGCGCTGCTGCCTGCGGCCTCGCGCGCCCAGCCGGGCCGGCATTGGGTCGGGCAGGCGCTCGGCGCCCGTGCCTCGATCCGCATCGACCACCCGGAGGCCGAGGCGATCACCGCCCGCTGCCTGGCCGAGATCGACCGGCTGGAAAACATCCTCAGCCTCTATCGCCCGGACAGCGCGCTTTCCCGCCTGAACCGCGAGGGGGCGCTGGATGCGCCGCCCTTCGAACTGCTTGAATGCCTGTCTCTGGCCGGGACGGTGCATCGCGCCAGCGGCGGGCTGTTCGATCCGACCGTGCAGCCGCTCTGGTCGCTCTGGGCCGAGGCCGCTGCGGCGGGACGCCGCCCCTCGTGGCAGGCGCGGCGCGAGGCGCTGGCCCGCACCGGCTGGCGGCGCCTGCGGCTGGACGCGGCACGCATCGCGCTGGAGCCGGGAATGGCGATCACGCTGAACGGCATCGGGCAGGGCTATGTCGCCGATCGCGTCGCCTCGCTGCTTAAGGCCGAGGGGCTGGACGACATCCTGATCGATACCGGCGAGTTGCGGGCCCTAGGCGCCCGGCCCGACGGCACGGAATGGCCGGTGCGGCTGGCCGGGGGTGGTGCGGTGGGCCTGCGCGCCCGGGCGCTGGCGACCTCGGCGCCGCTGGGCACCTGTTTCGACGCCGCCGGACGCGACGGCCATATCCTCGATCCGCGCAGCGGAATGCCGGCGCCCCCCGCCTGGCGCTCGGTCAGCATCTCGGCACCCGGCGCGGCGCTGGCCGATGCGCTGTCCACGGCTGCCTGCCTGACCGCGGATCGTCCGGCGCTGGAAAGGCTGCTGGCCGGGGTTCCGGGCACCCGGATAGAGGCCGCGCATCCGCACGGAACCGGCCGCGGCTGAGGGGGCAGGGAAACGGCCCGGCGGCGCGCAAGCTTTCCGCATCATGCATGAACATCACGCTGCACGGCCGCCCCCGACGGCGCACATGCCTGTGGCCTGCTGTTCCTGCGGGGCCGCGGCCGCCGGGCCCGGGCTTCGCGCGGCGCATCCATCCGGTCCGCGCAGCAGCGAATTGCAGGCGATGAGGCTGCTGCCGGTCGGGATCCGCCGGACGGCGATCTTGGCGCGACATGTGTGCGGGGCCCGGCGCGTCCGCGCTTGACCGGGCCGCACAGCCGCGATTACGCGCCGAGCGCCCCGAAGCCCGCATCGAGTCCGCCGAGCAGGTCGCGCTCGTCCTCGAGCCCGACCGACAGCCGCAGCAGCCCGTCGCCGATCCCGGCGCCGCGCCGCGCCTCGGCGCCCATGCTGACATGGGTCATGGTCGCCGGATGGGCGATCAGGCTTTCCACCCCGCCAAGCGAATCCGCCAGCGTGAAGACCCGGACCGCCTCGACGAAGCGGCGCACGGCCGGCAGCCCGCCCCGCAGCTCGAAGCTGAGCATGGCGCCGAAGCCGCGCTGCTGGCGGCCGGCAAGCGCATGGCCGGGATGCTCGGGCAGGCCGGGATAATGCACCGCCGCCACCTCGGGCCGGTCGCGCAGGAACTCCGCTACCGCCATGGCGCTGGCCTGCTGCTGGGCAATGCGGGCGAAAAGCGTGCGGATGCCGCGCAGGGTCAGGAAGGCGTCGAACGGAGAGCCGACGCTGCCGGTGATGTTCGCCCATTCCGCCAGCGCGCCGGCATCCTCGGCCCGTGCCGCCACCACTGCGCCGCCCAGCACGTCGGAATGGCCGTTGAGATATTTGGTCGTGGAATGGACCACGAAATCCGCGCCGAGCAGCAAGGGCTGCTGCAAGGCCGGCGACAGGAAGGTGTTGTCCACCGCCACTTTCGCCCCGGCCCCATGCGCCAGCGCGGCCAGCGCGGCGATGTCCGTCACCCGCATCAAGGGATTGCTGGGCGTTTCGATCAGCAGAAGCGCCGGGCGCTCGGCCAGCGCGGCCTCCATGGCGGCAGGGTCGGCGGGATCGACCAGCGCCAGCCGGAAGGCGCCGCGGTCGCGCCGCGCCGTCAGCAGGCGCTGCGTGCCGCCATAACAGTCATGCGGCGCGACGATCGTCCCGCCCGGCGGCACCTGCGCCAAGAGCAGGTCCAGCGCCGCCATGCCCGAGGAGGTGACCACCGCCCCCGCGCCATGCTCCAGCCCGGCCAGCGTTTCGGCCAGCAGGTCGCGGCTGGGATTGCCGGCACGGGTATAGTCATAGCCGCGCGTCCGGTCGAAGCCGGCAAAGGCATAGCTGGTGCTGAGATAGATCGGCGGCACGATGGCGCCAAAACGGTCGCGGCCGCCGACGCCATGGGCTGCCGCGATGCTGCGGTCGCTCAACTCATCCTCTGCCATCGCGGGCTCCTTTCCGGGTCGGTCAGTCCTGCGCAGCCAGATCGACGACGCGCAGATAGGGGCGCAGGGTCCGCCAGCCCTGCGGATAACGCTGCCCGGCCTCGGCATCGGACAGGCTGGCGGGGATGATGACGGGCTGGCCCGGATTCCAGTTCACAGGGGTCGCGACCTTTTCGGCATCGGTCAGCTGCAGGCTGTCGATGGCGCGCAGGATCTCGGCGAAATTGCGGCCCGAGCTTGGCGGATAGGTCAGGACCAGCCGGATCCTTTTCGCCGGATCGATGACATAGACCGCCCGCACCGTCAGCGTCGGATCGCTTTCCGGGTGGATCATGCCGTAAAGCCGCGCGACCCGGCCGTCCGCATCGGCGAGCAGCGGGAAGTTCAGCGCATGGCCCTGGGTCTCGGCGATGTCCCGGGACCATTCGCCATGCGCCGAGAGCGGATCGACCGACAGGCCCAGCGGCTTGACGCCGCGCTTGTCCCATTCGGGCTTCAGCCGGGCGACCTCGCCCAGCTCGGTGGTGCAGACCGGGGTGAAGTTCTTGGGATGGCTGAACAGGACGCCCCAGGCTTCCCCCAGCCAGTCGTGGAAGCGGATGGGACCCTCGGTGCTGTCCTGTTCGAAATCGGGCGCGATCTGGCCCAGTTGCAGCGACATGGTGATGTCCTTTCGATCTTCGTCGTCCAGGGGCGTCGGCCCCGCCGCGCCTGCGAAGCGCGGCGCGGGCGGCCCTGTTCCCCGGGCAAGATGGCACTCTGGCATGGCACAGGCAAATTCATTATATTGCGGTTATCAGAAATAATTTTGTTCTTATTTCATGGACACCAATCAGGCCCGCACCTTTCTCGAGGTCGTGCATTCCGGCAGCTTCGTCGCCGCCGCCGACCGGCTGAACATCACCCAGACCGCGGTCAGCGCCCGCATCCGCACGCTCGAGAACAGCCTGGGCCGACGGCTGTTCATCCGCAACAAGGCCGGCGCGCGGCTGACGCCCTCGGGCGAGCGGCTGGTGCGCCATGCCACCGCCATGCTGCAATTGTGGGAACGGGCACGCCAGCAGGTCGCCCTGCCGCCCGGCCGCAGCGCCGGCGTCCATCTGGGCGGAGAGCTGAGCCTGTGGCATCCGCTGCTGGCCGACTGGCTGATCTGGATGCGCCGCGAATGCCCGGACATCGCGCTGCGGGCCGAAGTGGACGGCCCGGCCAGCCTGATGGCGCGGGTGCAGGAGGGCTCGATGGATGTGGCGGTGCTCTACAACCCGCCCCATGCGCCGAACCTCGTCAACGAATTGCTGGCCGAGGAAAAGCTGGTGCTGGTCAGCAGCGCCGCGGATGGGCGCTTCGCGGCCGAGGATTTCATCCATGTCGACTGGGGGCCGAATTTCGCCGCCAGTTTCGAGACCTCGTTTCCCGATCTCAGCCCGCCCGTGTCGATCTCGCTGGGGCCTCTGGCGCTGACCTATCTGCTGACGGTGGGCGGCTGCGGCTATTTCCGGCTTGGGATCGTCCGGCCCTTCCTGGCCGTGGGACGGCTGTCGCTGGTGCCCGGTGCGCCGGAATTCTCGCATTCGACGCATATGGTCTATGCCGAGCGCGCCGATGGCGAGGTGCTGGACCGGGTCAGGACCGGGCTGAAGGCCGTCGCCGCCGCGCCGCCGAGCCTGCGGCGGGCGACCGAGATCGCGGCGCGTCAGTGGCCGTACCCCCGGTCTGCTGACGATCCTGTGAATAATTTACAAAAATAAGCTTATCGTCGTCAATGAATTTACAAAATTCCCTTTTTAAAAAAATGGTTTACGAAAAATAAAGATTACTGTTAACATCACGGCCAATCGGCATTCGGACGCTCGCTTGCGGCACCTTGAGGAGGGTGAGAGCGTCGCGGACCGATCCTGTCGCGAGTAGAGGAGGCGCGCCATGTCCATTGAATCGCTTGAGAAACATCCTGTTCCGTCTGGCTTTGCTGCTGCGCATGCGGGGCCTGGGGATTATGCGCGGCTCTATGCCGAATCGCTCTCGGATCCCGAGGGGTTCTGGGGGCGCGAGGGTCTGCGGCTCGACTGGATCGAGCCCTATTCCCGGGTGAAGGACACGGATTTCACCATGGGCCGGGTCTCGATCAAATGGTTCGAGGACGGGGTGCTGAACGCCTCGGTGAACTGCGTCGACCGCCACCTGCCCGAGCGGGCGAACCAGACCGCGATCATCTTCGAGCCGGACGACCCGGCCCGGCCGGCGCGCCACATCACCTATGCCGAGCTGTCCGACAAGGTGAACCGCTTCGCCAACGTGCTCTTGTCGCAGGGGGTGATGCGCGGCGACCGGGTGGTGATCTACCTGCCGATGATCCCCGAGGCGGCCTATGCCATGCTGGCCTGCGCGCGCATCGGCGCCATCCATTCCATCGTCTTCGCCGGCTTCTCGCCCGACGCGCTGGCCAACCGCATCAACGACAGCGGCGCCAAGCTGGTGATCACCGCCGACACCGCGCCGCGCGGCGGCCGCAAGACGGCGCTGAAGTCGAACACCGACGCGGCGCTTCTGCATTGCTCGGACCGGGTGCGCTGCCTGGTGGTCAAGCATACCGGCGACCAGACCACCTGGATCGAGGGGCGCGACGTGGACGTGCTGAAGCTGATGGAGGAGGTCAGCCCCGACTGCCCGCCGCGGCCGATGGGGGCCGAGGATCCGCTGTTCATCCTTTACACCTCGGGCTCGACCGGCAAGCCCAAGGGGGTGGTGCATTCCACCGGCGGCTACCTGCTGTTCGCGGCGATCACGCATCGATACGTCTTCGACTATCGCGACGGCGACGTGTTCTGGTGCACGGCGGACGTGGGCTGGGTGACCGGGCACAGCTACATCGTCTACGGCCCGCTGGCCAACGGCGCCACGACGCTGATGTTCGAGGGGGTGCCGACCTGGCCCGATGCCGGCCGCTTCTGGGCGGTCTGCGAGAAGCACAAGGTCAACCAGTTCTACACCGCGCCGACCGCGATCCGGGCGCTGATGGGGCAGGGGCCGGAATGGGTCGAGAAATACGACCTGTCCAGCCTGCGGGTGCTGGGCACGGTGGGCGAGCCGATCAACCCCGAGGCCTGGGTCTGGTACGACCGGCATGTCGGCAAGGGGCGCTGCCCGATCGTGGACACCTGGTGGCAGACCGAGACGGGGGGCCACATGATCACCTCGCTGCCGGGCGCCATCGAGACCAAGCCGGGTTCGGCGACGCTGCCCTTCTTCGGGGTCCGGCCGGTGGTTCTGGATGCCGCGAGCGGGGCGGTGCAGGAGGGCGACCCGGCCGAGGGGGTGCTGTGCATCGCCGACAGCTGGCCGGGTCAGATGCGCACGGTCTGGGGCGACCACCAGCGTTTCATGGAGACCTATTTCCAGCAATATCCGGGCTATTACTTCACCGGCGACGGCTGCCGGCGGGACGAGGACGGCTATTACTGGATCACCGGGCGGGTGGATGACGTGATCAACGTCTCGGGCCACCGGATGGGGACGGCCGAGGTGGAATCGGCGCTGGTGGCGCATGAGAAGGTGGCCGAGGCGGCGGTTGTGGGCTATCCGCATCCGCTGAAGGGCCAGGGCATCTATGCCTATGTGACGCTGATGAACGGGGTGGAGCCCAGCGACGAGCTGCGCGCCGACCTGGAGAAATGGGTGCGCACCGAGATCGGGCCGATCGCCAAGCCGGACCTGATCCAATGGGCGCCGGGTCTTCCGAAGACGCGTTCGGGCAAGATCATGCGCCGCATCCTGCGCAAGATCGCCGAGGACGATTTCGCCGCCCTCGGCGACATCTCCACCCTCGCAGACCCCGCCGTCGTCGACGAACTCATCGAAAACAGAATGAACCGGCACTGAGGAAAAGCGCGGGCGCCGGAAGCGCCCGCAGGCAATACCGGCTAGCGCGGGCGCCAGCGTCGCCCGCGACCGGTCCCGGCTTGGCCCGAGAGTCCGCCGCCGGCCCGCTACCGAAAAATTCGTCTCGCCGGCAATTCCGCCGGCGCGGCCGAGAAAGCCCAGATCGTGGCAGTGGAGGAGCACGACCCCGATGCAAGAAGACCTGGTCGAACGGATCGCCGCAGATCCGAATTATCAATTGCTGAAAGCGAAGCGATCCCGCTACGGCTGGATTCTGACGATCGCGATGCTCGTTGTCTATTACGGCTATATCCTGCTGATTGCCTTCGACAAGGAACTGCTCGCCGCGCGGATCGGCGACGGCGTCATGACCTGGGGCATTCCCCTGGGCTTCGGCGTGATCGTCTTCACCATCATCATCACCGGCATCTATGTGCGCCGCGCCAACAGCGAGTTCGACGAGCTCAGCGAGAAGGTCCGGCAGGAGGCGCTGAAATGAATCGCAATATCCTGCGCTGCGGCTTGGCGGCCGCGCTTCTGGCCGCGCCCGGCGCGGCCATGGCCGCCGACGTGATCCAGGGCGCCGAGAAGCAGGCGACGAACTGGACCGCCATCGTCATGTTCGCGGTCTTCGTGCTGGGCACGCTCTACATCACCAAATGGGCGGCGTCGAAGACCAAGTCGGCGGCGGATTTCTATACCGCCGGCGGCGGTATCACCGGCTTCCAGAACGGGCTCGCCATCGCCGGGGACTACATGTCGGCGGCATCCTTCCTGGGGATCTCGGCCGCGGTGATGATCTCGGGCTATGACGGGCTGATCTATTCGATCGGCTTCCTGGTCGGCTGGCCGATCCTGACCTTCCTGATGGCCGAGCGGCTGCGCAACCTGGGCCGCTTCACCTTTGCCGACGTGGCGGCCTTCCGCTTTGCCCAGACCCCGGTGCGCATCTTCGCCGCCTCGGGCACGCTGGTCGTGGTGGCCTTCTACCTGATCGCGCAGATGGTGGGCGCGGGTTCGCTGATCCAGCTGCTGTTCGGGCTGGACTACTGGATCGCGGTGGTGATCGTCGGCGCGCTGATGATGATCTATGTGCTGTTCGGCGGCATGACCGCGACGACCTGGGTGCAGATCATCAAGGCCTGCCTGCTGCTGGGCGGCGCGTCCTTCATGTCCTTCATGGTCATGTGGCATTACGGCTTCAGCCCCGAGGCGATGTTCGCCGACGCCGTGCGCGTCAAGGCCGAGCTTGCCGCCAGCGGCGGCGCCAGCGCCGAGGATGCGGCAACGGCCGGCCAGTCGATCATGGGTCCGGGCACCTTCATCAAGGACCCGATCTCGGCCATCAGCTTCGGCATGGCGCTGATGTTCGGCACCGCCGGCCTGCCGCATATCCTGATGCGCTTCTTCACCGTTCCCAGCGCCAAGGAAGCGCGCAAGTCGGTGATGTGGGCGACCGGCTGGATCGGCTATTTCTACCTCTTGACCTTCATCATCGGCTTCGGCGCCATCACCTTCGTGCTGACCAATCCAGAATTCCTGGACGGCTCCGGCGCGCTGGTCGGCGGCTCGAACATGGCGGCGGTGCATCTGGCGCAGGCGGTGGGCGGCAACGTCTTCCTGGGCTTCATCTCGGCCGTGGCCTTCGCCACCATCCTGGCGGTGGTCGCCGGCCTGACGCTTTCCGGCGCCTCGGCGGTCAGCCACGACCTCTATGCGACCGTGATCAAGAACGGCAATCCCGCGCCGGGCAGCGAGCTGCGCGTCTCGCGCATCACCACGCTGGTGCTGGGCCTGGTCGCGATCGTGCTGGGCATCGCCTTCAAGAACCAGAACATCGCCTTCATGGTGTCGCTGGCCTTCGCGGTGGCCGCATCGGCCAACTTCCCGGTGCTGTTCATGTCGGTGCTGTGGAAGGATTGCACGACCCGCGGCGCGGTGGTCGGCGGCTTCCTGGGGCTGATCTCCTCGGTGGTGCTGACGGTGCTGTCGCCCTCGGTCTGGGAGGCGACGCTGGGCAACCCGGCCGGTTCGGCGCCCTTCCCCTACACCTCTCCGGCGCTGTTCTCGATGACGCTGGCCTTCCTGGGCATCTGGCTGGTGTCCAAGATGGACAACGGCATGCGGGCGCGGATCGACCGGGCGGGCTTCCTGGCCCAGCAGGTGCGCTCGGAAACCGGGATCGGCGCGGCAGAGGCCTCGTCGCACTGAAACGCCGGCCCGCCCTTCGGGGCGGGCCGTCTTGCCGTCCCGGACCCGGATCGGGTCGGGGACGGTGTCCGCCCCTGCGGCCGGCGCGACGCCCGGCGCCCCGCGCCGGGTTCGGGACGCCATCCCGGGCTTGCGTTGCCGGACATCATGCCGCCCGACCTGCCGGACCCTTGCGGCGATCCGGGCCGATCCGGCCCTGTCCGAGGCTCGCTGCGGCCGGTGATCGGACCCGCGGGCCGGGATGGTGCGCCCCCTCGGGACCGCCCGAGCGCGCCCGCGGCCAGTCGCCGCACTGCAAAGACGCAGGCGAACGGCGTTTTTTGCTTGCCAGACACAGACATATCGGTCTTTCCATGGCTTGTCCCGGAACGCGATCCGGGGGCAGACTGAAGCGCCAGCGGAGTGCGCCAGCACGGAAGGACAGCTATGACCGACGCCTATCAAGCCATCATCGACCGCTGTGCCGGACTGCCGCCCCTGCGCACCGCCGTGGTCCATCCGGTGCAGCATTCCGTCTTCGAGGCGGTGGGCGATGCGGTGGCCGCCGGGCTGATCGAGCCGGTGCTGATCGGCCCCGCCGCCCGCATTGCCGCCGCGCTGATCGAGGCCGGCCAGGCCCCCGACGCCTATGAGATCGTCGATACCGAACACAGCCACGCCGCCGCCGCCCGTGCCGCACAGATGGCCGCGGCGGGCCAGGTCGGCGCCATCGTGAAGGGCTCGCTGCATTCCGACGAGCTGCTGGGCGCGGTGATCCATCCGCAATGCGGGCTGCGCACCGAGCGGCGCATCAGCCATGCCTTCCTGATGCTGACCGAGGATTATCCGCGCCCCTTCATCATCACCGACGCGGCGGTCAACATCGCGCCCGACCTGATGGTCAAGGCAGACATCCTGCACAATGCCATCGTCCTTTGGCGCCTGCTGTGGGGCCCGGCCCGGCCCAAGGTCGCGATCCTCGCCGCGGTCGAGACGGTCAATCCCAAGATGCAGGCCACGCTGGACGCGGCGGCGCTGTGCAAGATGGCCGATCGCGGCCAGATCGAGGATGCCGAACTGGACGGGCCGCTGGCCTTCGACAATGCGATCAGCCCGGCGGCGGCCCGGGAAAAGGGCATCGTCTCGCCGGTGGCGGGGCAGGCCGACATCCTGCTGGTCCCCGATATCGAATCGGGCAACATGCTGGCCAAGCAGCTGGTCTTCATGGGCGGCGCCGACGCGGCGGGGATCGTGCTGGGCGCGCGGGTGCCGGTGGTCCTGACCAGCCGCGCCGATTCCGTGCGCGCCCGCATGCTCTCCACCGCGCTGGCCGTGCTGATGGCGGATGCGCGCCGGCGGGGGCTGGTGAAATGATCCCGGCGATCCTGACCCTCAATGCCGGCTCGTCCAGCCTGAAGTTCCGCGTCTTCGCCCGCGACGGGCTGTCGCTCATGGCGCGGGGCGCGGTCAGCCGCATCGGCGCCGATGCCGAACTGGCCGCGGCGCTGACCGGCGAGCCGGAGCGCCGCACCCCCCTCGCCGCCGGCGGCGACCATGCCGCCGCGCTGCAGGCGGTGCTGGATTTCCTGGATGCGCATGACGAGGGCTGGCGCATCGAGGCGGTGGCGCATCGCATCGTGCATGGAGGGACGGCCTATACCCGTTCGACCCCGGTCACGCCGCAGGTGCTGCAGGACCTGCAGGAACTGGTCCCGCTGGCGCCGCTGCACCAGCCGCACGGGCTGGCGGCCATCGCCGCCGCCCGCCGGCTGTTCGGCGAGGGGGTGCCGAACCTGGCCTGCTTCGACACCGCCTTCCATGCCGGCCGCGATCCCCTGTTCACCCATTTCGCCCTCCCCGAGCCGATGTTCGAGCAGGGCATCCGCCGCTATGGCTTTCACGGCCTGTCCTATCAGTGGATCGCGCATGTGCTGGCCGAGAACCTGCCCTGGCTGCATCGCGGCCGGGTCGTCGCGGCGCATCTGGGCAATGGCGCCAGCCTCTGCGCCATGCACGAGGGGCGCAGCATCGACACCACCATGGGCATGACGGCGGTGGACGGCATCCCGATGGGCACCCGCTCGGGCGCCGTCGATCCCGGGGCCATCCTGCTCATGCAGCGCAGCTTCGGCATGGCGCCGGAAGAGATCGAGGACCTGATCTACAACCGCTCGGGCCTGCTGGGCATGTCGGGCCGGTCGAACGACGTCGCGGCGCTGCTGAAGGACGGCAAGCCGCAATCGCGCTTCGCGCTGGATTTCTTCGCGCTGAAATGCGCCCAGGCGGCGGCGGCCATGGCGGTCTCGCTGGGCGGGATCGACGCGATGATCTTCACCGGCGGCATCGGCGAGAACGCCACCCCGGTGCGCGAGGCGATCCTGCGGCACATGGCGCCGCTGGGCAAATTCACCAGCATGGTCATCCCCGCCAACGAAGAGCGGATGATGGCGATGGAGGCCGCCCTGCTGCTTTGACCCCGCGCCGCGCCGGCGCAGGGCAGGGCGGGTCACCGCTGCCGGACATAGCTGCCCGGCGCCTCTTCCAGCGGCGGATAGCCCGCCTCGGCCGCGCCCATGGCCGGCGGGGCCACGCGCCCGGCGCTGGAATGCTGCGCCAGCCAGTCGCTCCAGGCCGGCCACCACGAGCCCTGGCGCATCGCCGCAGCGCGTGCCCAGTCCTCGGGGCAGAGGCAGGCGCCGTCGCGCTCGCGGCTGGCGATGCGGTAATGGCTGCCGGGCCGGGCGGGGTCGAAGATGATGCCGGTATTGTGCCCTTCGCCCGCCAGCACGAAGGTCAGCTCGGCATCGCTGAGGTAATGCAGCCGATAGACCGATTGCCAGGGCGCGACGTAATCGTCCTCGGTGCCCACGGCGAAGATCGGCGCGCGCAGGTTGCGCAGCGCCACCGGGCGGCCCTCTGCCGTCAGCCGGTCGGTGGCCAGCGCGTTTTCCAGATAGAACCGGCGCAGATATTCGCCCTGCATGCGGCAGGGCATGCGGGTCGAATCCGTGGCCCAGGCGGCCATGTCGGTCATCGGATCGCGCTCGCCCATCAGATAGCTGCGCACCATGCGCGACCAGATCAGCTCGTCCGAGCGCAGGAAGCGGAAGGCGCCCAGCATCTGCTCGGCCGTCAGATAGCCGCGCTGCCACATCAGGCTTTCCAGCACATGCAGCTGGTCGTGGTCGATGAACAGCCCCAGGTCGCCCGGCTCGGTGAAATCCGTCTGCGCCGCCAGCAGCGAGACCGAGGCCAGCCGGTCGTCCCGCGCCCCGGCCATGGCCGCCGCCGCGATGGCCAGCAGCGTGCCGCCCAGGCAATAGCCCGCCGCATGGATGCGCCGCCCGGGCAGGATGGCCGAGACCGCATCCACCGCCGCCATCACCCCGAGGCTGCGATAATCGTCCAGCGTCAGGTCGCGGTCCTCGGCCGTCGGGTTGCGCCAGGACAGGCAGAACACCGTATGCCCCGCCCGGACCAGATGCCGGACCAGCGAGTTTTCCGGCGACAGGTCCAGGATGTAGTATTTCATGATCCAGGCCGGGACCAGCAGCACCGGCTCGGCCAGCACGGTTCCGGTCGCGGGGGCGTATTGGATCAATTCGACCAGATGATTGCGGAACACCACCGTGCCGGGCGTCGCCGCGACCTCATGGCCGACGCGGAACCGCTCGGCCCCGACCGGCGGCTTGCCGGCCGCCAGCCGCGCCATGTCCTCGGCCCAGTTGCGCAACCCGGCCAGATGGTTCAGCCCGCCGCTGCGGATGCTGCGGGCGATGATCTCGGGATTGGTGAAGGGCAGGTTCGCCGGCGAGACCATGTCGAGCCATTGCTGCGCCAGGGCCGAGAGCAGGTTCTCGTGATGCGGGCTGACGCCGGGGACGCCATGGGTGGCGTCGCGCCACCATTGCTGCGTCAGCAGGAACCCCTGCGCCCAGAGGCTGAAGGGCGGCTGGCGCCAGGCCTCGGACTGGAAGCGCCGGTCCTGCGGCGGCGGGCGGATCATCGGCTCGGCTTGCGGATCGGCGGCAAGGGCGGCGGCCTGGGCCAGCAGCCCGGCCGCGTCGCGCCGGGCCTTGTCGGCCAGTTCCAGCCGCTTGCCTGGCGCGGCGGCCAGATGCGCCGACCAGTCGAAAAGCGCCATGCCGAGCGCCACCGGCGACAGTCCGGTGCTGAAGCCGGCGGTGGCCGCCTCGCGCAGGCGGTCCAGGGTGCGATAGCTTTCGGCGCCGGGCCTGTCCGACCTGTCAGGCCGCTCGGGGGCGGCGGGGGGCGGAGGTTTCATGTCGTTCATCGCTGCGGCTCCCGGTCGGATATGGGTCTGGCCGGGCGCAGCCGCGCCCGGCGGTTTACGGCACGAGCACCGCCGCGCCGTCGAAACGGCCGGCGCGCAGGTCGTCCAGCGCGCGATTGGCCTCGCGCAGCGGGTAGGTCTTGGTTTCGGTCACGATGCCGATGCGGGGCGCGAGGCCCAGGAAATCCAGCCCGTCCTGCCGCGTCAGATTGGCGACCGAGGCGATCTGGCGTTCATGCCAGAGCAGCGCATAGGGAAAGGCGGGAATGTCGCTCATATGGATGCCGGCGCAGACCACGCGGCCGCCCTTGCGCACCGCCCGCAGCGCGGCGGGAACCAGAGCGCCCACCGGCGCGAAGATGATCGCGGCGTCCAGCGCCTCGGGCGGCGCCTGATCCGAGCCGCCGGCCCAGACCGCACCCAGCCTACGCGCGAAATCCTGCGCGCGCAGGTCGCCCGGCCGGGTGAAGGCATGCACCGCGCGGCCCTGCCATCGTGCCACCTGGGCGACGATATGCGCCGCCGCGCCGAAACCGTATAGTCCCAGCCGCTCGGCCTTGCCCGCGATCACCAGCGCGCGCCAGCCGATCAGCCCGGCGCAGAGCAGCGGCGCCAGCGCCACCTCGTCGCCAGCCTCGCCCAGCGGAAAGGCGAAGCGCGCATCGGCGATCGCCGCGGTCGCATAGCCGCCATCGCGGGTATAGCCGGTGAAGCCCGGCGCATCGCAAAGGTTTTCCTGCCCGTCCCGGCAATAGCGGCAGCAGCCGCAGCTGTGGCCCAGCCAGGGAATGCCGACCCGCTGGCCCACCCGCAGGCCGTCCACCCCGGGGCCGAGCGCCTCGATCCGGCCGACGATCTCGTGGCCGGGAATGATCGGCAGCACCGGATCGGGCAATTCGCCGTCGATGACATGGAGGTCGGTGCGGCAGACGCCGCAGGCCAGCACGCGGACCCGGATCTGGCCGGGGCCGGGGTCGCGGTCGGGAAGCTCGGTCCAGACCAGCGGCGCGCCGATCCGTTCCAGCACCATGGCATGCATCCGGGCGTCTCCCATCCTCCGGGTCATGTCCAATATGCGGATGATGGGCCGCGCTTGTAAATGGGCGCGGCCTTAAGTCGCGGTCCGGGATCGCGGCAAAAAGGGGCGCCGTCAGCCGCGCAGCGGGTTGAGGTTGCCGGCCGTCCGGTGGTCCCTGACCCGCGCCGCCGCGATGCCGTTGGCCAGGTGGCGGCCGAACAGGCCGATGCCCAGCAGCAGGGCCGAGCCGGCAAAATTCGGCAGCAGGCTGTCGCCGAACGTCGCCACGCCCCGCATGGCGGTCTGCAGCACCGAACCGTCCTGGAAGAAGCCCGGCAGCAGGTCCAGCACGGTGCGCAGCCCGCTGCCGGCGCCGCCCTGCTCGACCAGCCGGCCGAGCGCGCGGGCTAGCGCCGGGTCGCCAAGCGCCTCGGGGCGCAGCGCGGCCAGGATATCGGTCAGCTCGCGCGGGACCGCGGCCGCCGGCAGGCTGCGCAGCTGCTCGTTCAGCCGCGCCGCCTCGGCCGAAAGCCGCGCGGCCTGGGCGGCGGCATTGCCGCTGTCCAGTGCCTGGATCTCGGCCAGGAAGGGCGCCAGCCCGTCGGGCAGGGCGGTGGCGGGCAGGGCGGTGGGCAGGACCGCGCCCTCGGCGCCGCCGGCCGCGTTGACCACGGCGCGGTTGCCGATGCCGAAGGCGCCCAGGATCGCCGTCGCCCAGCTGAGCACGCGGCCGCGCCGGGCGTCGCGGGTGATGACCGAACCGTCCTCGGCCAGCTGCTTTTCGGTGGCGGTCAGGCGGCGTTCGTCCAGCGGCCTGGGCCGGGCGGTCTGCAACCGCTCCTCGGTGGCCGCGTCCAGCACGCCGGTGGTCGGCAGGCCGTTGTCGTGCTGAAAGGCCAGCAGCGCCGCCGCGGTCAGCGAGCCGAAGATGCCGTCGATCCGCCCCAGCTTGTAGCCGAGCGCGGTCAGCCGTTCTTGCAGCAGCCTGACCCGCATCGGGTCGTCGTCGCCCCTGCGCAAGGGCGGCGCGGGTTCGCGGACGGCCGGCAGGTCGCCGGGGATGTCGAAGGCGTAAAGGTCGTTCTTGCGCATGATCGAGCGCAGCTTGGCGCCATATTGCGGGTCGGTCGCGTAGACGCCGGTCAGGGCATCCGCGAAACGGTCGGGATCGTTCAGGAACTGGCGGGCGCGGGTGTAATGGCGCGACTGGGCCAGCAACCGGCCATGTTCGGCAAAGGCGTCCTCCAGGCTGGCAAAGACCCGGAAGGGCTCGCGCCGGCGGCCGGGCGTGCCGTTCTGGAACTCGACCGTCCACGAGGCGACGCTGGGCTGGTTGCCGACCGCCTTGATCCCGAAGGGGTTGTTCGACCGCGCCGGCATGCGCGCGCCGTAATCGCTTTCCAGCGCCCATTGCGCCAGCGTGACCGAGGCCGGCACGCCCCAGCGCCGTTGCGAGGCCTGGGCGGCGCGGATCACCTCGATGCCGAAGCGCGGCGGCAAAGCGGGCAGGGCCGGCAGGTCGCCGGCGGGCGCGGCGGCATCGGCATCGTCCTCGGCCGCGGCGTCCAGCAGCGTATCGCTGTCCTCGGGCAGGTCCTCGGGCTGGTCCGAGACCATGGCCCAGGCGGGCGGCCTGTGCCAGCCGTCATTCGCCGCGTCGCGCAGCCATTGCGGGGCATTGACCGCGCGGCCGCCGGCGCCCCAGACGATGCGCCGCGGATCCGAGGGCGTGGTGCCGAAGCCGACATGCAGCGTATGCGCACCCATGTAGCCCGTCCCCGCGCCGATGCCCGTGGCACCCTGCGCGGCGGCGGCGATGACGAACTTGCGCAGCGCCGGGTCGGGCTGGCTGTCCGAAAAGCTCAGCGTGCGGCCGCCGGCGATCAGCTGCAGGTCCGCGGCGCGCCCGCCGTCGTGGCGGGTCGAGCCGGTGCGCCGCCCGCCGCTGCCGGGCTGGCCGCCCGAGGTGATCAGGATCCTCTCGATCCCCGCCGCCAGGCCGGCGCCGCGCAAGACGGTCTCCAGCTCCTTGCAGATGGGTCGGTCGCGCGTTTTTCCGATCAGTCCCGATTGGTCAATCAATGTCATGTCAGCCTCCTTGTGAAGCCGAGTCGGGGAAGGATTATCGGTGAGTCGCAAAAGGCTTATTGCGCAATAGTTGATCCGACTTGGAATTTCGTCAATCGCTTTGGACAATCGGCGATATTCGTCCCGAACCCGGGCATCGGGCGCCCGTCCCGGATGAATGCAGCGCCTTTTCCGGCCCGGCGGACGGCGGGCCCCATCCGAGTCGCCGCCCATGCCGCGGCTTTCCAGCTTGCGCGATGCGGTTTTTCTTGGCGGAAGCGTATTTTTCGCAGGAACGAATTGAAACCATTTGATTGGAAATAGAAAGATTCAGCTATCGGATTTTGCGAAAGCCGGCGGCGGTCGGAACGCAGCCCGCAGGAGTCCAGTTGAAATTCTTGAAGAAAACGCGCATAATCCACGCAGTTTCCTTTATAAAAGGAAGTGGGTTATGAAAAGCTTGGTTCTCGCTCTGGTTGTTCTTGCCGGTGTCACGGCCCAGGTATCGGCGCAAAGCGCCTGCCGCCCCGCCGTCGAGCAATGCCGTTAGGACAGACCTCATTTTCTTGAGGCCGTAACATGCAGGAAGTGGTTGCGCTGCTTTTCGGGGCGGCGATCGTGGCTGTGTTTTCTTATGAGCGTTTCAATCGGGTCTCATTCGAGAATTCCGGGCAGCTGGAGCGTCTGGTCAACCTTCTGTCGGCCGATCATCTGCGCGCCCGGCAGGTCGTCCTGCAGGCATATCTGATTTATGCGGTCTCGCTGCTGGCGATCTATTTCTTCCTTTGCGCCTATGCCGAGGTGCTGCCGGTGCTGGGCGGCATCCCGCTCGATCCCGGGATCGGCGCCACGGACCTGCCCAAGGCGCTGAGCCAGATCACCGGCTCGGATGCCGCCGGTCTCGCCATGCAGCAGCTCGGCCCGGCCGGAGAGACCGCGATCAGAAACGGTATCTCGCCGCAGATATCGCTGTCGGTGGCGCTGATCATGGTCGGGGTGCTGCCGCGCTTCCAGTTGCTCAACCGCGTCGAGGACTGGATGCGCCACGCGGCCCACCGGCTGGCCGGCATTCCGACCCAGGTCGCCGTCGCCAGCGAAAAGCTGCGCCAGGGCAATTTCCGCCTGCCGTCCCCGCCCGCGGCGCCCGTCCGCGATCAGCCCGCGGACCCGTCCGAGGACCGGCCGGGCGGCGGCTTGCCGAGCCGGCGGGACCGGCTGGGGCTGGGGCGTTATTTCGGCTTCCGCCAGCCGCCGCCGGCAGAGGTCACGGCTGCCACGGCACCCGCCCGGGACACGGCTGCGGATCGGTCCAAGGGCGGGTTTCTGCTGCCGCAAGAGGACTGGCTGCGGCTCGGGCGCTATTTCGCCGTGTCGCAGGCGCGCGGCCTGCTGCCCGATCCCGAGACCTTCGAAAACGACCTGCGCATCATCTTCGCCTGCGACGCCTGGCTGCTTGAACGGCGGCTGCCGGTGCTGCGCGCGCATGACCGCGAGATGTTCAGGCGGCTGGAGGAGGATCTGAAGATCCGCACCGGGCGGCTGGTGCTGGCGCTGGACGAACGGGTGCGGCTGGACGAGAAGGCGGCGCAGAACGGCGCCGCCGCCCGCGAGGGCGAAGAGACCGACAAGCCCGGCAACGAGATCGTGGCGCCGGGCGGCTGGCGTGCCCTGACCCGCCAGACCGAGGAACTGGCCGAGGATTTCTGCACCCTGCTGGCGCTTTACGTCGAACACGACATGCTGCAATTCGGACATGCTTCGTCCGCCCTCGGCGCGCGCGGCCTCCAGCAGGCCGAGGCCGAGCAGGTGCTGGAAGAATTCCTGCGGCCGATCCTCAGCGACAACCTGCCCGAGCTGCGCCGGCAGGCCACGCAAAAGGCGCTGGTCTGGACTTTCGGCATCGTGGTCGTGGCCTGCCTGCTCTGGGCCGGGACATTGAACGTCTATGAGCGCGAGCTGGAAAACTGGGGAAAACGCGGCATCCAGCAGATCAGCTTCTATGGCCGCAGCTTCGAATTGCTGGCCACCTCGTTCAACACCTATCTGATTCCCCTGGTCGTGGCGCTGGCGGTGCGCGACACCCGGCGCCCGCGCGGCACCTGGCACGACCTGGCGCGCTCGGACTGGACCGACAGGCTGCCCCAGATTCTGCTGATCGCGGTGCTGGCCTGGTTCGTCTCGACCATGTTCGTCATCGGCACCAATTCCTGGATCGCGGCGCTGCGCAACGAAACCGGCTGGACGAAGGGCGATCTCTGGGTCCAGTTGGCCGCGTTCAAGGTGGATTTCGACTATCAGGCGCCGCGCGCCCTGCGCGGGGTGGTTCTGGCGCTGATGGTGCTTTGGCTGATGGACGACACCCGTCACCGGCTGGAGCCGCAGCACAGCCGCCTGCGCTTTGCCTGGGAATGGGGCATCGTCGGGGGGCTGATCATGGCGGCGACGGGGGGGATCTCGCGCTATTTCACGGCGCTGATCGCGCTGTCCTACAGCACGCGCACGGCGATCGACTCGGTGGACCGGGGGCTGATCTTCTATTCCGTGCTGTTCTCGGGCCTGATCGGGCTGGCGGTGATGTTCTGCCTGGCCGCGGCGCTGGTGCGGCGGTCGCCGCGGCCCCCGCAGATTGCAGGGACGGCATCGGCCGGGTCCCGCACCCATCCGGACCGAGAGCCGCACGATGCCTAGGATCGCCCGCCTTGCCGCGCTGCTGGCCCTCCAGGCGCTGCTGATCTGTCCCGCGGCGCTGGCGCGAGAGGTGATCGTCATCGGCGTGCGCGACGACGTGCCGCCCTTCGTGTCCCGCAACGCCCGTGACAACACCTATGTCGGCTTCCTGTGGGATCTTTGCATCGCGGCCGTCACCCGGGCCGGCTATCATTTCGTGACCGAGCAGCTGAATGCCGACGGGCGCACGCAGTTCCTGGACATGGGTTCCAAGACCATCGACCTGCTGTGCGACCCCACGACCATCACCCTGGACCGTATTTACCACACGGTGCCATCTCTCAAGAAGGAAGCCCGGGAGAAACCAACGAAGGACATCACGGAGAAATCCTTGGTGGAATCGCTGTCCTTCTCGCCGATCATCTTCATCGCCAACGGCACCTATTTCGAGCCGGGCGAAAAGCTGCGCGAACGCCGCGCCCCGAAGCAAGAGTCTCCCGACACCAAGGAACCCGTTACTCCCAACTGGCTGGGCGAGACTTTCCGGATGCTGCTCTATGCGCCCGGGGACAGCAAGGCGGCGGATGCCGCGCCGCCGGTGCGCGAGGAGGTCTGGGGTTTCGTCCGGGGCGCGACCATCGAGGCGGTGCTCAGGCAGGAACTGCCCGAGACGATGCTGCGCCAGGACGTCAAGGTGCGTTCCAAGGCGTTTGATTCGCACCAGTTGGCGGCCGCCGCCTTCTGCGAGGGCAGGCTGGACCGCTATTACGGCGATGCCGAGATCGTGCGCGCGATGATCGCCCGGCAGGCGGAGAAGGCGGCGGGCGGCGCGGCCCCGAAGACAGGTTCTGACGCCCCGAGCTCGTCAGGGCAGGTGGCGAACCAGAAGAACCAACAGGAAAAGGCGGCGGAAGCGGCGGAAAAGCCGGCCGACACCATCTGCGACAGCCAGGCGGCCAGGGGCGCGGCCAGTTACGAGCCCTATGCGCTGATCATGTCGTCGCACAATCATGCCGAGTTTCCGCGCCAGATGAACTGGGCCATCTACAGCATGTTCGCCGACCGGACCGTCGAGCGCATCTATCGCGCCCATTTCCCTTCCGAGGCCTCGTCGCCGCTGCTGACCATGCTGTTCCGCATCAACACCATTCCTGACAGGTGCCAGATCCCGGGCTTTCAGGCCGCCGCATGCGGCAAAACCCAGACACCGGCCTCGGGGACGGCATTGACCCGCAACGAACAGCCATAGGCATGCGACAGCGCCTCGTCGGTCAGCACCTCCTCGGGGCGGCCCTGGCACAGCACGCGGCCGCCTTTCATCAGCACCAGCTTCTGGGCGAAAAGCGCGGTCAGGTTCAGGTCGTGCATGACCGCCACCACGCCGCCGCCCGCCTGCGCGTAGCCGGCGGCAAGCCGCATCACCGTCAGCTGATGCGCGATGTCGAGGCTGCTGACCGGTTCGTCCAGCATCAGCCAGCGCGGGCCGTCGGCCTCCAGCGGCTGCCAGACCTGCGCCAGCACGCGCGCCAGCTGCACCCGCTGCTGCTCGCCGCCCGAAAGCTCCTGATAAAGCCGGCCGGAGAAGTCCGCCAGATCGACCGCCGCCAGTGCCCGAGGCACCAGCGCATCGGCGTGCTCGCCGCGCGCCTCGATGCCGATGCGCACCACCTCGGCCACGGTGAAGGGAAAGGACAGCGCGGCCGCTTGCGGCAGCACGCCCCGCCGGCGCGCCAGCTCCTCGGGCGACATGCGGGCCATGTCCTGCCCGTTCAGGGTGATGCGGCCCCGGCAGGGCAGCTCTCCGGTCAGGCTGCGCAGCAGCGTGGTCTTGCCCGAGCCGTTCGGCCCGACGATGGCGGTGATCTCGCCCGCCCGCGCCGTGATCGAGACGCCGTGCAGGATCGGCTTACGGCCAAGGCTGACATGAATGTCGGCGGCGATCAGGCTCACAGGTCCAGCACCCCCCGGTTGCGCAGCAGGATCCACAGGAAGAACGGCCCGCCCATGATGGCGGTGACGATGCCGATGGGCAGTTCGGCCGGGGCGATGACGGTGCGGCTGACCATGTCGGCCAGAAGCAGCGTCACCGCGCCCAGAAGCGCCGAATTGACCAGCAGCCAGCGGTGGTCCGGTCCGCTGGCCAGCCGCAGCAGGTGCGGCACGACGATGCCGACGAAGCCGATGCCGCCCGAGACGGCGACGGCGGCGCCGGTGGCCCCCGCCACGGTCAGGATGGCGCGGTTCTTGACCTTCTGCACCCGGATGCCGACATGGCCGGCCGCCGCCTCTCCCAGCGCCAGCGCGTTCAGGCCGCGCGCGAGCCAAGGGGCGGAGATCAGCGCCAGCGCCATGATCGGCGCCCCGGCCAAGAGCTTGGGCCAGTTCGTCCCAGCCAGCGAGCCCAGCCCCCAGAAGGTCAGGTCGCGCAGCTCGCGGTCATTGGCGCGCAGGATCACCAGCCCCGACAGCGCCGCCATGATCGCCCCCAGCGCGATTCCGGCCAGCAGCATGGTTGCGACCGAGGTGCGCCCGCGCCGGGTGGCGATGCGGTAAAGCGCCATGGTGGTCAGCCAGCCGCCGATGAAGGCGGCGACGGGCACCAGATACCAGCCGAAGAACGCCGCGACCCAGCCCGGCAGCGCGCCGCCCAGCACGATGGCGAGGATCGCGCCCAGCGAGGCGCCCGAGCTGACGCCGACGATGCCCGGATCGGCCAGCGGGTTGCGGAACAGCCCCTGCATCACCGCGCCCGAGACCGCCAGCGAGGCGCCGACGAAGATGCCCATCAGCACGCGCGGCAGGCGGATGTCCAGCAGCACCACCCGGTCCTGCATCACAAGCTCGCGCCCCGCCAGCAGGTCCGAGACCGCCCGCATGAGCGAGGTCCCCGAGGCGCCCCAGCCCAGCGAGATCACCGCCACCACGGCCAGAAGCAGCGCCAGGAACAGCCCCAGCCGGCGGGCGCGGTGGCTGCGGTCTCCGTCCAGCCGCTGGGGGCGAAGTTCGGGCGACAGGGCCGCCATCACGACCCCGCATAGATCAGGTCGTGCAGCTCGACCGCCGCCTCGCCGGTGCGCGGGCCGAAGCCCAGCAGTTTCAGCCCGTCCATCATCACCACCGCCCCGTCGCGTCCCGCCGGGGTCTGGGCCAGCGCCGGCACGGCCAGCACCGCCTGTTTCGCCGCCGTATGGCTGCTGCCGCCATTGGCATCCGCGTCCGCCTGCGCGTCGCCGCGCCGCATCATCAGGATCACGTCGGGCGCGGCCTCGATCACCGCCTCGTCGGTGACGGGCTTGTAGCCCTGGACGCCCGGCATGGCGTTGCGCGCCCCGGCCAGCCGGATGATGCCGTCCGCCGCCGTGTCGGCGCCGCCGGCCATGACCCGCCCGCCCTGCAGGGACAGCACGAACAGCACCTTTTTCGGCTCGCCCGTCACCGCCTGCGCCCGGCCCAGGGCCGCCTGCAGGTCCGCCGCCAGCTTCTCGTGCAGCACGCGGCCCTTGTCGGGCACGCCGAGCGCCTCGGCGACCGCATCGACCTTGTCCAGCACGCCCTCGGCATCAAAGCGTTCCTCGACGCTGACGAAGGCCACCCCGGCCGATTTCAGCACCGCGACCGCCTCGGGCGGCCCGGCGCCGTCCTCGGCGACGATAAGGTCGGGCCCGACCGACAGCACGCCTTCGGGTGACAGCGCGCGGACATAGCCGACATCGGGCAGGGCATTGGCCTCGGGCGGCCAGTTCGAGGTGGTGTCGCGGCCGATCAGCCGCGATTCCTCGCCAAGCGCATAGACGATCTCGGTCACCGAGCCGCCCAGGGCCAGCACGCGCCGCGCCTCGGGATGGCTGTCCGCCAAGGCCGGGCCGGCCAGCAGGATCAGCGCCAGCGCCAGCCGTTTCATGCCGCGGCCTCGGCCAGCGCCGGCAGGTCGGCGACCAGCGCCGCCCATTCTTCGGCATCGCCGCCCTTTTCCGGGCGCAATCCGAAGCATTGGAAGATCAGCGCCCCCTCGGCGTCGAAGGCCTCGACCGAGATCGCCGGTCCGCGCTTGGTGGGCTTGTCCACCGCCCAGACCTCGGCGACGTGATCGCCGCGCAGGTGCAGGTTGAAGCGCGGGTCCATGACGTTCAGCCATGGCCCCATGGGCTTCAGCGAATGGATGGGTCCGGAATGGATCTCGATGCAGCCCATGTTGCCGACGAAGAACATCACCCCCACGCCCCCGGCATGGACGCGCTCCAGCAGGGCGGGCACGGCCCCGACCGCCAGCGGCCGCACCAGCGGCGCCCCGGCGACGCGATAGGCGCCCAGCCGGTTCATCTTGAGCCGGCGGATCAGGATGTTGAACTGATGCGTGTCGGTCATCGCCGCCCATTCCCGGCGCAGCGCCTCCGCGCGCTCGGCGCTGGCCTTCGGCGGCTCGACCGGCGCCCGCGGCTCGAAGCGGCCCGCGTCCGACTGGTCCGGCAGCGCCAGGTCGCGACGCAGCGTTTCCCAGGCGGTCAGGTCCGAGCCCTCGCGCAGGTGGATCTTGTGGACCGCGTCGCCTGCCGCGTCGAAGACCTGGATCGACCGGCGGCTGGCGGTCCCGACCTCGGATTCGACGGCGAAGGCATGCAGCCAGTGGCGCGGAAAGATGCGCAGGTCGATCTCGGGGTCAAGGGTCATGGCGGCATGTTCGCCATCGTGGAAGTCGTTGTAGGTGCCGAGCTTCTCGATCACGCAGGACCGGTTGCGGGTCAGGGCCATCACCTCGCCCAGGGCCTGCACCTGCGGGATCAGCCGGCCGGGCAGGGGGTCGATGCGGGTCGCGCCATGGCCGACCCGCGCCGCGACCAGCGCGGCCTCGGGGACGCCCAGCCGTTCGGCCAGGTCATAGGGGCGGCCGCTGTCCTCGGCCTGGATGCGGCGCAGATCCGCCGGGGAATGCTTGGTCATCGCGGTGCCTTTCGCTGCTGCTGCACGCCCGGTTCGGCCCGGGGCGATGCGCAAGGAATCATTGACAGTTTTACTAAGATTATTTTACCCCGCGCAAGATGCCAGCCCCGTGGCCAGCGAACAGTTTCACGAGATGACGACGGGGATCACATGTCACGCCACAGAATTCGCGGCGCGTTTCTGGCCGGAACCACCTGCCTGACCGCCTTGAGCCTGACCCTTCCGCTGCAGGCGCAGGAACGTGCCGAGGCCGCGCGGCCCGCCTATGTGCTGGACCAGATCGTGCTGCGCGCCGGCAAGCCCAAGGTGGCGTCCGAGGTGCCGCAATCGGTCTCGGTCGTGGACGGCCAGCAGCTTGCGGATATCGAGCCGGTGCATATCGGCGAGGTTCTGGCGACGGTGCCGGGGGTTGCCGGCGTCGGGTCGGGCAGCTTCTTCGGCCAGGGCTTCAACATCCGCGGCTTCGGTTCCTCGGGCGCCGCGGCCTCGGAATCCGGGATCGTCCAGCTGATCGACGGCGAGGAGAAATATTTCGAATCCTACCGCCAGGGCGCGCTCTTCGTCGAGCCGGACTTCCTGCGCCAGGTCGAGGTGCTGCGCGGCCCCGGCTCGTCCACGCTTTACGGCTCGGGCGCGCTCGGCGGGGTGATCGCCATGGAGACGATCGAGGCCGGCGACCTGATCGCCGAGGGCCAGAGCTTCGGCGGCAAGGCCAAGCTGGGCTATGCCAGCAACCCCGACACGGCCTTGGGCAGCGTCGCGCTCGGCTGGCGCCCGGCCGAGGATTTCGAGGCGCTGGCCGCCTTCGCCTGGCGCAAGCTGGGCGATACCAAGGATGCGGAGGGCAATACCAGCATCCGCTCGAACTCCAGGACGCCGAACCTGCTGCTGAAGGCGAGGAAGACCTTCGGCGATCACCATGTCGCCTTTTCCTACCAGCATCTGGAGGCCAAGGGCGAGAACCAGGATTTCAACCAGCTGGAAGGGGCGCAGGTGGGGCTGTTTCCGGGCTTCTCCGGCTGGGGCGTCGGCGACATCACCACCCGCGACCAGACCGCGCGGCTGATCTGGGGCTGGAACCCGGACGACAACCGCTATGTCGATGTGACGGCCACGCTGTCCTATACCAACACCATGAAGGACGTGCGGCAGGGCGACGACCCGGACGAGCCGATCATGCCCTCGCTGCTGGGGCGGCGCGACTATCGCCTGTGGAAGTTCAAGCTGGCCAACGTGGCAGACCTGTCGGGCGCCGGCCATGATCATGCCCTGACCACCGGCTTCGAGCTGCTCAAGCAGGATCGGTCGTCCAGCGTGCCCTCGGCCTCGCATCCCGAGGGCTTCACCCGCGCCTGGGGGGTCTATGCCCTCTCGGAAGTGACCTGGGACAGGCTGACGGTCAATTCGGGCCTGCGCTACGAAAGGCAGCGCACCGAGCCCAAGGACACCGTCGGCTTCGCCGCCGAAGAGCGCAGCTTCGAGGCGGTCGAGCCGCAGGTCGCGGCGATCTACAGGCTGGACGGGCAGTGGTCGGTCTTCGGCTCCGTCGCCTTCGTGAACCGGATGCCGACGGTGGACGAGCTCTACGACGGCTCGATGGCGACGGCGCCGAACCCGAACCTGAAGGACGAGAAGGGCAAGAACCTCGAAGCCGGGATCTCCTATCGCGGCAATGGGCTGTTTGCCGAGGGCGACGAGGCGGTGATGAAGCTCACGCTGTTCCGCAATCACATCACCGACATGATCGCCCGCTCGGGCGCGGGACCGGCGGCCCATTTCACCAATATCGACCGCGCCTATCTGCGGGGCGGCGAGCTGGAGGCCAGCTATACGCGCGACGCCTGGGAGTTCGGCGCCGCGGTCTCGGTGGCCGAGGGCGAGGATCAGGACGGCACGGTGCTCGACACGCTGCCCAACGACCGCGTGACGCTGCAGGCGATCTGGCAGGCCGGCGATGCCTGGCGGCTGGGGCTGCGCAGCACGCTGGCCAGGGGTCGCGACAAGGCGGATGGCACGCATCGCGCCGGCTATGGCGTGCATGACGTCTTTGCCACCTGGGCGCCGCAATCCGGGGCCGCGGCCGGGATCGAGGTGCATATGGGCATCGACAACATCGCCGACCGCGACTACACGCCGGCCTCCTGGCTCAGCGGCCCGGCGCCGGGGCGGAATGTCAAGCTGTCGGTCTCGCGCAGCTTCTGATCCGCCCTGCCGGCGCCGGGGGCATGGCGACCGGCCCGCAAGGCCGGCCGCCTTTCCGGGGTCCGGTCTTCACCGTTTTTCAAATACTCCGCCGCGACGCTTCCGCTGCGCGATCACCCCGCAAGCCGGGCATAGACCCCGCCCTTGGCGATCAGCGCGCCGTGCTCGCCCGCCTCGACGATGCGGCCCTCCTGCATGACGACGATGCGGTCGGCATGGCGGATGGTGCCCAGCCGATGCGCGATGACCAGGGTGGTGCGCCCCACGGCCAGCGCGTCCAGCGCCGACTGGATCTCGCGCTCGGTCTGGCTGTCCAGCGCCGAGGTCGCCTCGTCCAGGATCAGGATCGGCGGGTTCTTCAGGAAGGCCCGGGCGATGGCCACGCGCTGCTTCTGCCCGCCCGACAGCATCACGCCGCGCTCGCCGACCACGGTGCCCAGCCCCTCGGGCAGGCTTTCGATCAGCGGGCCAAGCTGGGCCTGCCGCGCCGCATCGAGGATCTCGGCGTCCGAGGCGCCCAGCCGGCCATAGGCGATGTTCTCGCGCAGCGTGCCGCCGAACAGGAACACGTCCTGGCTGACCAGCCCGATCTGGCGGCGCAGGCTGTGCAGCTGCATCTGGTCCAGCGCGATGCCGTCCACGCTGATGCGGCCCCGCGTCGGCTGGTAGAAGCGCGGCAGCAGCGCCAGCAGCGTGGTCTTGCCGGCCCCCGAAGGGCCGACGAAGGCCACCGTCTCGCCGGCGCGGATGGTCAGGTCGATATCGCGCAGGATCGGGCGGTCGCCGTCATAGGCGAAGCTGACGCCCTCGAAGCGGATGTCGCCCTTCAGCGCCGGGGCGGGGACGGCGTCCGGGGCGTCGCGGATCTCGGGCTCGGTCGCCAGCAGCTCCTGATAGCGGCGGAAGCCGGCGATGCCGCGCGGATAGGTCTCGATCACCGCGGCGATCTTTTCCAGCGGCCGGTAGAAGACGCCGACCAGCAGCAGGAAGCCGACGAAGCCGCCGGTGGTCAGCTCGCCCGCCAGCACGAAGCCGGCGCCCGCCACCATGACCACGACCTGCACCAGCCGCAGCCCCATGTATTGCAGCGCCAGCGAGCCGGCCATGATGCGATAGGCGTCGAGCTTGGCGGCGCGGTAACGCTGGTTGTCGGTGGCGAAAAGCCCGGATTCATGCGCCTCGTTGCCGAAGGCCTGCACGACGCGGACGCCGCCGAGCGCCTCTTCCAGGCGGACGTTGAAGTCGCCGACGCGGGAATAGATCGCCTGCCAGGTCCGGGTCATGCGGCCGCCATAGATGATGACCAGCGCCAGCATCGCCGGCACCACCAGCGCCACGATCAGCGCCAGTTGCGGGTTGATCGCGAACATCAGCGCGAAGGCGCCGAAGAAGGTCATGATGGCGATGAAGGCATCCTCGGGGCCGTGATGGGCGACCTCGCCGATCTCCTCGAGGTCGCGGGTGACGCGGGCGACCAGCTTGCCGGTGCGGGCGCGGTCATACCAGCGCCAGGACAGCCGGGTCAGGTGGTCGAAGGCGCGGGCGCGCATCTCGGTCTCGATATTGATGCCCAGCTTGTGGCCCCAATAGGTGACGATCGCCATCAGCCCGGCATTCAGCGCGTAAAGCCCCAGCAGCCCCGCCGCCGCCAGCATGGTCAGCCCCCAGTCGCCCCTGGGCAGCAGGTGGTCGATGAAGGCGGTGACGGCCAGCGGAAAGGCCAGCTCCAGCAGGCCCGACAGCACCGCGCAGCCGAAATCCAGCCAGAAGAGCCCCATCCAGGGGCGATAATAGGCGAAGAATGCGCGCAGCATGGCAGTCCCTTCATATCCCTTCGTCAGGCACGGAAGACGGCCGGACCGCATCCGCGCGGCGCAGCGCCCGCATCGGCCCGGGCCGCGGCTCGCGCCCGGCCGGCAGAGCCCGTCGCCCAGGCGCCGGCCCGCGGACCCGCGCATGGCGATGACGGCGCTGCAACCCCGTCCGTGACATATTCGGAGGGCAAGGGGAAGCACCTCGGTTCCTCGCGCGCCGCCGGGGTGCGGCCGCGCCTGGCGAGGACCGCGATTTCAGGGCATGGCGCCGGAAGCAAGGCCCTCGGCGCGAGGCTTGCCGCGCGCGGGCGCCCGCCGTTTCCGGGGCCGTCGTCGGGCCGAGCGGCGGCGGAAACCGTCGCCCTGGCCCGTGGCGGTCGCTGCGGCGGCCCGGGCTTCGGCCGGTCCGGGAACCCCGGCGGGGGGGGGGGCGGAAAGGGGAGGGCGCGCGCCGCAGCTCGCGCTGCGCCGCGCGATGCCGGCCTATTCGATCACCGCGCAGGCCAGCCGGTCGCCGGCGCCGCCGCTGGGCTGGGTCTGGTGGTCGTCGGGGCCGGCATGGACCATCAGCGCCCGGCCCTGGACGGCATTCTCGCCCTCGGCCAGGGTGACCAAGGGGTTGAAGACCTGGACGCGCGCCGTGCCCTCGGCATCGGACCAGATATTGGGCATGTCGCCGGCATGCGGGCCGCCTTCGGCCAGCACGCCATGCGGCGTCCCGGAAGGGTTGAAATGCCCGCCGGCGGATTCGTGGCCGGTGCTGTGGTCGCATGTCCCGGTTTCGTGGATGTGGAAGGCAAGCCAGCTGCTGGGCGGCAGGCCGGTTACCTCGGCCTCGATCAGCACGCCGTTCGGGGTCGCGGTCAAGGTCGCCGATCCGGCCTCCTGACCCTGGGCGTCGAGGAATTTCGCCGTGGCGTCCTGCGCCTGCGCCGCGGCCGGCAGCAGGGCAAGGCCAAGCAGCATCAAGGATCGTTTCATCGCGTCCTCCTGTCCAGTCGATGTCGCCGAGGCAACCCGCGCCTGCCGGCTTTGTTCCCGGCGGCGGGGAAATCGCCGCCCCCGTCGCCGCGGCATGCCCGGCTTTACAGGTCGCTGCGAAACGCCTCGATCAGCCACAGCACGACCTCGCGAAAGGCTTCCTCGCGCGTCGCGCCGGCGGCCAGTGCGGCCGCGAAGACGGCCCGCTGCTGTTCGGCGGCCGAGCCGCGCGCGATCATGTCGCGCATCCCGGCCACGGCCGGCTGGCAATCCAGCGCATCGGCATCCTCGGAGATCGCGGCCAGCCAGTCCTCGGCGGTCTGGTCGAAGGGGATGATGCGCCGGGTGCCGAAATCGATCAGCCCCTCGGTCAGCCCGTAGCGGATCGCGCGCCAGCGGTTCTCGCCCAGCAGGAAATTGTCGTATTGCCGCCAGCGCAGGTTCTTCCGCGACAGCCGCCACAACATGCGCAGCGTGGCCTGCACCAGCGCCACCAGGGTCATCGTGTCGTCCAGCCGCGGGCAGGCGTCGCAGATCCGGGTCTCAAGCGTGGGAAAGCGCGACGAGGGCCGCAGGTCCCACCAGATCTTGCTGCCGTCCTCGATGATGCCGACCTCGGTCAGCGCCTTGACCGAACGCTCGAACTCGTCCCAGCTGCCCAGGCGCGGCGGCAGGCCGGTGCGGGGATAGCCGGCAAAGACCGTGGTGCGATACGAGGCCAGCAGCGTATCCTCGCCCTGCCAGAACGGGCTGGAGGCGGAAAGCGCCAGCAGATGCGGCAGGAACCAGGACAGCTGGTTCATCAGGTCGATGCGCATGGCCTGGTCGGGAATGCCGACATGGACATGCATGCCGCAGATCAGCATGCGCCGCGCCACGCCGCCCATCTCTTGCGAGATCCGGTTGTAGCGGTCCTTGTCGGTATGGTCCTGGTCGCGCCAGTCGGCGACCGGATGGCAAGCGACCGAGATCGGCGCCAGGCCGAATTCGGCGGCTTGCCGCGCGATGCTGCCGCGCAGCCGGGCCAGATGCGCGCGCGCCTCGGCCACATCGGCGGAAACGGGCGTGCCGATCTCGATCTGGCAGCGCAGGAATTCCTGGCTGACCTGATCGGCCAGCTCGGCCTTGCAGGCCGCGACCAGAGCGTCGGGGGCCTCGCGCACCTCGCCGGTCCGGGCATCGACCAGCAGGTATTCCTCTTCGATGCCCAGAGAGAACGGGATGTCTTCCGCCATGGCAGGCCCTTTCCTTGTCAGGAGTTTACCGGCCTTAACCGGGCAGGGGGGCGGTCTGTTCCGGCGGCTCGGCCCGGCGCGGCCGGTCAGGCGGTCGCGCGGCCCCGATCCGCATGGCGCAGGTCGGCCGAACGGAGCCGCCATGCCTTCGATAGCGTCGCCGCTGCTGCCATGCGGGCACGGGCACGGCCGGCGGCCGGGCGCCGATCCTACCCCTTGGCCAGCGCCGCGACGGGGTCGAGCTTGGCGGCGTTCACGGCGGGCAGGTAGCCGAAGACCAGCCCGATGCCGCAGGAGCTGGCCAGCGCCGCCGCCATCGCCAGCGGCGAATGGACCAAGGTGAAATCGCTGCTCAGCCGCTCGAAGGCCAGGCCGAAGCCGAGCGCGGCCAGGATGCCCGCCGCGCCGCCGATGACGCAGACCAGCACCGCCTCGATCAGGAACTGCGCGCGGATGTCGCCGCGCCGGGCGCCGACCGCCATGCGCAGCCCGATCTCGCCGATGCGCTCGGTGACCGAGACCAGCATGATGTTCATCACCCCGATGCCGCCGACAAGAAGCGAGATCACCGCGATCGCCGCGATCAGCAGCGCCAGCGTCTGCGTGGTCGAGGTGATGGCCTCGCGGATCTGGTCGTTGTTGACGATAAAGAAATCCTTGCTGCCGTGGCGCTGGATCAGCATCTCGGTCACCGACTGCTCGGCCAGCGCCATGTCCACCTCGTCGGCCACCCGCAGCGTCAGGCCGCTGACGCTGGTGGTGCCCAGATAGCGCGCCTGCACCGTGGTATAGGGCGCATAGACCCCCAGGCTGGCGCTGCCGCCGGGGCCGCGGTTCTGCACCTCGGCCACGCCGATCACCCGCAGGGGCACCTTGCCCGCCATGAAGGTCCGCCCCAGCGCCTGGCCGTCGCCGAACAGGCTCTGGCGGGTGTTCTGGTCGATGACCACGTTCTGGGTCATCGCGGCCACGTCGCCGGCGTCGAAGGCGCGGCCCTCGGTCAACCTGATGCCGGCCACGTCGAAATACTGCTCGCCCACGCCGCTGATCTGGGCGCTGGCCTCGGTGGCGCCGTGGCGCAGGGTCTGGCTGGTGCTGACCGTCGGGCTGACCGAGGCGACCCAGGGCTGGCGCGCCAGCGCCGCGCCGTCCGCCATGACCAGCGTCGTCACCCGCCCCGAGCGCATGTCGCCGAAATCCCGCCCCGGCATGATCTGCAGCGTGTTCGTGCCCAGCCCGGCGATGTTTTGCAGCACCTGCCGCCGCGACCCCTCGCCAAGCGCCACCACCGAGACCACCGAGGCGATGCCGATGATGATGCCCAGCATGGTCAGGAAGCTGCGCAGCTTGTGGGCGCGCATGGCCAGCACCGCCATGCGCAGCGCCTCGGCCAGCCGGCCCAGCACCGGGGCGGCGGCGCGGCCGGCTCCGCCGGCTTCCCCGGGGGACGGCGGGGTGGCGGGTGCGGGCGTGGCGCGCGGGGGCCGGCGGTCGGCGATGATGCGGCCGTCGGCGATCTCGACCACGCGATGCGCCCGCGCCGCGACCTTCGGGTCGTGGGTGACGATGACCACGGTGCGGCCCTCGGCGTTCAGCTGTTCGAGAATGCCCAGCACCTCGTCGCCGCTGCGGCTGTCCAGCGCCCCGGTCGGCTCGTCCGCCAGGATCACCCGCGCGTCGTTGATCAGCGCCCGGGCGATCGAGACGCGCTGCTGCTGGCCGCCCGAAAGCTGGCCCGGCTTGTGGCCCAGCCGGTCGCCCAGGCCCAGCCGGTCCAGCAGGGCGCGGGCCTTGGCGCGGCGCGCCTCGGCGGGCAGGCCGCGATAGATCGCCGGCACCTCGACATTGCCCAGCGCCGTCATCTCGGCCAGCAGGTGGTAGCGCTGGAAGATGAAGCCGAAGAACTCGCGGCGCAGCGCCGCCAGCGCGCCGGAATCGCGCTGCGCCACCTCGCGCCCGTCCAAGAGGTAGCTGCCCGAGCTGGGCCGGTCGAGGCAGCCCAGGATGTTCATCAGCGTCGATTTCCCCGAGCCCGATGCGCCCATGATGGCCACGAACTCGCCCCGCGCGATGTCGAGATCGATGTCCTGCAGCACCTGCAGCCTGCTCTCGCCCGAAGGGTAGGCGCGGCCGATGCCGCGCAGCCGGATCAGCGGGGCGCCCATCTCAGCCACCCAGCGGACCCATCATGCGCCCCCGGCCGCTGCGGCCGGCGCCGCCGCCCGAGCCCGCGCCTGTTGCCGGGCCGGCCCCCGGCTCGCCGGTGATCACCCGCTCGCCCTCGTCAAGGCCCGAGACCACCTCGGCCACCACCTTGTCGTTGAGGCCGATCCGGACATTCCGGGTCTCGATCCCGCCGCCTTCGGCCAGCACCCGGACCTCGTGGCTGCCGTCCGGGTTGCGCCGGCCAAGCGCATTGGCGGGGATGGTCAGCACGTCCTGCGCCGCGCCCAGGATGATGCTGACCTGCGCGGTCATGTAGCTGCGCAGCCGGCCGTCGGGATTGGCCACCGGGATGATGCCGGTGTAATAGATCGCGGTGCTGCTGCTGTCGGTGCTGCCGCCCTGGATGGCGCTGTCGTTGACGATGCTCTGCGGCGCCGGCGCGATCGAGGCCAGCACGCCCTCGTAGCTGCTGCCGCTGTCGTCGAGCAGGACGAAGCGCACCTTCTGGCCGGCCTGCACCTTGCCGATATCCGCCTCCGAGATCTCGGCATGCACGTCCATGCGATCCAGTTGCCCCAGCACCACGATGGTGGGCGAGGATTGCACCGCGTTCACCGTCTGCCCGGCCTGGCTGACGATGGCCAGCACGGTGCCGTCGATGGGCGCGGTGATGCGGGCATAGTCGAGATTGGTCTGTGCGATCTCGATGGCCACCTCGGCCTGGGCGATCTGCGCTTCGAGCGCGGCGATCTGGGCGCGGGCGACCTCGACCTCCTGCTCGGCGCTCTCGAAGCTGCTGCGCGCGGCGGCGGCCGAGCGGATCAGGCTCTGCTGGCGCTCCATGGTTTTTTCCGCCAGCGTCAGCACGGCCTGGCGCTCGGCCATCTGCGCCCTGAGATTGGCCAGGGCGGCCTTGGCGGTGCGCAATTCGTTCGCCTGCTGGACGGAGTCGATCTGGGCGATCAGGTCGCCCTGCTCCACCCGCTGGCCCAGCCCCGCCGCCAGTTCCGTGATCCGCCCCGAGACCTGCGCCCCCACGGCGACGAGGTTCTGCGGCTTCAGCCGCCCCTCGGCCAGGACCGAAACCTCGACATCGCCGCGGCTGACCCGGGCGCTCAGATAATTCGGAGTTGCGGATTTTCCTTCGGCCAGGCCGGCGAGAACGGCCAGAGCCGCGGCCAGGGCCGCAAGGATCAGGACAAGGGCGACAGGCTTGCGCATGCGATGCTCCATGACAGTCGGCCGGACCGCCTGCGCGCCGGGCGACAAGGATGAAGACGCACCGGGTGCCGGGCGCCGCTTCGCGCGCTTGTAGCGCGCGCCGCCGCCCTGCGCGACTGCGCAATTGTATCAAATGGGTCATCTTTCCGTGCTGTCGGGACAGCGCCCGGCAGCGGGCTCGATGCCCGTCGTCGCCCCGAGGCGCCGGGGCATGGCCGGCCCGCCCTCGATGGCGATTCCTGTCCAGCCCGGCGCAGCCGCCGAGGGCTCCCGAGGGGGCCGTCGCTTCCTCCGGCGAGACCCGCGGCAAGGTCGACGCAGCCTGCCGCCCGAGGTCGCGCCGTAGCGGGCTCCCGCTCCGGGTGGATCGTCCCGCCCGTCCGAGCTTCGAAAACCGGGCAGATTCTTGACAGCGGTGGTGACGACGGCAAGCGGCCCGGCCGGGTGAAGCTCGCCCCGCCCCTGGCCGCCCGCCAGCCGGCATTGCCGCCGTCCTGGCGCCGCAGTTGCAGGAGGCATCACCGTCCACCTGCCATATGCCGCGGCAGTTGCCGGATGGCGGAATCACCCACGGGGCGGGGACGCGACTCGCGCCGCGCGCCCTCGCGGGATCGCGTTCCGGCCTCCCGGCCCTAGCCCACCGTCACGTCCATGGTCACCTCGGCATTCAGCACCTTGCTGACCGGGCAGCCCTTTTCGGCCTTGCGGGCGCAGTCCTCGATCACCGCCTTGTCGCCGTCGCCCCAGATCCGGGTGTTCAGATGCGCGGTCTTGATGGCGAAACCGTCACCCTCCTTGGCCAGCCCGATCTCCGAGGTGGTCTCGATCTTCACATTGCCGATCCCCGCCTCCTGCAGGATCATCGACAGGGCCATGCTGAAGCAGGCGGCATGGGCCGCGCCGATCAGTTCCTCGGGATTGGTGCCGGGCAGCCCCTCGAAGCGGGTGTTGAAGCCATAGGGCTGGTTGCTCAGCGCCCCGGACTTGGTGGACAGCGCCCCCTTGCCGTCCTTGAGCCCGCCCTCCCATTTCGCCGAACCGGAATTCACGATCATCGCCGTTCTCCTTTTCTGCCGTGACCTGCCGGCTGAACGCGCGATCCCTTGCGCGGGTTCAATCGCCGGCCTATCCCGTGCAGAACGAGGGGGAGAAAAAACCGCATGCCGGTGCATGAACTTGCGGCGTTGGGCGCGGCGGCCTGCTGGGCCATCACCGGCATCCTGTCGCAATCGGCGGCGCAGGCGCTGGGGGCCTTCGGCTTCAACCGGCTGCGCCAGGCCATGGTCGCGGCCATGCTGGCGGCGATCGTGGTCGCCACCGGGCGCTGGCAGGGCATTTCGGCCGAGGACCTTTGGCGGCTGTCGCTCTCGGGCGTGATCGGCATCTTCCTGGGCGATACGCTGCTTTACGTCGCGCTGATCCGGCTGGGACCAAGGCGCTCGGGGGCGCTCTTCGCCCTGAACGCTCCGATGGCGGCGCTGATGGGCTGGCTGGCCCTGGGCGAGCAATTGTCGCTGCCGGCGGTTCTGGGGGTAATGCTGTCCACCCTCGGCGTGGCCATGGCGGTGCTGGGCCGGCCCGGCCGCTCGGGCGGGCACCGGTTCGAGACGGTGCAGGGCTCGGTCTGGGTCGCGGCGGGCTTCGGGCTCATGGCGGCGGCGGGGCAGGCGCTGGGATCGCTGATCGCGCGGCCGGTGATGGCGACGGGATTCGATCCCTATGTCGCCTCGCTGGTGCGGGTGGGCGTGGCGGTCGCCTGCCTGGCCCTGCTGATGGCCCTGCCGATCCGCGCGGTGCAGCCGCGCGCGGCCCCGACGCCGCGCGTGCTGCTGCTGACCGCGCTGTCGGGCCTGATCGCCATGGTGATCGGCATGACGCTGCTGATGTTTGCGCTGCAGGGCGGCAAGGTCGGCATCGTCTCGACGCTCTCGGCGCTGTCTCCGGTGCTGATCCTGCCGGTGCTCTGGGCGATGATCGGGGCGCGGCCCTCGGCGACCTCCTGGGCCGGGGCGCTGCTGGCGGTGCTGGGCATGGCGCTGATCTTCCTGCGTTGACGGGTTTGTCATTTGCCCCCCGCGCCCTGCCGCGCTTCTCTCTGGCGCGTTGCCACGACAGGAGAAAGCCATGCGCCTTGCCACCTTCACCCTTGCCGCGCTCATCGCCCTGCCCGCCGCCGCCCAGGACCATTCGGCCGGGGATCACGCCGGGCATGACGACAGCCCCTCGACCGCCGGCTACCGGCAGGCGATGGAGCGGATGCATCAGGACATGATGATCGACTACAGCGGCAATGCCGACGTCGATTTCATGCGCGGCATGATCCCGCATCACCAGGGCGCCATCGACATGGCCCGGGTCGCGCTGGAACACGGCCAGGACCCGCAGGTCCGCAAGCTGGCCGAAGAGGTCATCAACGCTCAGCAGGCCGAGATCGAGATGATGCGGCAATGGCTGCAGGAACACGACACGGCCGAATAGCCCGCCCTTCTTTCTTGCCCAAATATCCTGGGGGGAGCCGGCCCGGCCCCCGTCGAGGGGGCAGGGCCGGCGGGGGGCAAAGCCCCCCTTCCCTCAGCCCAGCAGGCGCTGCGCCTCCTGGATGGCGAAGCGGTCGGTCATGCCGGCGACGTAATCCAGAACCACCCGCGCCCGGCCGGTCTCGTCCCCGGCGGCCTCGGCGGCCGTGAACCAATGCTCGGGCATCTTCGAGGGGTCGTTCAAGAACAGCGGAAACAGCCCGTTCAGCATCTCGGTCACGCGCTTCCTCTCGATCACCACCGAGGGGGCGCGATACATGCGCTGGAACAGGAACAGCTTGATCGCCTTGAGATTCTGGTAGAGCGGCTTGGAGAAGCGGATGATCGGCCCCTCCATGTCGCGGATCTCCTGCACGCTCTGCGGCTGCAGGCTGGCGAGGCGGTTCTGCGCCACGGCGATCACGTCCTCGACCATGATGCCGAAGACCCGGCGCAGCGCCTCGTGCCGCCGCCGCATCGGCTCGAGCCCGGGATGCAGCGCGTCGACCTCGGCAAGGGCCTCGCCCACCACCGGCAGCTGCGCCAGATCCTCCTCGGTGAACAGCCCGGCGCGCAGCCCGTCATGCAGGTCGTGGTGGTTATAGGCCACGTCGTCGGCCACCGCCGCGACCTGGGCCTCGGCGCTGGCATTGCTGTGCAGCTCCAGGTCCCATTCGGCGTTCACCTCGGCCAGCGCATAGGGCAGATCGCCCGTCACCGGCCCGTTGTGCTTGGCGATGCCCTCGAGGCTTTCCCAGGTCAGGTTCAGCCCGTCGAAATCCGCGTAATGCCGTTCCAGCCGGGTCACGATGCGCAGCGCCTGGGCATTGTGGTCGAAGCCGCCATAGGGCGCCATCAGCGCCGCCAGAGCATCCTCGCCGGTATGGCCGAAGGGCGGGTGGCCCAGGTCATGGGCGAGCGCCACGGTCTCGGCCAGGTCGGTGTTCAGCCCCAGCGTGCCGGCGATGGTGCGGGCGACCTGCGCCACCTCGATCGTATGGGTCAGGCGGGTGCGGTAATAGTCGCCCTCGTGCTCGACGAAGACCTGGGTCTTGTGCTTCAGCCGGCGAAAGGCGCTGGAATGGATGATGCGGTCGCGGTCGCGCTGCCAGGGGCTGCGGAAGGTGGACATGCGCTCGGGCCAGCGGCGGCCGCGGCTTTCTTCTGGCTGGCAGGCATAGGGTGCCATCATCTTGTCGCTTCCTTGCGGGGCTTCGCGGCGAACCCTATATTCCATGCCGGACGACGGAAACGGGAACGCCCCATGAACACAGGTCTGAACCTGCCCCCCAAGGTCACCGAGCGCGCCTTTGCGCGCCTGGCCGAGATCAATGGCGACGGCCCCGCCCGGCCCTTGCGGGTCGCGGTGGCGGGCGGCGGCTGCTCGGGCTTTCAATACGACATCCGGCTGGACGACCCGGCCGAGGACGATCTGGTGCTGCAGGGCGGCGGCCAGAGCGTGGTGGTCGATCCGGTCTCGCTGCCCTTCCTGGCCGGCGCGGTCATCGACTTCGCGGACGAGCTGATCGGCGCCCGCTTCACCATCGACAACCCGAATGCCAGCTCGTCCTGCGGCTGCGGCACCTCCTTCTCGATCTGATCCGGCCCCGATCTGATCTGGCGCGAACCGGCGCGGCCCGCTAGTCTCGCACGCATGAAGATCGCGACATTCAACATCAACGGCGTCCGCGCCCGCATCGAAACCCTGACCGGCTGGCTTTCCGAGGCGCAGCCCGACGTGGTCGTGCTGCAGGAGATCAAGTGCCAGGACGAGGGCTTCCCGCGCGAGCCGATCGCCGATCTGGGCTACAACATCGAGACGCATGGCCAGAAGGGCTTCAACGGCGTCGCCATCCTGTCGAAGCAGCCGCTTGAGGATGTGAGCCGCGGCCTGCCGGGCGACGACGGCGACGAGCAGGCCCGCTATATCGAGGCGACGGTGGTGGGCCACCGCGCCCTGCGCGTCGCCGGGCTCTACCTGCCGAACGGCAACCCGCAGCCGGGGCCGAAATTCGACTACAAGCTGGTCTGGATGGAGCGGCTGCGCGCCCGGGCCAAGGCGCTGCTGGCGACCGAGATGCCCGCGGTGATGCTGGGCGACTACAACGTCATCCCCGAGCCGCGTGACGCCGCCTTTCCCGAGAAATGGCGGGACGACGCGCTGTTCCAGCCCGAAAGCCGTGCCGCGCTGCGCCGGATCGTCTTCGACGGCTGGGCGGATGCGGTGCGCCTGCGCCATCCGGACGGCACGCGCGGCCCCTTCACCTTCTGGGACTACCAGGCGGGCGCCTGGCAGAGAGACAACGGCATCCGCATCGATCATGTGCTGCTGTCGCCGCAAGCCGCCGATCTGCTGATCGACCTGGGTATCGACCGCGACGAGCGCGCCAAGGAGAAGCCCAGCGATCACGTCCCGGTCTGGATCGACCTCGATGCCTGACGGTCCTGGAGCAGCCGGGGCGCTTCGCCCCCGGACTCCCCGAGAGTATTGGGAGAACGGGAGCCGGGCGGGCATTCCGGGCAACGCCGGAGGAGTGGACTCGCTGGTCCGCCGGCCTCGCCGGGCATGGGGCTGGCCGCGGAACGCTCGGCCCGGCTGGCGGTCGGGTGCGGTTCCCGCCTTCCGGAGCCGGTGCGGCCCCGGCTTTCGCCGCTGCGGCGATGGGAAGGCGGATCGCGTCAGGACGGGGCCAGCCGTCAGGAGGGGGACCAGCCGTCCGCGCGCCCCGGATCATCGCGGCCGGGCCCCGCGGCGCGGCAGGCCCGTCGGGGCCGGCCGAAGGCTGTGCTCAGTCGCCGTCGTCCGGGACCTCGTCGTCATCGCCGAACCGGGCGTCGTCGTCATATTCGTCCTCGCCCTCGCCGACATATTTCGAGGAAAGCTTGATCGAATGATTGTCGTGGATCGGGTCCATGACGATGTCCGAGGGGATCTCGCCCGCCAGCCATTCGCGGATCTCGTCCTTGGTCTCGTCGATCTCCTGCCCGGTGACCTCGGCGATATAGGCGATGAAGGCGCGCTGGTCGCCGTCGATCTCCTCCAGGTCGCTTTCATCGGCCGTGGGCCATTTCTCGACGATGGCCTCGAAGAAGGCGGGCCAGTTGTCGCGGACGTGCACCCATTTCATCAGTAGCCTCCTCCGCCAAGCCCGCCCTGAACCAGGCGCGAGGCGCCGGTGATGTCCTCGCCGACGCCGGCCACGGTATTGCACGCGGCAAGCGCCAGGACGATCAGGACGGTTGCGATCCGACTGAATTTCATTCTCTTTCCTCCTGCCACCAGGTTTCTGGCATGAAGCCGGGCCAGTCACCGTAAAGCGGCGTGTTTTCAGGATAATCCAGGTCGGCGCGATGGGCCAAGCGGGAAATCCGTGAATAGCTGACCGGGATGACATAGCGTCCGGCGGTTAAGATCCGGTCAAGGGCCCTGACCGCGGCGACATAACCCTCATGCGTGCGGGCCTGGCCCATCTCGGCGATCATCGCCTCGGCGGCGGGGCTGTCCATGCCCATCCAGTTGCGGCTGCCCGGCTTGGTCACGCCCTCGCGACCCCAGTAAAGCCGCTGCTCGTTGCCGGGCGAGAGCGACAGCCCGCGCTCGTACCAGGTCATGTCGAACTGGTAGTTGTTGGTGCGTTCCACATATTGCGCCGAATCGAGCAGCGTCACCTTGGGGCGGATGCCCAGGTTGCGCAGCGATTGCACGAAGATGTCGACGATCTGCCGCATCTCGGCGCTGGTGCGCATGGCGCTGCCGGACTGGTTCAGCAGGATCTCGAAGCTGAAGGGGCGGCCCTGGGCGTCGCGCAGCTCGCCCTGCTGGACGGTCCAGCCCGCCTCGCCGAGCAGGTCCAGCGCGGCGCGGATGCCCTTGCGGTCGATGGCACGCTCGCCGCCCTCGGGCAGGGCGTAGCCGTCAACGGTGCCGGGCGGCAGCTGGTCCGCGAAGGGGGCGAGCAGCTCGGCCTCGCGTCCGCTGGCCGGGCCGGGCTGCATCGCCAGTTCGGAATTGGCGAAATAGCTGGTGATGCGCGGGTCCTTGCCGCCGGTCAGCGTCATGTTGATGAAGCGGTGGTTGAAGGCCTCGATCATCGCCTGCCGCACCCGCCAGTCCGCGAACAGCGGATTGCGGGTGTTCATCACCAGCCCCATGATCCCCGAGGGGCGGCTGTGCGGGATCTCGGATTTCACCATCCGGCCGTCGCGCATGGCGGGGAAATCGAAGTCGCGGTCCCAGCGCGCCGCGACCAGCTCGCGCCAGACATCGATCTCGCCGGCCTTGAAGGCCTCGAACATGGCCGAGGCATCGCCGAAATAGTCGTAGCGGATCACGTCGAAATTATGCAGGCCCCGGCTGACGGCCAGATCGCGCCCCCAATAGTCCGGATTGCGGCGGAAGGTGATCGCGCGGCCGGGATCCACCTTGTCGATGACATAGGGGCCCGAGCCGATGGGGACCATCAGGCTGGACTGGCTGAAATCGCGCCCTTCCCATTGCGCCTTTTTCAGGATCGGCCGCATGCCCATCAGCATCGACAGCTCGCGGTCGGGGGTGTTGAAGCTGAAGCGGACCGAGCGCGGGCCGGTCTGTTCCATGGTCTCGACCTTGGACCAGACGGCGGTATAGCGCGGATGCCCCTTGGTCCCCAGCACCTCATAGGACCACAGCACGTCCTCGATGGTCACCGGCGTGCCGTCCGAGAACCGGGCCTCGGGCCGCAGGGTGAATTCGACCCAGCTGCGCTCGGCATCGGTCTCGACGCTTTCGGCCAGGAGGCCGTAAAGCGTGAAGGGCTCGTCGATCGAGCGGGTCATCAGCGACTCGGCCAGCAGCCCCGGCTGGGTGAAGATCGGCCAGACCGGATTGCCCATCAGGATCCACGGATTGAGCGAATCGAAGCTGCCCGTCTCGGCCAGGCGAATCGTGCCGCCCTTGGGTGCCTCGGGATTGGCATAGGGCAGGTGGGTGAAGCCGGGCGGCAGCGCAGGTTCTCCATACATTGCAATGGCATGCATGGGTTCGGCAGGGCTTGCCAGCGGCATGGATGCAACACACAGGCACAGCGCGATTCGCCGCCAGATCGCGGATTCGTTAGTAAATTTGAAGAATCGCATGCTCGATTGCCCTGATTTCCGGGTCGTTGATCCTGTCCGCGCGCAGATTAGCCGCCCGTTCACCATGAGGCAAACTTACGCCTTGGACTCATGGGGGGAAAAGCGTATAGATAAGGCACTGCTCGATAGGTTTCTTGCCTGTATGAAACCTGCCTCATGACTTGCGCCCGCCTCGTGCGGGCGCTTTTTTCTTGGGGATTTTGCGGCTTTTCCCGGCCGTCCGCCGTCCCGGACGGGTCCGCGCCGGCCGGGGGAATCGATCACGCGAAAAAGTGAACGGAATGTGCGGTCTTGCCGGATTCCTGCACCCCGCGGGCCCCTGGCGTCCAAGCTTGTGCGGCGCCGGCTTTTTCCCCATGCTGCGGCCGCAACAGCAACGCGGACGTGGAGGCGGCGATGTTCGAGAAATTCCTTGGCGGCAAGACGGCGGTGGTGACGGGCTCCAATTCGGGGATCGGGCTTGGCATCGCGCATGAGCTGGCGCGGGCGGGCGCGGATCTCGTGCTGAACAGCTTCACCGACGCGGCCGAGGATCACGCGCTGGCCGAAAGCCTTGCCGCCGAGCATGGCGTCAAGGTGCGCTATATCCAGGCCGACATGTCCAAGGGCGCCGACTGCCGCGCCCTGATCGAGAAGGCTGGCGCCTGCGACATCCTGGTGAACAATGCCGGCATCCAGCATGTCGCGCCGATCCCGGACTTCCCGGCCGAGAAATGGGACGCGATCATCGCCATCAACCTGAGCTCCGCCTTTCACACCACGGCGGCGGCGCTGCCGCTGATGCGCCAGGCCGGCTGGGGCAGGGTGATCAACATCGCCTCGGCGCACGGTCTGACGGCCAGCGAATACAAGTCGGCCTATGTCGCGGCCAAGCACGGCATCGTCGGCCTGACCAAGGTGACGGCGCTGGAGACCGCGAAGGAGCCGATCACCTGCAACGCCGTCTGCCCCGGCTATGTGCTGACCCCCATCGTGGAAAAGCAGATCCCCGACCAGATGAAGACCCACAACATGAGCCGCGAGGAGGTGATCGCCAAGGTCATGCTGCAGCGCCAGCCCTCGGGGCAATTCGCCACGGTCGAGCAGATGGGCGGCACGGCGGTCTTCCTGTGCTCGCCGGCGGCGGAGCAGATCACCGGTACGACGATTTCGGTCGACGGGGGGTGGACGGCGCTCTAGGCGCCGCCCCGACCCGCTGGTCACATCTCCAGTTCCGGCCCGGAATATTCGGTCGAGACCGCGATCTCTCCCTTTACGATCTGCTCGCGCAGGGTGTCGATCTGGCCGCGGATCTCGGCCGGGACGGCATCGGACAGGGTCAGCGAAACCGCCTCGGGGTTTTCCAGCCCCATATGCTTGACGGTTTCGGGCTTCCATGTGCCGTCCACCAGATCCTGCACCGCCTGCACGCTGGGAATGCTGACATCGGCGATGGCCGAAGCGATGAAGACATCGGGCTCGACCTTGGTCCAGTCGATGACATTGCCGATCTGCTTCGCGCCGGCTGCGCGCATGGCGTCGGTGGCGCCCTGGCGGCCGGCGTTCAGCATGGTGAAGATGATGTCGGCGCCCTGGTCGGTCTGGGCCTTGGCCACCCGCGCGGCCAGTTCGGTATCGTCCTGGTTGCCGGCAAAGATCGTCAGGAATTTCGCGCCGGGCCTGGTATGCATCAGCCCGTTGTAGAAGCCGCCGCGCCCCTTCAGCCCCGGCGTCACCCGGATGCCTGAGATGTGGCCGACCACGCCGGACTGCGTCAACAGCCCCGCGGCCGCGCCGCCGAGCCAGGCGCTGTGCTCCTGCAGCACTTCGTAGCTCGACAGGTTCGGTCCGGTGACGCCGCCCTGGACCACGACGAAGGGAATCTCCGGGAACTCGGCTGCGACGGCCCTGGCGGCCTCGTTGTTCTGGCCGCCATGGGCGATGACCATGTCGGGGGTTTTCCGGGCCAGGGTGCGCAGCGCCTCTTCCAGCTGGTCCTGTTCCGGCTGCACCTGATCGATATAGGCGATCTGTGCGCCGAACTGCTTCTCGATCTTCAGAAGGCCGTTATAGCCGGCCTCCATGAAACCGTTATCGTCGATCTTGCCTGGAATGAGCATGGCGATCGAAAGCGTGCCGTCCTGGGCGTGGCTGGCGCCGCTCGCCAGAAGCGAGGCGGCCAAAGCCAGCCGAATTGTCGTATTCATCCTGTTCGCTGTCCTTTATCGGCTTCGGGTTCCGACAGGGGAAGTCTTGGATGACGTCGCGTCAACGCACAGGAATTTGAGGCTGTCGCAACGAAATAATGAAAATCGTCGCAACTCGGTTCACCCCCAGACCGCCTCGAACTCGCGCCACTCGCCCTTGCTCATGCCGCTGTTCTCCTGCGTGACCTCTTCGCCCGCCAGCCGGCGGCGCAAGACCTCGACGCCCCTGGCGGAAAGCTGCACCCCGCCCAGCCGGTAATCCTCGAAGGCGGCATAGGCGAAGGGCACCCAGTCCCGGACGATGCCGCAGATGGCCTCGGCATAGGCGCGGATCTCGTATTGCGCATGGGCATCGGCGCGCAGGCGCAGGAAATGGAACAGATTGTGCAGGTCCACCTTCCAATACCATTGCGTATAGACATTCGCCGGCAGGTTCATGCGGGCAAGCTCACGCGCCAGACCCTGCTGGCCTTCCTGGCTCAGCATCGCCTCGTAATGGTCATAGCTGCGCATCGCGTCCTCGCGCAGCAGGTCCAGGACGCGGGCGGCCTCGTCGCCCTCCAGGACCTGGCCGCGGCCCTGGTTGTTCACCGTCGATTGCGCGGCGAGGTGCTCGGGCGCCGGGATGTAGAATTCGCGGTCCAGGATCGAGTAGCGCGCCGAATATTCGTTCACGTTGGCGGTGCGGTGGCGGATCCATTGCCGGGCGACGAAGACCGGCAGCTTGACGTGGAACTTGACCTCGCACATCTCGAAGGGGGTTGAGTGCCAGTGCCGCATCAGATAGCGGATCAACCCCTCGTCGTTGCTGACCGACTTGGTGCCGCGGCCATAGCTCACGCGCGCGGCCTGGGTGATCGCGCCGTCGTCGCCCATGTAGTCGATGACCCGCACCAGCCCGTGGTCCAGCACCGGATGCGCCTTGTAGAGATGACGCTCCATCCCCTCGGAGACGGCGCGCAGGGTGGGGCGCGGGTGGGCGCGCAACTCGTCGATCTCGGCCTGTTGTTCGGGGGTCAGGGGCATGGCGGAATCCTTCGTGCTGTTGGGCATATCTTGTGGCACCGACGGGTGATTCAATCAACCGGCAGTATGGGCGCCGCAGGTGCAGCCAATCGTCCCACATTGCGGTCAGGCCGCCGGCATGCCAGTCTGGCGGCGACGAAAGGGAAAGGGATGACGATGAAGGTCCGCTATCTGCACACCATGGTCCGCGTGCTCGATCTCGAAAAGACGATGGCGTTCTTCCGCCTGCTCGGGCTTGAGGAGACGCGGCGCATCGACAATGAGAAGGGGCGCTTCACCTTGGTCTTCATGGCGCCGCCCGGCCAGCCGGAATGCCCGGTCGAACTGACCTGGAACTGGGACGGGGACGAGGGCCTGCCCTCGGACAGCCGGCATTTCGGCCATCTCGCCTATCGGGTCGAGAACATCTACGAGATGTGCCAGAAGCTGATGGATGCGGGCGTGACCATCAACCGGCCGCCGCGCGACGGGCACATGGCCTTCGTGCGCAGCCCCGACAACATCTCGATCGAGCTGCTGCAGGAAGGCGAGCATCTGCCGCCGCAGGAACCCTGGGCCAGCATGGAGAATACCGGCCACTGGTAGGCGCCGGCCCGCAAGCGCAAAGCGCCGCGCGGATGGCGCGGCCCTGTCGCTTGGCGGCCGCTCTTTCCCGCGGCGGCCCGCCTTTTCGCGCGGTAGCTGTGCCGCCAGGATCATGCCCGGCCCGACGCCCCCAGGATCGGCCGGCGGGAAGAGGCCCCTTGGGCCGATTCGCGTCGGGCCGGGCATGATGGCGCGGCCGGGCCATGCATCCCGGCGGCGCGTTCGGCAGCGGCGCTTTCAGTAGATGTAGCGGATCTGTTCCGCCCAGAAGCGTTCGACCCGCCGCCATTGCAGGTTCACCGTCTCGATGGGCGGATCGTCGAGCACGCCGGACAGGTCCAGCCCCTCGGCATGGCGCATGAACAGCCGCGCCACGCAATCGCGCACCTCCTGCCCGGCGGGGGTCAGCCGCACGCGGACCGAGCGGCGGTCCATCTCGCAGCGCTCGTGATGGACATAGCCCAGCTCGACCAGCTTCTTGAGATTGTAGGACACGTTCGAGCCCTGATACATCCCGCGCGAGCGCAACTCGCCCGCCGTCACCTCGGAGGTGCCGAGATTGTAGATCAGCAGCGCCTGCACCGGCGTCAGCTCGGACCGGCCCAGCCGCTCGAATTCGTCCTTGACCAGATCCAGCAGAAGCCGGTGCAGACGCTCGAGCATCTGCAGGCTTTCCAGATAAGCCTCGGTCCGGCCGGTCCGCGGCATGGGCCGCAGGGCGGGCACCGTTTGGGCAGAGCTGCGCTGTTGCATATGCGGGTTCCGTTGATGGCCTCGTTTCCGCCACCATGCCGCATATTTCCCAATCTTCGGTTAATCCCGGCGCGGTTCGCTAAAATTGCGGCTATTTCCGGGTCAGCCGGGCATGGGCAAAGGCCGCCACCCGGTCCAGCATGGGCAGAAGCGGCGCGGGTCCCGGCCGGGCATCGCCCAGCCGCGCGGTGATCCAGGGATAAAGGTCCTGGTCGTTCTCGGCCAGCACGGCCTCGTAGAGGTCCAGCTCCTCGGGGCCCAGCCCGGCCAGTTCGCTGTCGGCGAAGGGGCCCAGGATCAGGTCCATCTCCTTGGTGCCCCGCCGCCAGCTGCGCATCCGCAACCGTTTCAGCCTTGCCTCATGCTCGTCCATGCTCGTCCCCGGCTTGCCTGTCCGCGGGGGGGCGCCTATGACGAGGCGACCCAGCCGCAGGATGAATTCGATGAGCTTTTTGTCGCAGACGCTCGCCCGCGTCAAACCCTCGCCCACCATCGCCATCACCGGCCGCGCCCGCGACCTGGCCGCCGAGGGCCGGGACATCATCAGCCTGTCCGCCGGCGAGCCGGATTTCGACACCCCCGCGCATATCCGCGAGGCCGCCAAGGCCGCCATCGACGCCGGTCATACCCGCTATACCGCGGTGGACGGCATCCTGGAACTGAAACGCGCCATCTGCGACAAGTTCGCGCGGGAAAACGGGCTGGACTATGCGCCCGCTCAGGTGACGGTCGGCACCGGCGGCAAGCAGATCCTCTACAATGCGCTGATGGCGACGCTGAACCCGGGCGACGAGGTGATCATCCCCGCGCCCTATTGGGTCAGCTATCCCGACATGGTGCTGCTGGCCGGCGGTACGCCGGTGGTGATCGAGGGCGCCATGCAGAACGGCTATCGCATCACCCCAGAACAGCTGGAAGCGGCGATCACGCCGCGGACGAAATGGCTGATCCTGAACTCGCCCTCGAATCCGACCGGCGCGGGCTATGGCGAAGAGCACCTGCGCGGGCTGACCGAGGTGCTGATGCGCCACCCGCAGGTCTGGGTGCTGTCGGACGACATCTATGAGCATCTGGTCTTCGACGATTTTCGCTTCGTCACTCCGGCGCAGGTCGAGCCGGGGCTGAAATCCCGCACCCTGACCATGAACGGCGTCAGCAAGGCCTATGCCATGACCGGCTGGCGCATCGGCTATGGGGCCGGGCCCGAGGAGCTGATCCGCGCCATGGCCAAGCTGCAATCGCAATCGACCTCGAATCCCTGCTCGATCAGCCAATATGCGGCGCTGGCCGCGCTGCAGGGGCCGCAGGATTACATCGCGGAAAGCCGTGCCGTCTTCCAGCGCCGCCGCGACTTGGTGGTCGCGGGGCTGAACGCCTGCCCCGGCATCGTCTGCCCGGTGCCGCAGGGGGCGTTCTACGTCTATCCCTCGATTTCGGCGCTGATCGGCAAGACCTCGGCCGGCGGCACGGTCATCGCCGACGACGAGACCTTCGCCACCGCGCTGCTGGACGAGACCGGGGTGGCGGTGGTCTTCGGCGCGGCCTTCGGGCTTGCGCCGCATTTCCGCATCTCCTACGCCACCTCGGACGCGGTGCTGACGGACGCCTGCGCACGGATCAAGGGGTTCTGCGAGGGGCTGCGCTGAAGATGCAGTCCTGAAAATGGGTAGAGGCGGGTATGTCCCGCCTCATCCATGTCTCCGGATGATTCGAACAGCACCTTACGACTTGAGACTGAACAGCGACTCGCGACGCATATCTCGCGCTTGGCTACCTGTGACGATCAAAGACCGCCTTCGACGGAAAAATCCTAGCATGCAGCCGGCTGTTGCCAAAGCGTTTTTCTAGCTGATCGCCACGCCGGCGGCGACGACATAGGCGCGCAGCGTGTCGGGCGCGGCATTGTCGCGCAGCCGCCAGATCCCCGCCCGGGCCTCGCGCAGGGCGGGGATCACCGCGAAGCCGTTGGTCAGCTGTGCGGCGCGGTTTTCGGACCAGACCAGTTGATCGCCGCGCCAGCCGAACTGGCAAAAGCCGAAATGCGGGGAAGGCAGGCCGCCCCGAAGCGGCTGGTCCTCGCCCAGCACGCTGTTCTGGCTGGCCAGCAGCCGGTCGCCATGGCCCATGAACAGGCCGAAGGCCGGGGTGGCGGTGCTGGCCGGGCGCAGCAGGATGGTGTTGCCGTTGACAAGCGCATGGCGGATGGCATTGCCCGGCCGGTGGTCGCGCCAGCGCGGCGGCACCTCGTCCCGCGCAGACGAGGCGGCGATGCGGATGCCGCAATCGGCGCCCTCGATGCGATTGCCGCTGACCTGCGCCTCTTCGACGGCGGGGCCGGCGATGCAGATGGCCTCGCCGATATAGGCGTCTGCCGCGGTGCGAAAGATCTCGGGGCGCAGCAGCCGCAGCGGCCGGCCGTTGAAGACGACCCGGCCCTGGTTCGCCGCCGCCTCGGTGATCAGGTTCGAGATGCGCCGCCGCATCTCGGCCGGCTCGGTGATGCGGCCGCGCGCGCCGCCCGGGGCCAGCGTCGCCAGCAGCCGCAGCACCTCGGGATCGCCGCGCAGGATCACCGTGCCGCGGCGGTAAAGCGGCACCTCGCCCAGCGAGCCGCCGAAGATCAGCTCGGGGAGCGAGATCGGCCGGCCCTGCAGCTGTCGCCCGTCGGTCTGATAGGCCGTCAGGTCGGGCTGCACGTCAAGGCTGCTGAAGCGCAGCAGGCCCCGGCGGATCCGCGCCAGAATGCGACGGTCGGTCGCCAGCCGCAGCGCCGCGCTGCCTTCGCGGCCGGGCAGCGGGACGAAGCTGTTGTCCTGCACGACCGCACGCCAGGCGCCGACGATCAGCAGGCCGATCTGCGCCTGGCCGACCTTGAAGGCGCAGTCGCGCACCCGCACCTCCTGCCGCCGTCCCAGCGCGCCGATGCTGGCGATGCAGGCCGAAGCGCGGTCCGGCCCCGGCCGGCAGCGCGCCCGCACCCGCTCGACGCTGATGTCGCCGCAGCCCAGCATGGTCAGCGCGCCATGGCGGCCGCCGCGCCGCCCGCCATCGCCGTTGGGCCCGCCATTGACCGACAGGTCCGCGACCCGCACCGAGGCGCAGCCCCGGAACAGCAGCGCCGCCTCGCCCTCGGCGACCGAGACCACGGTCTGCGGCCCGGTGCCCTGCACGATGACATGGCCCAGCCGCTCAAGGCGCAGCGTCTGCTGCAGCTGGAAATTCCCGCCGGTCAGGCACAGCCGGATGCTCTGGCCGGGGCGCAGCGCCTCGACGGCGGCGCGCAGCTCGTCGCGGTTGCGCACCAGCGCCGTGCAAAGCCCTTGGCCCGAGCGGCCGGCCAGCGCCTCGATCGCCTCCTGCACGGTCTCGGCGCCCAGCCCGGTGGCGCTGTCGTCATAGCCGACATCCTCGGCCTGCAGGCAGGTCAGCGCCGGGAAGGTGGCGCGCAGGTCGATCACCTGCGCGATGCCGTCGCCCGCGCGCCGCGCCAGCGCCAGCGGCACCCGCCGCACGCCCCAGGTCATCGGCGGCACCGCTTCGTCCGCCGCGCCGGGATAGGGCGGCCAGACCACCGCGCCGGTGGCGGCGCGGGCCTCGAACATCCAGGCGTCGCCCGCGACATAGCTGCCATCGGTGAAGGCGACCTGCACGCCGCGCTCCAGCAGGGTCGGCGCGCCCGTCAGCGGCAGGCCGAGCGCCGAGGCGCCGCCATGGTCCCAGCGCCGGATACGCGGGTTCACCATCTGGTCGAAATTGCCGATGCCGGGCGAGAAGGTCGCCACGCCCTCGGTCAGGGTCATGCGGGTGAAGGTGCCTGGCCGGCCAAGCGCCGCGTCGCGGTCGTCCTGCACCTCGACCCAGCCGCCCGAGGGGAAACCCAGCGCCTCGTCCTCGCGCGCGCCCAGCAGGATGAACTCGCCGCCCTCGTTGCGGCCGAGCCGCGCGGCGACCGCGCCGTTCTCGCGCGACCAGACGAAGCGCGCCTGCGCCCGCGTGCCGCCCCGGACGATCTGGACGCGGTAAAGCTGGTTCTCCTGGCTCAGATAGCCGGCATCGGGCGGGATCAGGCAGTCGCTGTCGTCGGGCAGGTCGGCGGCGGGGGCGGTGCCGGCGCTCATCCGGCCGGTGCCGGGCCGCCAGTCGGGAAAGTCCGGGGCATGGCCGCAGCCGGCGCGCGCGACGATCTCGGCGCGCTCGGCATCGGTCAGCGTCACCGGGCGGATGGCGACGCGCCAATGCGCGCGCTCGCGCACCGCGGTATCGACGCCCGACAGCGCCGGATCGGCCAGCAGCCCGTCCTGCAGCGCCGAGACCTCATCCTTGCGCAGCTCCAGATGGATCAGCATCTCGGCGCCGTCCTGCACGATCTCGGCCAGCGGCTCCAGGTTCAGCCCGCCGCCCTGGTCGGCATAGGAGACGGGCGCCGGGTTCTCGACCCGGACGCCATCCACCCAATAGCTGCCGGCGCCGATGCCGAAGCCGCCCGCGCCGGCGGTGATGGCGAAGCCCGGCGCGGCCTTGGGCGTGCCGCCCGGCCCGATGATGCGGGCAAGCGCGCTTTCCATGCGCTCGGTCTGGATGGCCGTGTTTTCGTTCCAGTCCGAGTCGGTGTAAAGCCGGCCCTGCTGCATCAGCACGCCCGAATAGCCGCGATGCTTCGCGTTCGGGCCGCGCCAGCGTGAAAAATCTCCGGTCATGTCAACCTCCTCGTTCTGGGCGCGTCAGCTTTCATGGAAGACCCCCGCGGCATGGCCGAAGCGCAGGAAATCCTCGATGCTGCGGGCGATGTTGTCGTCGCGGACGGTCAGGGCGGCGCGGTTATGGGCGCCGATCTCGCCGCCATTCTCGGCCCCGCGGCGCAATGCGTCGGGCGTGCCGGGGGCCAGCAGGAAATAGCCGGGATCCGCATAGCGCAGGCTGGCGAAGACCGGGGCCGGGCCGCGGATGCAGCGATAAAGCCGCGGCACCAGCGACCCCTCGGGAACCAGCGAAAAGCGGATGCAGCCGACCTGCCGACGCGCTGCCGTCACCGCCGGGGCGGCGCCCAGGAACAGCGTGTCGGTGGTGGCGGGCAGACCCTCGGCGGTCTCTTCCTCGGCGGTCAGGCCGCCGGTGAAGCCGTCGGTCTCGACCCGGCCGCGCAGCGTGCAGCGGGTCAGGCTGAGGACGTGGCGCAGCGCATTCGGCGCCGCGAAGACCGCCCGCGCCGCGCCGCTGCCGGCGTCGATGATGCAATCGGCGAAGCCCGCCTCGACATCCGAGGCCAGCCGCACCGGCCCGGTCACCACCCGCTCGCAGCTCAGCGCCATGCCCGTCGCCTCGATCAGCAGCGAGACCTCGCCGGGCGAGACCGGGTTGCCCAGCCGGTCTAGCCCCAGCCCCGGCACCAGCGTGCAGTCGCGCAGGACCAGCGTGCCGGGCGCATTGGCATTGCCGCGGATGCGCAGCATGCCGCCATGCATCCGCAGCCCGTTCAGCTCCACCCGCGCAGCGCGGCCCAGGGTGATGGTGAGGGGCGCGGAAAGCCGCAGGGTCGGGAAGCGTCCCTCGGCGGCGATCAGCCGCAGCACGCCGCCATCCGGCACCGCGATGCTGCCGCCCGAGCGGTAATGCGTGCTCTGTTCCAGCAGGAAGGTGCCAATGCTGCCGTTCTCGGCGATGCGGGTGGCGATGACCACCGAGGGCGGGATCGCCACCGCATCCTCGACCGAGCCGATCGAGGCCGATCGGTCATGCTCGCCGCCGCCGATCTCGGAGGGGCGGGCGAAACGGCAGGTGACGCGCACCGGGCCGGGGCGGTTCGCGCCGACCACCAGCCGGCCCAGTTCCGGGTCGATCAGGGTGCGGTCGGGCAGGGGGGCGCGGTTCCACGGCTCGGTGCCGCCGCCGGCGCGGTCGCCCAGATGGGCGGCGCGGATCTCGGCCAGCGGCACCTCGGCATTGCCGACGAAGACCCGGATCGCCCGGCCCTCGCCATAGAAGCGGCCGGGATCCTCGGCCATCAGCGCGCGGCTGATCGGGATCGGCAGGGCGGATTCGCGCATCGGCTGCTCGATGGGCGGCCGGGCCTGGGCGCGGTCGAAAAGCTGCGCGTCGCAGCCCAGCGGATGGAAGCGGAAGGCGCGCCGGCCCGCGACCACCGGGCTGACCTGATGGTTGCTGATCGGCCAGGGCCGCAGCCGCCAGACATGCAGCCCGACATTGCCCAGGTTCCAGCGCCCGCCACGCGTGTCGATGCGCCGGACCTCGACCCCGCGCGAGGCGCGCTCATAGGCCGCGCCGATCCGCGCCAGCCCCGGCTTGTCGCGGAAATCCACCGCCGCGCCCATGGCGGGATGCGTCAGGCGCATCGACTGCGCATGCACCAGCTTGCGGCCGTATTCCACCGCCAGCACCGGCAGGTTGGCGCTTTCCGAGGCGGCGTGTTCCAGCGCCCGCAGCGTGCCCTTGCGCGCGCGCAGGGCCAGCGCATCGGCGACGCGGGCGCGCAGGTCCAGCCCCTCGGGGATTTCGCCCAGGCCCCGCACGCCCAGCAGATCGCCCAGATAGGGCACCACCCAGGGCGCGCAGGTCTCGATGAAGGCATCGTTGTAAAGCCGGGCGATCTGCTCGTCCACCACCTGCGCCTCGCGCGCGATCAGCGAGGCAAGCGTGCGCAGCGGGCCGAAATCCTGCGCCTCGCGCGCGTCGGTTGGATCGAGCCGGCCCTTGACCGCCGCGCCCTCGGCCGCGTCGCGCAGCCGCATATAGGCGGGCAGCAGGGCGAAGATGTCCTCGGTCGTCAGTTTCATGCCGCCACCTCCAGATGCAGCCGGGTGGGATCCAGCGTCAGCAGTTCCGCCGCGACCGGCAGCGCCCCGGCAAGGTCGGGCCGGCCGAGCGCGGCGGTCAGGCGCGGGCGCAATTGCGGCGTGTCGCCGGTATAGAGCGCGTCCAGATCGACCCCGACCACGCCCGGCGCCGATTGCAGCGCGCCGATGACCTGCGCCTGGCTGACGCCTTGCCCCAGCTCGCGCGCATCGAAGGAAAACGCCGCCAGCACCGTCCGGCGCGCGGCCTCGATCACGTCCTCGGGCATGTGGCCGGGATCGGCGAAGAGCCGCGCCGCCAGGCCGAAGCCGACCGGGCGGTAATTGCGCAGGCCGACGCGCAGGTCGGCTTCGCCCGCCGCCAGCAGCGCGGCGCGCAGGTTCTGCATGTCGTCGCCGGCCTCGGGCAGGATGGCGCCGCCCTGTCCGGCGACGGTGACCAGGATCGGGCGGGCGAAGCCGTCGAAGGTCCAGTCGGCCCGCGCCTTGGCCACGGCGGCGAAGCCGCGGGCGAAATCCTCGTAATCCCGCAAGGACACGGCGCGGCCCAGCGTCAGGACGCCCATGGGCGCGTTGCGGCGCGCATCCTCCAGCCGCTCGGCATCGGCGCCGCCGGCGGGGGGCAGGGGGTTCGTCACCGCCTTCAGCCCGGTGGGCTTGGTAGCCAGCAGCGACAGCTGCCCGGCCTCCAGATGGCCGGACAGTCCGGCGCCGCGCCGATAGACCGCTTCGACATTGCCCTGTCCGGTGGGCAGGCGGGCGCCGCGCAGCCCGTCGCCGAAAACGACATGGGCGCTGCCGTCCTCCTCGATGCGCAGCAGCCAGACCCGGTCCTGCGGCCCGGCGGCGCGGAAATCCTCCACCAGGTCCCAGCGGATGCGGTTGACCCGCACCTCGATCGCCGGGACCATGCCGCGCGCGTTGCGGGCCGAGACATGGGTCAGCGGCCCGGATTTCAGCCTGAAGCGCTGGAAGGTCCGGGTGGCGTCGCCGTCGCCCAGCACCTCGGCCACCGTCTCGCCATGCGTGGCCAGCGCCACATTGGCCGAGAGGCGCACCGTGGCGCGGACATAGCGATGCGCCAGCGGCTGGGTAAAGGTCAGCAGCGAATGGTCCCCGACGATCAGGTTCTGCGCCAGCACCCGGATCTCGGCCGCCGCGACGCCGGCCAGATCAGCGCGCTCGCCGGTGATGGCCAGCACCTTGCCGGGCATCAGCTGCAGCTCGGGCGTCGCGATCTCGACCTGATCGGCGCCGAGCGCGCCCGCGGCCTGCCCGACCGGATCGGTGATCGGCAGGTCGGCCAGCGGCAGCGGCTCGGGCAGGGCATGGGCAATGCTGCCGCGGGTGGTGAAGCCCGACAGCGCGATCAGCGTGCCGTCCGGCGCCAGCCCCTTGTCGTCGACCTCCAGCCGCGTGACCTTGGCCGCAAGGCCGTAGGCCTCGACGCCCTGGGTCTCGGCGGCATGGATGCGCAGCCAGGCCTCGTTCGCGGCATTGCGGATCAGCAGGCCCTGGCCGGCGGTGATCTCGGGATAGTCGCGGTCGAGATAGAGAAAGGCGCGGTTGCCCGGCGGCGTGTCGCCCACCTGGCCTGCGGTGGCGGTGACCGCCCCCGGCGCGCCGATCCCGGAATTCGCCGGCAGCAGCTTGACCGCGGCGGTATTGCCGAAGAACCCGGCGCGGATGCGCAGCATTGCCGGGCGGATCGGCCCCTCGGCCCGGAAATCCGAGGCCTGCACCGCCTGCCGCATCTCGCGCGGGGTCAGGCTGTGGAAATTGCTGGCGCTGGCCAGCGTCGCCACCGACCAGCTGTGCCCGGCCAGCAGCGCCACCATGCTGCTGGTCGAGAAGGCCAGCCCCGGCATCCAGATGGCCTGCAGGATCGGCTGGAAGCTGTAGGGCGGCTGACTGGCGGGATCGCTGCGCAGCGCCAGGATGCGCCGCCCGCCGATGCCGTCGCGCAGGCCCGAGACCCGGCGCAGGAACCCGGCCTGATCGCCCGACCCGGTGGCCACCGGCACCTCGCCCTGCATCAGCAGCAGCGGATCGCCAAGCGCCAGGCGCGGCGCGTCCGGCGCCAGCTGGATCTCCTCGGCGCCGGCGGCCAGGATCTGCGGCCAGGCCATCAGCGGCCGCATGGCGTTCCATTCGGCGCGCGCCAGCAGCGGCTCGACGGTCTCGAACAGCTGCGGCAGCTCGCCGTCGCGCGGGATCGAGCGCACCTGCAGGCCCGGCGGATAGTCCAGCACCGCCTCGGGCGCGTCATGGGGCTCGGCCTCGAAGACCAGATGGCACGAGGCCGCCTTGGCCGGGGCAAGCTCGTAGCCGATCAGCCTGGCATGGGCGCGGACGCTTTCGCGCCGGGTCGCGGTGCGCAGATAGGCCTCGTTCGCCTGCCGCTCGGCATAGAAGGTCAGCGTGTCCAGCGTGGCCGCCCAGGCGTCCAGCAGGCCCAGGGTGAAGTCGTCCCGGTCGCGGCTGCGCAGCTCGGACAGGCCGGGGCGGTTGCCGTCCGCCAGCCCGCGGCGCAGCGCGGCCAGGAAGGTCGGATGCGTGCCGGCGCGGGCGCGCAGCGCCGGCAGGCCGGCACGGTTGGCGATCGGTTCCGGCGTGGGTTTGACGCTGCTCATCTGCCCCCCCTCGTCTCGATGGTCAGCCGTCCCTCGCCGGGGCGGTTCGGGTCGTTCGACAGCACCGGGATCTCGCGCGGGCCGAAATCCAGCACGCCCTCGGCGCTGGCATCGGGCTGGCCCGAGCGGCCGAAGGCGGTGACGCGCAGGTCGGCCACCCCCGGCACATCGAGCCCGGCGCGGTAGATATGGCTCAGATAGATGCGGCTGCCGAAGGTCACGTTGTCGGGATGGAAGAAGCCCGGCCGCCCGTCTTCGGCCAGCCCGGCGGAAAAGCGCGCGGCCAGCGCCTCGGCCACCTTGTCGGCAAAGGCGTCGGCTTCGGCGCAGGCGCGGATGGCGATGGTCAGCGGCACCAGGATCGGCGCGTCCACGGTCAGGTCGTGGCCCATCATCCGATAGGGCTCGAGATAGTCGAGCAGCATCTGCCGGAACGGCTGATCCACCGGCAGGCCGGCCACCCGGTCCACGGTCAGGAAGATCGCCGGCCAGCCGCCCAGCCAGCGCTTGCGGGCGGTGGCGCGCTGCACCTCGGGATGGGCGTCCAGCAGCGCCTCGTAATCGGCCAGCGTCACCGCGCGCCTTTGCAGGTGGAAGCCGACCGGCGCGCGCTGGCGCACTTCCGCCACGGTCTCGCGTTCCGCGCCACCGGCGGCGGGCAGCGGGTTTGTCGCGCCGGCGACATTGGCCGCCACCGCGCCCGAGGCCGCGACCCGCGCCAGCGCCCCGGCGCCGATATTGCCGGCGCGGCCATGGCCGACGCGATAGCTGGCGGTGAAGCCGTCGCCGGGCCGCGGCGTCTTGCCGTTCAGGCTGGGCGAGGCGCCCTGCGGCTGGCCGAAGCGCAGCCGGGTGGTGCCGTCGGCCTCGACCTCGGGGACGAAGACCAGCGCATCGGGGGGCTGGCCCAGCAGGTCCGGCACCGGCAACCAGCGGTCGCTCTCGTCGGTCGAGCGCAGGGTGATCTGCGCCACCGCCCGTGCCGGATCGACCCGCAGCAGCTCGGCCGCCGGGGCCGCGCCGCCGTCCGGCGGCACCGCGAAGCTCAGGTCGCGGCGGGCAAGGCGCGGATGGAAGGGCCGCGGCCGGTCCAGCGCCGCCAGCGACTTCGGCTCGTCGGGCTGGCCGGGGGCGGGCGGCTCTTCGGGGTCGGTCAGGTCGGGGGCAAGGCCTAGCGGCTCGGCCAGCGGCTGGTCGGTCGCCGGGTCGGGCAGGGTCAGGCCGTGATCGGCCAGCACGATATTGCCAAGCGCCAGCGCCATCGGCTCGCCTTCGGTTGCGCCGTGGTCCAGATCGAAGCGTAGCGCGTCCGCGGCCCCCCAGCGAATGCGCCAGACCCGCAGCGGCTGCGCGGCACCGCCGCCGGGCGGCGGCAGCAGTTCCAGCGGATCGGTCAGCATCTCGGGCGGGGCGGTCAGCCGCACCGCCTGACGCGCGCCGGGATCGGCGTCGGACAGCCGCCGCGTCACCGGGTCGCGGTTTTGCACCAGCACCAGCAGGTCGCCCGCCGCCAGTTGCAGCGCCTGGTCCGGGTCGCGCAGGTCGCAGAAGGTGGCCCCCCGCGCCAGCACCGCCTGGGCATCGCCCCAATGATGCAGGGCGATGCGGTGATGGGCGGCGCGCAGGGCGGCGGGCGCCAGCGGCTCGAAGGCCACGGCGCCGGTCTCGACCGCCGCCTGCGCGGCGGCCAGCGGGATCACCGCCTCGCCGTCGCTGTCCGAGCGGGTCAGGAAGGCCACGCCCTGGTCGGGCAGGGTGAAATCCGTCACGCCCGGCGCCAGCCGCAGTTGCGCCAGCACCCGCGCGCTGGCGCCGTTATGCATCCGGTAGCCGACCAGCCGGGCATGGCGCGCGGCCGAGACCCGCAGCCGCGCCGTCTGCAGCGCGTATTCGGTGCCGACATGGTCCAGCCGGTAGCTGAGCGCGTCGCCGATAAAGGCCAGCCATTCGACCAGCGCCACGCCCAGGTCGGCCGGGTTGCGCTCGGTCCAGTCCGGCACGCTGACCGCCATGCGGTCCAGCATCAGCCGGCGATAACTGTCATAGTCGCGCGCCAGGTAATCGATCTGCGGCGGCTCGGCCGGCCGCTCGGGGGCGGGGGGCGGCGCGGCGCAATCGCCGGTGTCGCAATGCAGCCGGAAGGCGAAGCGGATCTCGCGCAGGATCGGGTCCCAGCCCGGCAGCCCGTCGCGGATGCGCAGCCGGTAGGTCGAGAAATCGCCCGCCCGGTTCACCCGCAGCCGCAGCTCGCGCCCCGACGCCTCGGCACTGATGACACTGACGCCGCGGATGCGGTCGCCGCCCTCGACCAGCAGGTCCGAGGGCCGCAGCGCCGGCGCGGTCGGCCGTCCGTTCGGCTGGCCGGGCAGCGGATGGACGAAGCGCAGCACCAGCCGGGTCATGTCGCCGGCATCGACCTCGATCCCGGCGATGCCGTTCACCCGCGCGGCCGAAGCGGCGAGCCTTTCGCGCCTTTCGTCCAGGAAGCTTTCCGAGCGTGCCATGGCCTAGACCTCGCGCGTGAAGGTGTCGCTGACCGTCTCGCCGGTGTCGCGCAGGACATAGGAGAGGGTGATCTCCAGCAGCCCCTCGTCGCGGCGCAGGCGCAGTTCCGAGACGGTCAGGATCTCGGACAGGTGTTTCTGGATCGCCGACTGGATCAGGAAATCGGCGGCGGTCTCCAGCGCCTGGTTGTTGGTGTCGAACAGCATCTCAAGCAGGCCCGAGCCGAAATCGGGCCGGTTCACCCGCTCGCCCGGGGCGGTGAACAAGACCGCCTCGATCAGGTCGCGGGCATGGCGGCGGGCGTCGCCGGTGGTGGCGGTGCGGCCGGTGCCGTCGATGCGGAAGGGGGCGGAAAGATCGGTCATTGTCCTGTCACCCTGACCTGCTGCGCCACGACCTGCGGCGGGCCGGCGGGTCCGGCCGCGCCGATGCAGATGCCGCCCGAGGAAGACAGCAGCGCCGGGCTGCCCTCGATCGTCACGCGGGTCGCGGGCGTGGTCCATTGCACCTGCGTGCAGGGCTTCGGCCCGTCCGGCGTCGAGAACGAGCAGCCCGCAATGGTCATCATATGCGCCACCGTCACCGCCGGCTGGCCGCCCAGCTGCACGCGGGTCGAGCTGGAGCCGGGCTGCGCCTGTCCGCCATGCGGGCACAGGATCGTCGCGCCCATGTGCAGAAGGTTGGTCATCACGTCACCTCCAATGCGCCCGAGTTCACCGTGACCTTGGGCCCCGAAAGCTCGACCTTGGCGCCGCCCGAGCTTTCCAGCGTGATGCCCTGCGCAGTGATGGTGATGCGGTTGCCGGCGGTGGTCTCGATCACCAGCGGGGCCGAGGAATTCACCTCGTCCAGGGTGATCGTGGCGGCCTGGGTCTTGATGATCTTGACCATCGGCGTCTGGCCGGGGCATTCGCCCTCGCCCCAGAAGCAGCCGGACCAGATGGGGGCGTCGATATTGCCGCCCTCGAACTCGACCCAGATATTGGCGCCCACGGGCGGGATCAGGTAGAAGCCGACGCCCGAGCCGGCGAAGGGCACCGAGGGCATGGCCCAGTTCAGCGTGTTGGTGCCGTAGACGGCCGGCACCTGCACCTGCAACCGGCCCTTTTGCAGCGGGTCGGTGTTGTTCGACACCGTGCCGCGATACTTGCCGAAATAGCCGGCGCGCGTCGTCTGTTCGTTCATGGCAGCACCATGGGCACGGTGGTTCCCGTGCCCTCCCGGTTCAGGGTGAAGGATTGCGTCCACGCGCCGCGCGAGATCTTGTGAATCACGCTTTGCACGTAATAAAGCCCGTCATTGTCCAGCCCCGCGCCGCGCAGCCCGACCAGCCCGCGCGGCGACAGGATCGCGCCATAGCGCGCGGTATCCAGATCGCCCGTCACCTTGACCGTGTCGGTGGTGGCGTCGGATTGCGCCTGCGCCTCGCCCATGGCCTGCGCGGCGGATGGCGCGCCTCCGGTCTGGAACAGGTTGGTCCGGACCGTGGCGCGATTGGAGATCGAGGGCTGCGCGGCCAGCGGCGGCCGCAGCGCCATGGTCGAGCGCACCGGCATGGTCTGGCCGGTGGCCGGGTCCTGCACCTGGCCCTGGACCTCGGCCGCCTCGCCCGCCGCGTTCTCGAAGCTCAGCCCCGAGACGTTGCTGTCCGGCCCCATGTCGGTGGTGATGGCGCGCTGCGGCAGGCCGATGCGCGGCGGCGGCCCCCAATAGCCAGTCGAGGTCAGCGGCACCGGGCCGGGGATGATGGTGAAGATGCGGTCATGCGCCGCCGCCAGGTCCTTGAGATAGGCGAAATCGGTGCCGCGCTGCATCGGCACCCGCTCGGTCGGGTTCGGCCGGTCCACCGTCATCGGCGGGATGACCATCGGCACGATGCCATATTGCATGTAGCGCAGCAGGATCATGCTGGCGATCTCGCCCGGGCCCTGGGCGGGGTGGGTGGTCTCGCGCTCCTCGCGGTCCATGACGAAGCTCAGGTCCTTGCCGCGCAGCTGCAGCCGCGCCGGGCCGGCCGATTGCGCCGGCTTGAACTCGGCCGTCTCGACGATGCCGTCGATCAGCACCACCGGCATCAGGCCCATCACCGCCGTCAGCACGATACGCGATCCCGCCTTCAGCGCCGGTTCGGCCATGATCGGGAACACCCCCGCCAGCGCCGGGGCGCGGATGGCGTCGAAAACCAGCTCGAAGCCCGAGACCTCGCGGTCCGAGATCGCCACCTCGGCCGAGACGAAGCGCTCCATCAGCTCGGCCGGCAGCGGCCGGGGCAGGCCCGTTCCGGCCAGCAGCGTCAGGCGGACCCCGATCAGCTCCTGCAGCATGTCACGCCTCCCCCGGCTGGGTCAGGTTCAGGCGGCGGCCGGGGATGTCGGCCAGCGCCAGCGGCTCGGGGTCGGGATTGGCGTCCATCACCCGCCAGGACTGGCGCGCGTCGCCATAGGCGCGATGCGCCACCAGGTCCAGCCGGTCGCCATCCGCGACCGCGATGCGCGCGGCGATGCGCGGCGCGTCGGGGATGATGCGGCGGTCCAGATAGGCGATGTCGCGCCCCTGCGCATCGGTCAGGTGCAGGACGGCGGATTTGGCATAGCGGGAGTCGCGGTCGATCATGGCGCCCTCACATTATCTTCACGTCCGAGCCCAGAACCGAGCCCAGCGAGTTGATGCGCCCGACCATGGCCATGGTTTCCTTGACCAGCTGGTGGCTGAGGAACATGGCATAGCCGGGATGGCTGCTTTCCAGGTCCGAATAGCTGAGCACCGCCAGATCCATCGACACCTTGGCCCGGATCGGGTTCAGCCGGGGGTCATAGGCTTCCTCGGTGATCGACAGGGATTTCAGTCGCACCGGCAGGATGCGGGTCTTGCCCCAGATGAACACGGTGAAGGGGCCGCTGGCGGGCAGGATCTCGACCGTGCCCAGGCGCAGCAGCACCGCATTGGCGATGACGGTCGAGGCGGCGGGGTAAAGCAGCGTCTCCAGCTGCGCCAGGCGCGGATGCAGGCCAAGTTCCTCGGCCTCGCCCTTTTCCAGGTCGTCGCTGGCGTCCAGCACCGCCTCGACCTTGATGACCTCCTTCGGGGCGCCGGCCAGGCGGAAGCTGTCGGCGCCGCCCTCGCTTTCGGCGGCATTGGCCTCGATGGTCCGTTGCAGGCTTTCCGGGTTGATCTGGAAGGGGATCACCTCGGGCAGCGGCACCGGCGGGCGGAAGGCGACGATGGCGCCTTTCAGCAAGCGGGGCGAGCGGGAATAGCCGGACATCTAGGCGCTCCTCACCTGGTCGATCTGGGCCTGCAGGGTGGCCTCGAAATTCGGGAAATAGCCGCGATACTCGGCGGCCAGCGCCGACAGGCTTTCGGCCTGCTGTCCCGAGTTGAAATATTCGCCGTAGGCCGAGCCGCCCTCGGGCAGCGTCTCGCCGTTCCAGACCGTCAGCCGGAAGAAGCGGACGATGTTCTCGGCCATCTGGTGCATCTCGCTGAAATAGACCGTGCCGTCCGAGAGGTCGCGGGCCACGATCCCCTCCAGCGCCTGGTCCCAGATGCCGTGACCGGCGGTCTGCTGCTTGATCTCGGCGCTGGGGACGCCGCCGCTGACGCGGGCATAGATGGCGCCGGGATGGCCCTGCATGATGCCGATGCGCGCGCCCTGATGCGGGCTGCCCGGCGGATACCATTCCGCGCGCCGCGCCTCGGGCAGGCGGTTCTCGGGCGTGTCCTTCCATTCCGGGTCCATGCGGTGGCCATAGGCCTGATAGCTGATGACCACCTTCTGCGCCGGATAGGGACCTTCGGGCGCGAAGATCAGCTGCCTGGTGGGCGTGCGGACGCGGTGCTGGAACTGGATCAGCTCGCACAGCCCGCGCAGCCGCTCGGTCTCGCCGCGCTCGACATCGTCGGCGGCGTTGCGGATGATCTGCGCCGCGAAGCGCGAGGCGATCCATTCGTGCTGGCCGGGATCGGCGCCCCTGACCGCGTCGGCCAGCCGCTGGCCGTTCCGCGCCGCGCGTTTCGAGCCGGCCTTGCCGGTCGGGTCGGGGCGCACGAAATGGCCCAGCGGCTTCGTCACCCCGCCCTCGCCGCTGCCGGCGGCGTTCATGGCGTCGTCCTGGTAATAGGTGCCCCAGCCGCCCTGCGTCATCACGCTGTCGAACTGATCGACGATCACCGTCCGGAAATAGCTGCCCGTCACCTGCTCGAAGGCGTGGTCGTGGCTGTCGGCCCCGGCGCTGCACATGGCGGTCACCGCCTCGGAGAGCGGCGTGGCCAGCGCCGTCATCAGCGCCGGATAATCCGGCCCGCCGCCGGCCAGAAGCTGGTCGGTGATCGCCAGCGTCGCGCCGCCCTCGTTCAGCCGCCGCGTCAGATGGTCGCCGAAAAGCTGCCCGACCCGCGCCGGGTCGAATGCCGGTTCGGCGCCGAGGAAGGTATCGGCATTCGGCAGGCTCAGCGCCTTGGCCAGCCGCCGCGCCTCGGCCGAGACGGCCGCGTCGAAACCGCCGCCGGTGAAGCGCCGGGCGGCGCCCGTGGCATTGGCCGGCCGCCGCCAGGGCTCGGTCGCGCTGCCGTCGCCGGCCAGCATGGTGGCGAAGCCGCGCCAGTCCAGCGGCGTATAGCGCGCCACGTCCAGATTGGGCAGCACGTAGCGGCGCAGGTTCTCGGACAGCGAGGGGGCCATCGCCTCAAGCTCGGGGGCGAATTTCTGGTCCAGCGGCACGATGCTGATGCCGAAGAATTCCAGCACCCGCGCCACGGCGCTTTTCGTCTGCTCGCCCTTGGCCTGCGTCTCCTGCGCCTTGGCGGCGGCCTCGGCCTTGACGGCGTCCGAGGCGCCCTCGGCCTGGGCCGCGTTCACCGCGTCCTCGGTCAGCTCGGCCTGGGCGTCCAGCTGCGCCTCCTCGGCCTTGGCGGCGGCGATCAGCGCCTCGAGCTCGGCGCGCTTGTTCGCCAGCACCACGCCGCGCCAGTTCTTCTGCGCCGCGTAATCGGTGAAGGGCTGGCCCAGCCGGCCGTCCAGCCAGGCGACTAGGGGCGTCGGGTCCGAGCGGATGACGGGGCGCACCGTCTCGCCCTCGTCCTCGATCAGCAGGGTGTGGGCTTCGGAACCGGCGCGGAAATGGATCGGCGCCATGATCTGGCCGGCGGCGGGGGTCTCGGCCTGTCTGCCCTCTATGCCGAAGGCGGCCAGCACCCGGCGCATCAGGTTTTCCAGCGCCGTCTCGATCTTCAGCCGCACGGCGCGCAGCACCTCCTGCACCTTCTCGGGGATGCCCGAGACGCCGATCAGCCGCGCCAGCAGGTCCAGCACCACCGGCAGCAGCCGCGCCAGCACCTGCTCGACCCCGCGCATCGGCGGCTCCAGCGCGCCGGTGGCGATCTCCCAGATGGTATTGATCACGGTCTGCACCACGGCGAAGATGCGGGCGAGCTGGGTGCGCAGGAACTGGATGAAGTTCCAGATCGTCATCACCAGCTTCACCAGCGCCCCGACCGGGTTGAACATGCCGGCCAGCCACATGATCGAGGCCAGCACCACCCTTTCCAGCAGGAAGGTCTTGAGCTGGTCCAGCACCATGTCGCGCAGCATCGCAAGGTCGCTGGTCAGCTGTTCCCACAGACCCTGCCAGCCGCCGGTGATCAGCGCCCGCACATAGCTCAGCACGTATTCGATCTTCTGCACGGCGCTTTCGCCCAGCACGCGCACAGCGACGCGGCGCACGGTCTCCAAGGTCAGGCCGAGCGCCTGGCGCGCCACGTCCAGAAGGCCCCAGAGATCGAATTCCGCCGGCATGGTGATGCCGCGGCCGAGCGGGCCGGTCAGCCACAGGATGATGCCGGCGATCAGGTGGCGGCGGAAATTGTCGGCAAAGCGCTGGATGCCGCCCTTGACCGCCTCCAGCAGGTTCTGCACGAAGCCGCCGGGATTGGCGACGATCAGGTCGATGGCCTGCGCGGCGCGGGCGAAAAGCTGGAAGAAGGCGTCGGGCTGGATCCCCAGCGCCATCAGGATCGGCGACAGGATCAGCCGGGCCAGCGCCGCCCAGTCGCCCGACAGCGCCGCCTGGGCCAGCGCCAGCGCCGCGTTGACCGCCGCCTGCCAGGCCGCCAGCAGCGCGTCCAGCGCCGCGGCCAGCGCGTTCATCAGGAATTCGATGCCGGCCTTCAGCGCATTGGCGATGCGGTCGATGGCCGCGGTCGCCGCCGTCACCGCCGCGTCGATGGCGGCGTTCAGCGCCGCGGCGATGGCGGGGAAATATTCGGCCAGCAGCCGGTTCACCAGGGTCTTCAGCAGCGCCCCGAAAGCCTCGATGATGCCCTTGATCAGCCCGGCGGCGGCGTCGATCAGCGCCAGCGCCGCCGATTTCACCGCCTCGATGATGTCGCGCACGGCGGCGCGCACCGCGTCGAAGATCGCATTGATCGCGGCGGTCAGCCGTTCGAGCTGCGCCTTGACCCAGTTGACGGCGCGGTCCCACCAGCTCTGGTTCTCGGATTCGCGCTCGGCCTCGTCGCGGCTGGCTTGCGCGCGGGTTTCGCCCTGCGCCACCTCGGCCTCGGCCTCGCGCTCGGCCTGGGCGAAATCGGCGTCGATGCGGGTTTCAACGCGGCCGACCTCGGCATCCACCTCGCCGCGGGCCTCGCTGCGGGCCGAGGCCGCCTCGTCGCGCAGGTCCGAGACATGGCCGGCCTGCTGGTCCAGCGCGTCCTGCCGGGCGGACTGGATGTCGGCGCGCCGGGCGATCACCTCGTCGCGCTGCGCATGATCGGCCTCGGCGTTCAGCCGCGCCTGCTCCGCCTCGGCATGGGCCAGCTCCGCCTCGCGCCCGGTCTCGCGGCTCTGGGAGGCGGCGTCCAGATCGGCCTGCGCCTGGCCGAGCGATTCCTGCATCGCCGGGCCATGCGCGCGGTCGAACAGCGCCACCGTGGTCGCGTCCAGCGGCTGGGCGGCGAAGGCGGCGGCGCCCTCGACCGGGGGCAGGGCCGGCGCGGGTTCGGGCGCCGGGCGCGGCGGCAGGGCGAAGCTCTCCGACATCTCGCGCAGCTGCGCCTGCTCGGGGCCGGGGCCGTCGATCACGGCGCGCGCGGCGGCAGTGCCGGCCTCGGTCGCCTGCGTGCCGGCGGCGGCCTCCTGGTCCGCGACACGGGCCGGATCGGTCTCGCCGGCCAGCGGCACCTCGGGGCGCGCCCCGGCCGAGGTCGCCACCTGCCCGTCGCGGGTCTGGACCCGGTCGAAGCTGCGCTCCAGCGATTGCGGGTCGCCGGCGGTGAAATCGCGCTCGAAGAGCGGGCCGAGGCTGGCATTGGCGGCCGCCTGGCCGGGGTCCGGGGTCGGCGCCAGATCGGGCAGCGGCGCGGGCGGCGGCGTCTGGGCCTCCAGCGCCCCGGCCGTGGCGGCGGGGGCTGCGACCGGCGGGGCGGCGGGAAGCGGCTCGCCCGGCGCCATCTCGGCCCGCAATTCCGGCAGGGCGGCATCCTCGGCGGCGCGGGCGCGGGCCGAGGCGGCTTCGATCCGCGCGCCCAGCCCCGCCGCCTCGCGCGCCTTGACCGAGGGCGGCGCGGCGGCAAAGGCCGCCATCACTGCATCGGCGTCCTGCGCCGCCTCCAGCGCCGCGCTGGCCGCTTCCGCCTCGGCCGCGGCGGCCTCGGTCTCGGCGCCGAGATCGGGTTCGGGCGCCGGGCCGAGCTGTTCCGGCGCGACCGTCTCCGGCGCATCGGCTGCGGGCTGCGCGCTTGGCGGGACATGCTCCGCCAGCGGCGGGCCCGGCTGTTCGGGTGCCGGCTCGGGCGGCACGGCGGCGGGCGGATCGGGCTGAGGGACCGGGTCCTGCGCGCCCTGCATGCGGAAGGCGATGGTGCCGGGGGCCAGCCGCGCCGCGACCGGCGGCGGGGGGGCGCCGAGCCGCGCCTGCAGCTCGATCCGCTGCGCCTCGGCCTCGGGGCTTGTCTTGGCGTCCTGCCGCGGGGCGCGGGATTGCAGCACATGCGCCAGCTCATGCGCGACGACCGGCAGGGCCGCGTCGCGGCGCAGGAACAGCACGCCGTCCTGCGCCGCCGCCTCGGCGCCCTTGCGGTCCAGCGCCGCCTCGACCGGGGCGCCGGCCAGCACCTCGACCGGCGGCAGCGCACCGAACATCGCCTCCAGCGCCGGGCGGAAGGGCAGGTCGGCGCGATGCAGCCCCGGCGCCGCGGCCTGGCGCAGCCGCTCCAGAGGGATATGGTCCGGGGCCTCGGCCGCCTCAGTCCGGGGCGGCGCGACCACCACCTTCCAGCGCGGCCTGGCGCGGGCCGGCTCGCGCGGCGCCGGTTCGGGCGCGGCAGGCTTGCGCAGCGCGCTCATGGCCCCAGCCTCCGCAGCAGCGCCCGGGCCAGTTCGCGGCCCATCGCCTCGGGCGTGCCGGCGCCGACGGGCAGCCGGCCCAGGTCGATGCGCTCCAGGTCGGCAGGGCGGATGCCGGGCGGCAGGCCGTGGCGTTCCAGAAGCGCCGCCAGCTCGGCCTCGAAGGCGCGGGCGGCGCGGGCGGCCTCGGCCTCGGACAGGCCGGGCAGGGCCAGCGCGCCGATATGCAGGGTGACCGCGCCACTCATCGGAAGCCCCGCAGTTCCGCCTCGGAGAGCGGCTTGCCGAGCTTCATGTATTCCTGCCGCGCCGCGCGCTCCAGATGCGCCATGCCCAGCCGTCCGCCGCTTTCGGCGGCCAGCCAGGCGGCGGTCAGCGCGATCGAGCGGATGAAGCCGCCGGTGACCGCCAGCCGGGCCAGCGCGTCGAAGTCGATGGCGTCGCGCGGCAGCGCCTCGGGCAGCACCGCGCGCCAGATCAGCGCGCGCTGCGCGGCGTCGGGGAAGGGGAAGTCGATCACCGCGCGGAAGCGGCGCAGGAAGGCGTCGTCCACCGCCGCGCGCAGGTTCGTGGTCACGATGGCGATGCCGGCATAGCTTTCCAGCCGTTGCAGCAGATAGGAGGTCTCGGAATTGGCATGGCGGTCGTGGCTGTCCTTCACCTCAGGCGAGCGGCGGGCGAAGATCGCCTCGCCCTCGTCGAAAAGCAGCACCGCCCCGGCATCTTCGGCGGCGTCGAAGATGCGGCCGATGTTCTTCTGCGTCTCGCCGATATATTTCGAGGTCAGCGCCGCCAGATCGACGCGGTAGAGCGCCAGCGCGCCGCCATCCTCGCACAATTCGCGGGCCAGGATCTCGGCCGCCATGGTCTTGCCGGTGCCCGAGGGACCGCTGAACAGCGCGGTCAGCGCCAGCCCGCGCGCCGACTTGGCACGAAAGCCCCAATCGTCCAGCACAAGCGGCCCATGGCGGCGGCAGGCGGCAAGCTGGCGCAATTGCTGAAGCTGGGCGGGCGGCAGGACCAGGTCGTCCCAGCGCGCCTGCGGCTCGATGCGCTGCGCCAGCCCCTCAAGCCCCTGCGCGGCGCGGGCGCGGATCAGCGCCGGCAGGTCGGGGGCCAGGCCGGTGGCGTGGCTGGCCCGCGCATCCGCCATTTCGCTGCCGGGCAGCGGGGCGGCGCGGGCCGGGATAAGGCTGGCGCGGGGCCGCTGCGTGCGATGCGGGTCGATGCCCCAGAGCAGGCAAGGTCCCAGCAGCCGGTCGGCGATCAGGCAGCCCTCGGGCGTCGCGGGGATCAGCATGGCCGTTTCGGTCAGCACCACGTCGCGGTTGAGCAGTTGCGCCGCGCGGGCCGGGTCGAGGTCCTGCGGCAGCAGCCGCGGCTCCAGCGCCGCCAGGTGCAGGCCCAGCCCGGCCGCGGCCTCGGCGGCCAGCGCGCCGGCCTCGGCCGGGTCGGCGGTGGCCAGGTGCAGGATCGGCGCCGGGTTTTCCGCGCGCGCCTTCAGCAGCGCCTCGGCCAGCGCGCCCGCCTGCGGATGCGGCGCGGCAGGACAGGGTGAAAGCGCCGGGGCCAGCGCCGGATCGGGGACCGGCGCGCCGATCAGGGCCGAGGCCACCGCCTCGGGCACCGCCAGCAGCCGCTGCGCAAACCCATGGCCCGGCAGCGCCTCGACCAGTGCCCCCTGGCGCAACAGCGCGGCGGCAGAGAGCGCCGGGCCGGCCTCGGGTCCCAGCACCATGCCGCACAGCGCCGGGGTGGCGCGGCCATGCTGGGCCAGCGGATGCGCGGCCAGGGCGGCGGCGGGTTCGATGCCCAGCTCGGGCGCGGCGATCAGGCAGAACAGGTCGAGATCCAGCGCCGACAGGCCGAAGCGCCGGGCGATCTGCAAGAGCGCCACCGGCCCAAGGGCCGAGAGGTCTTCGAGCTGCGCCAGCAGCGGCCCGGCCGGTTCGCCTTGCAGCAGCGCCATGGCGTGGCGGCCGGCCAGCTCCAGCGCCCGTGCCTGCCGCGCGGCGGCGGATATGGTCTGGTGCCGGGTCATGGGTCCAGATCCGCGACCGGCCCGTCGAAGCCCTGCGGCCCCAGCGTGGGCAGGCTGGCGGCGCCGTCGATCTCGGCCCGCACGACATAACCGGCTGCGACCACGCCGGCCAGATCGGCGCGGATGCGGTCGGTGCTGCCCTCGACCAGCCGCGCCGGGACCGAGAAGGCCGGCGCCGATCCCCCCGGCAGCGGGTTGAAAAGCAGCGCCGCCGTCTGCCGCTCGCCCACCGGATGGCCCAGGGTCAGCGTCACGCTGCCCGTGAAGCGGCCGGCGGCCACCGTGCCGGCCCGCGCCACCGCCGTCACCACCGGCGCGATGGCGAAGGGCAGGGCGTTCGAGCTTTCCCAAAGCCGCTCTGCCTGGCCGGGCGCAGGCTCGAACAGGTGATCGACCATCAGCCGGGCGATGCCGGCCGGCTGGTCGGCGGGCAGCTGCAGGTCGATGCGCCGCGCGTCGACATTCGCCGCCGCGACGGGGATCGACCGCCCGCCCAGCATGACCCGCATCCGTTCGGCGGCCAGCGCCGTGCCCTCGGCCGCCACCCAGCTGCCGGGCAGGATCGCGGCCATCGGGTCGGGAAGCGTCCCCGCGCCGCCGGGCAGCGCCGCCACCCGCAGGATGCGCGGTGCCTGCAGGGGCGCGGTGCGGCCGCCGATGGTCAGCACCGGCAGGGCCGAGCGCGCCGGGCGGCGGCTTTCGATCAGCACGCAGGCCACCTGATACAGCGCCGAGGCCCGCAAGGGCGCGGAAAAGGCCGACCAGATGTTGCTCAGCGCCTCGATCTGGCCGAGGTCGCGGCTTTCCGGCACGGCTTGCGTCACGCGGATCTGCTCGAACTGTTCGGCGAGATCCGCGGCGACCAGCAGCCGCAGCGGCGCCGGCAAGAGGCTCGCATCCACCGCCGGATCGGCGCCGCCCAGCGAGGCGCGGATGTCGGCGCGGGTCAGCACGGGGGTCTCGTGCAGCACCTGCATGCCGTAGCCCAGCAATATCTCGGCATTCAGGTCCTCGGCGCCGGTGGCGGTCAGGATGTAATGCAGGTCCAGCGCCAGCCAGGGATTGTCGATGCGCGCCCCCGAGGCGCTGCGGGCCGGCAGGCGCCGGCTGGACCAGGCGGCGTTGCGGGTGACGTTCCACAGGTAGATGTTCAGCCGGTTGGCCGGCTCGGCGTCGTCCTCGAGCCGGTCGGGGGGCGAGGAAGTGACGCTGAACTGGCCGATGGAATCCAGGTTGGCATTGAGCAGCCCGTCATTCAGCCGGTCCCTCAGGATCGCGGTCACGGCGGCTATGGCGAGCGCGTTCGACATCCTATCGCTTCCATCCGAGATAGTCGGTCAGGCCGGGCCGGGCCGGCGTCGCGGGGCGCGGGGCGGGGCCGGGCCTTGCGGCTTGCGGGGGCGGGGCGGGCGGCGGTTTCGCGGCGGCGACCTCGATCCGGCCGATATGGATCTCGACTTTCGGGGGGGTTTGCGGGACCGGCGCGGGCGGCGCGGTTTCGGGCGCGCTGGCGGGCTCGGGTGCGGCCGGGCTGACGCGCATCCGGGGCGGGGCAGGCGGCTCGACGGTCTGCGGCGCGCGGGGCTGGCGCGGTTCGGCCGGCCGGCGCGGCTCCTCCGGCGCGGCTCTGGTGCGGGGTTCGGGCGGCCCCTGCGTCGGCTGGGGCGCGGGGGCTTCCGCGGCAGGGGGCGTCGGCGCATCGCCGGGGCGCGGAACTGGCTCGATCATGATGCCCGGCGCCTGCGGTGCATCCCGGGCGACCGGGGCGGGCGCATGGGCCGGCGCGGGGTGCGGCTGGGCTTGCGGCGCCGGGGCGCGCCGTTGCGGCAAAGCCTCGGCAACCGGCGCTGCCGGCTTCGGCGCCGGGGCGGGTGTCGGCGGGCGCGGCGGCTCGGTCCGCGGCAGCGGCGGGCGTGGCGGGGCGGCGAGGCGTTCCGCCGTCTCCTCGGAGAAGCCCGCATCCGGGGCATCCCCCTCGAAGCGCTGGCGTGGGCGGGGCAGGATCGCCGGCGGCTGCAGGAAGCGGCGGCTGAGGGTGTCGAACAGGGTCATGGCGCCACCTCGGCGAGATAAAGCGCGCGACGCGCCGGCGGCATGGCGAGGATCTCGCGCTCGGACCAGCCGAAGGCGCGGGCCAGCCGCACCACCTCGTCGAGCAACCCGCGGGCCATGTCCTCGATCTCGGCCCAGAGCCAGGCGGCGGGATCGAAGCCCTCGTCCAGCGCCGCGCCGCATTCCGGGCAGTCCATGGCCAGCGTCAGGCCAAGCGCCGGATCGGCGGCCTGCAATGCCTCGGCCGCCAGCGCCGCAAAGCCGGGATCGTGCCAGGGCGCCGTCCCCAGCGCCTGAAGCCGCAAACCCTGCGGGCCGAAATCGGCAAGGCAGGGCAGGCGCAGCAGATGGGTTTTCCCCCGCCACTCTACCGCGACGGTCTGGGCAACCGCTGGGGGGGGAACGAAATCGGCGGGCAGGGTGAATTCCAGCCGCGCGCCGCAGGCGGGGCAGGTGCAGACCGCCTCGTCGGCTGCCGGCCTGGCCATGTCCGCCAGAAGCCGCGTGCGCAGCGCCCAGATGCGGCGGTCGAGCTCGCCCAAGGGCAGCGTCTCGGCGCCCGCCCCGGCGGCGGCGCGGCCGAGCAGCGCGGCGCGGCCTAGCGCATCGCCCGCCCGGCCGCGCTGGTAGAGGTCAAGGAGCGCGTCGCCGTCCAGCATGGTGCTTCCCCGATCATGGCGTCAGACCGCCGGCTCCAGGAAGGAAATCTCGCTGGGTTCGGCGACGTCGTAGTCGCGTTCCCAGCCCTCGTTCTCCAGCTTGATCGACTGGATGGCGACGGCATTGGCATTGGCGTCGAGTTCCGGCAGTGCCTGGTATTCCGACACCCAGGCCCGGAACACGCGATAGGAGAGCGCCAGCTGCCCGGCCTCGTTGTAAAGGTCGATCACCAGGTCCTTGCGGAAATCGCGCAGGGAAACCTCGGCGCCCAGGCCCGAGCCGTAGTTCCAGACCTTGTTCGCCCATTGCTCGAACTCGACGTCATGGGTGACGCCGCGCTCCAGCGTGATCGCCTCGAAGCTGGTGCGGCCGGGGCTGCGGCGCGAGACGGACGGATCGCCGCCCTCGCGATGCTCGACCACCTCGGTGGTGCGTTTCAAGGCCGAGACCTTCGAGATGCCGGCGACATAGCGGCCGTCCCATTTCACCCGGAACTTGAAGTTCTTGTAGGGGTCGAAGCGGGTGGCGTTGATGCTGAACTGTGCCATGGTCGGACCCCCTTAGTTCGTGGTTTGCAGGCGCTGCTGGATGCGCAGCATGACGAATTCGGCCGGGCGGACCGGGGCGAAGCCGACATAGATGTTCAGGATGCCCAGGTTGATGTCGGCCTGGGTGGTGGTCTCGCCGTCGCATTTCACCAGGAAGGCGTCGCGGGCCGAGGCGCCCTGGAAGGCGCCCTGCCGGTGCAGCTGCGACATGAAGCCGGTGACGTTCAGCCGCACCGAGGCCCAGAGCGGCTCGTCATTCGGCTCGAACACCACCCATTGCAACCCGCGCAGCAGGCTGTTCTCGATATAGAGCGCCAGCCGGCGCACCGGGACGTATTTCCATTCCGAGGCCAGCGCATCCGCCCCGTCCAGCGTGCGCGCGCCCCAGACCACGGTGTTGTAGACCGGGAAGGTGCGGATCACGTTGATGCCCTGCACGTTCAGCGGTCCCTGCTGCGGGTCGGTCATCACATCGACCGGCCGGCCGCCGGCGACGCCCGCCGCGGTGCCGGCCGGCGCTTTCCAGACCCCGCGCGTCGCATCGGTGCGGGCGATGATGCCCGCCGCCGGACCCGAGGGGGCGAAATTGCGGTTCTGCGTCGGGTTCAGCGGGTCGGGCGCCGTCAGCTTGGGGAAATACAGCGCCGCGTTGCGCCGGATCGTGCCCCCCAGCGCGGCGGTCCATTCCAGGATATTGGCGCGGGTGGTGCCCTCCAGCGGATCGACGATCAGGAAGGCGAAATGCCGCTCGCAATAGGCATAGGCACGCTGGTAGACCTGCGCCGCCACCGCGCGGCGGGCATGGCCCAGCACCGACAGATCGGGCAGGCACATCAGGTTGAACACGTCCGGCACGATGGCGTCCAGCGCGTCGATGCCGGCCCCCAGCGCGTTCACCGCCAGGTTCTGCCAGGCGTCGGTATCGCCGGGCAGGGTGCCGTCGGCGCCCTGCGTGGTCATGGCCGCCAGCGCCGCCGCGCCAAGCTGGCGCAACCCGTCCAGCGTGGTCACGTCGCTGCCCCCCGATTGCGTGGCATTGGGCAGGTTGCCATTGGCATGGGCACTGACGCTGACCAGCTGGCTTTCCGCGGCCAGCACCCGCGTCACATAGCGCGGATGGGCGCTGTTCACCGACAGGCCGCTGTAGGATTCCTCGCGGATCACGTCATTGCCGCGGTAAAGCCGCACCAGCAGGTCGAAGCTGGTGACGCCCGCCCCGCCCGCCCGCGCCACGCCGATGCGCAGGCTGTTGCCCCAGGCGCCGGGGGACGAGGCCGCCAGCGTCAGCCCGGCATTGTTCGGCGGCAGCAGCACCGAGGCGGGGGTGGCGCCGTTCGATGCGCGCACGATGAAGGCAATGTTGCCGCCGTTCAGGAAATAGTTGCGCACCGCATAGCTGGTCTCGCATTGCGGATGCAGCCCGCCGAAGACCCGCTCGAATTCGCCCCATGAGGTGACGCGGGTGGCACGGCCGACCGGGCCTTGCCCGAGAACGCCGATGAAGGCGGTATTCGAGGTCGCCACGCCGGCGATCGGCGCGCTACCGCTGGGGATTTCCTGGACATAGACGCCGGGAGTGTCGAGCATGGGGGAGCCCTCGCTGAATGACCCGGCGCGGATGGCGGCGGGATGCGTTGCGAACGATGTCAGACCTGTTCGGCCGGACCATCCCGCCTGCACATGCACATCCGGGGAGGATACGACCTTGCGCCGATCGACTTGGCAACGGGGAGGGCAGCCCCGTGCTGGATTCTCAAGAAGGAAATACCTATTGCGTGAACGCTAGCAAAACTCGGGGCTTGACGCAACGGAATTGACGGCGCGGTTTTCCGGAAATCCGTGCGTTGCAACAAGAAAATGCCAAGGCCCCGGCCTGAAAAGGGTCAGGTCGGGGCCAGGGCCGAGTCGGCCGGCGGTTGTATCTCAGGCGACGAAAAGCTGCGGGCGGGTCAGGCTTTCCGGGCGCAGGATGGCATCCAGCCGCTCCTTGGGCAGCAGGCCCTTTTCCAGCACCAGCTCGTAGACGCCGCGGCCGGTCAGATGCGCCTCGGTCGCGACCTCGGTGGCGGCGGCATAGCCGATATAGGGGTTCAACGCCGTGACGATGCCGATGGACCGGCGCACGGATTCCTTCAGCACGTCGCGGTTGGCGGTGATGCCCTTGACGCAATTCTCCTGCAGCGTGGCGCAGCCGGCGACCAGGTGATCGACCGAGCGGAACAGGCTGTAGGCGATCACCGGCTCGAAGGCGTTCAGCTGCAGCTGGCCGCCCTCGGCCGCCATGGTGATGGTCATGTCGTTGCCGATCACCTCGAAGCAGACCTGGTTCATCACCTCGGGGATCACCGGGTTGACCTTGCCCGGCATGATCGAGGAGCCGGCCTGTTTCGCCGGCAGGTTGATCTCGTTGAAGCCGGCGCGCGGGCCCGAGGACAGCAGCCGCAGGTCGTTGCAGGTCTTGCTGAGCTTGACCGCCACCCGCTTCAGCACGCCCGAGACCTGCACGAAGCAGCCGCAATCCTGCGTCGCCTCGACCAGGTCGGCGGCGGTGACCACCGGGATCACGGTGATCTCGGCCAGCCGCGCCCGCACCCGTTCGGCATATTCGGGATGCGCGGTGATGCCGGTGCCGATGGCGGTGGCGCCCAGGTTGATCTCGCAGACCAGTTGCGAGACCTCGGCCAGCCGCGCCTCGTCCTCGCCGATCATGATGGCATAGGTGTTGAACTCCTGGCCCAGGGTCATCGGCACCGCTTCCTGCAGCTGGGTGCGGCCCATCTTCAGGATGTCGGCGAACTCGACCGCCTTCTCGGCGAAGGCGCCGCGCAGCGAGGCCAGCGCGCCGATCAGCTTCTGCAGCCCCTTCCACGAGGCCAGGCGCAGCGCCGTCGGATAGACGTCGTTGGTCGACTGGCTCATGTTCACATGCTCGTTCGGGTGCAGGTATTGGTATTCGCCCTTGGCATGGCCCATGAGCTCCAGCGCCCGGTTGGCGATCACCTCGTTGGCGTTCATGTTGGTCGAGGTGCCGGCGCCGCCCTGGATCTGGTCGACGACGAACTGGTCGTGCAGCCGGCCCGCGCGGATTTCCTCGCAGGCGGCGACGATGGCGTCGCGGCGCTCGGGCGAAAGCAGGCGCAGATCGGCATTGGCCAGCGCGGCCGCCTGCTTGATCGCGGCCAGCGCGCGGATCAGTTCGGGAATTTCACCGATCGGACGGCCCGAGATCGGGAAATTCTCGACGGCGCGCAGGGTGTGGACGCCCCAATAGGCGTCGGCGGGCACCTCGCGGTCGCCAAGCAGGTCATGTTCGATGCGGGTCTTTTTCATGGTCACCTCGGGCGCAGGCGCGCAGGCCCCGCCGGGACGGCGGACCTGGCGCGCGGCGCGCATGCTGTCGGAACTGTTGCGATGACGGGGCCCGGTTGTGCCCCATGTGTCAAAGATTTAGGCAGGCTTGCGCGAATTTTCCAATGCCAAGTCGCGCTGGGTTATTCCGATTCTGCATAACCTTCGCCCAGCTCGCGCGCCGCCTGCCAGACCCGGCCGGTGATGCCGCGCCCGCGGGCGGCATTGCGGTAAAGCCGGATCTCCATCGGCAGTTCGGGGGCGACGATTTCCAGCCGGCCGGTGGCGATCTCGGCCTCGACCAGCAGGCGGGGCAGCCAGACCATGCCGTGACCGGCCACCGCCATGCTTTTCATCGCCTCGGCCATGCTGGCTTCGTCGGTATGGGCGACATAGACCTTGGGCGCGCCGGGCTGGGCCAGCGCGATGCGCGCCATGGCGTTCAGGAACGAGCCGCGGGAATATTTCAGCATCGGCATGCCTTCGGTCAGCCATTCCTCGGGCCAGCCCGGGCGGGCGACGGCGACCAGGCTGTCATGGCCGACCACCAGATGCGGATAGCCCGACGGGTCCAGCGGGATGTTCACCTGCGGATGGGCGTAGGTCAGGAAGAAATCATAGCCGCCCTCGGTCAGCGCCCCGATGCAGCGGTCGAAATTCTCGGGCTTGACGCGGCTGGTCATCTGCCCCGCCGCCGCCTTCAGCCGCATCAGCCAGCCCGGCAGGAAGGTCACGGTCAGGCTGTGCAGCGCCACGAACGAGATCTCGCCGCCGCGGCTTCGGGCATGATCACGGAACTCGGCGCGGCGGGCGTTGATCATGCGCACCGCCTCCTCGGCCGTCTCGCGGAACAGCACGCCTTCCGGGGTCAGCGTCACCGGATAGCTGTCGCGCGACAGCAGGTCGGTGCCCAGCCATTCCTCGAGCGCGCGGATGCGGCGGCTGAAGGCGCTTTGCGTGACGCCGCGCAGCTCGGCCGAACGCGAGAAGCTGTGCGTCTCGGCCAGCACCAGGAAATCCTCGAGCCACTTGAAGTCCATGCGCCCCCCTTTTCCCGTCGCTTTAGCCGAGGCGTCGCGGACGCGCCACAGACGATTGCGGCCGCGCGGGTGAGACGATCACCGCAACGCTGGCCGGGGCGCGGATGCTGGTCCGCGATGCCGGCCTCTGGGGCAGGGCCCGGTCCTGAACGCTTGCCCCGGACCGGAAAATCCGGTTTTCTGGCCCGCACCAGACAAGGGATGGGCGCATGGGCGAAGTGACGATGGTGTCGGTGGCCGAACTTGGCCGGATGGTCGAGTCGCTTTTCATGCGCGCGGGCTTCAACGCCCAGCAGGCCGATGCCATCGCCCGCATCATCACCGTCGCCGAGCGCGACGGCGCCAAATCGCACGGCATCTATCGCATCGAAGGTTGCCTGCGCACGCTGGCGGTCGGCAAGGTTTCGCCCGGCGCCCGACCCGAGCTGATCGACGAGGGCAGCGCAGTGATCCGCGTCGCGGCGGATGGCGGCTTTTCCCCTGCCGCCTTCGAGCTGGGCCTGCCGGCGCTGGCGGGCCGGGCCGAAAAGCTGGGGCTCGCGGCGCTGGTCATCAACGACTGCGTGCATTTCTCGGCGCTGTGGCCCGAAGTCGAGGCGCTGGCGGCGCGCGGCCTTGCCGCTCTGGCCATGTGTCCCAGCTACGCCGCCGTTGCCCCGGCGGGGGGCGCGAAGCCGCTTCTGGGCACCAATCCCATCGCCTTCGGCTGGCCCCGGCCGGGGGCCGCGCCTTACGTCTTCGACTTCGCCACCTCCTGCGTCGCCCGGGGCGAGATCGAGCTTCTGGCGGGGGCCGGCGAGCCCTTGCCCGAGGGCTGGGCGCTGGATGCCGAAGGCGCGCCGACCACCGATGCCGAGGCGGCGCTTTCCGGCGCCATGCTGCCCTTTGGCGGGCACAAGGGTTCGGCCCTCTCGACCATGGTCGAGCTGCTGGCGGGGGTGATGATCGGCGACCTGACCAGCCAGGGCGCGCTGGAGGAACTGGGCACGCTTAGCCTGGCGCCGAAACATGGCGAACTGATCCTGGCCTTTTCGCCCGCGCGCTTCGCCGCCGGCCGGCCGGGCGATCCGCTGGCCCGGGCCGAGGCGCTGTTCGACGCCATCCTGGGGCAGGGCGCGCGCCTGCCCGGCCAGCGCCGCCTTGCCGCCCGCGCGCGATCCGAGGCCGAGGGCATCGCGCTGAACGCCGAGGAACTGGCGCTGATCGAGCGTTTCCAGCGCGAGGGGCTGGCTGCGCTCGGCTAGAGGGCGGTCCAGTTCTGCTCGACCACCGCCTCCATCGAGACATGGCTGGAGGTGTTGCTGACATGAGGCAGGACCGAGATCTTCTCGGCCAGGATGCGGCGGAAATCGGCCATGTCGCGCGAGCGGACCTTCATCAGATAGTCGCAGCTGCCGGCGATCATGTAGCATTCCTCGACCTCGGGGATGGCCCGGACGGCGGCGTTGAACTGCTGCAGCGCATGTTCGCGGGTGTCGTTCATGCTGACCTCGACATAGGTCACATGGGTCAGGCCCAGCTTCAGGGGCGACAGGATGGCGCGATAGCCGGTGATCAGCCCGATCTCTTCCAGATGCTTGATGCGCTGCGCCACCGGGGTCTTGGAGAGCCCGACCCGCCGCGCCAGCTCGGCGATCGGGATTCGGGCATTCTCGGTCAGTTCCGCCAGGATCTTGCGGTCCTGCGCGTCCAGGTTCAGGTCCATTCTGAAAATCGCCTCGAATTTGTTCCAACAGCCTAGAAAGTGGCCCATCTTCAGGCGCACCGCCTAGCCCGCATCTGATAATACTGTCGCATCGAATAAGGAGATCGGCATGACTCGTGTCAACCCCATCGGGCTTTCGGACGTGTTTTCCGCCCAGGCGAAATTCGCCGACGAGGCGGAACTGCTGAACCGGCTGGTCGCGCAGGCGGGGCTGGGCGCCGGCCAGCGGGCCGCGATCACGCGCCGGGCCGCCGATCTGGTGCGCCGCATCCGTGACGAGGCGAAGCCCACGATGATGGAGCATTTCCTGGCCGAATACGGGCTGTCCACGCGCGAGGGCGTGGCGCTGATGTGCCTGGCCGAGGCGATGCTGCGTGTCCCCGACCGGATGACCATCGATGCGCTGATCGAGGACAAGATCGCGCCTTCGGACTGGGGCAGGCATCTGGGCGAGGCGTCCTCGTCGCTGGTCAATGCCTCGACCTGGGCCCTGATGCTGACCGGCAAGGTGCTGGACGACGACCAGGCCGGGATCGCCGGCACTCTGCGCCGCGCGGTGCGGCGGCTGGGCGAGCCGGTGATCCGCACCGCCGTCGGCCGGGCGATGAAGGAGATGGGCCGGCAATTCGTGCTGGGCCAGACCATCGAGGCGGCGCTGGAACGCGCCGCGAAACGCGAGGCGCAGGGCTTCACCTACAGCTATGACATGCTGGGCGAGGCGGCGATGACCGGGGCCGACGCCGCGCGCTACGACCGCGCCTATTCCGACGCCATCGCGGCGATTGCGAAAGCCTGCACCAGGGGCTCGGTCGAGGAGAACCCCGGCATCTCGATCAAGCTGTCCGCCCTGCATCCGCGCTATGAGGTGGCGCAGGAGGCCCGGGTGATGACCGAGCTGGTGCCAGTGGTGCTGAAGCTGGCGCGGCAGGCCAAGGCCGCCGGCATGGGCATGAACATCGACGCCGAGGAACAGGACCGGCTGGTGCTGTCCTTGAAGGTGATCGAGGCGGTGCTGGCCGATCCCTCGCTGGCCGGCTGGGACGGGTTCGGCGTCGTGGTGCAGGCCTATGGCAAGCGCGCCGGGCAGGTGATCGACTGGCTTTATGAAACCGCCACGCGGCTGGACCGGCGCATCATGGTGCGGCTGGTCAAGGGCGCCTATTGGGACACCGAGATCAAGCGGGCGCAGGTCGAGGGCTTCCCCGGCTTTCCGCTGTTCACCAGCAAGGTGGCCACCGATGTCAGCTATATCGCCAATGCCCGCAAGCTGATCGGCTATGCCGACCGCATCTATCCGCAATTCGCCACCCATAACGCCCATACCGTCGCGGCGATCCTGGAGATGGCGGGCGATATCCGCTTCGAGTTCCAGCGCCTGCACGGCATGGGCGAGCGGCTGCACGACATCGTGCTGCGCGACCACAACGCCCGCTGCCGCATCTATGCGCCCGTCGGCGCGCATCGCGACCTGCTGGCCTATCTGGTGCGCCGCCTGCTGGAGAACGGCGCCAATTCCAGCTTCGTGCACCAGATCGTGGATGAGGCGGTCTCGCCGGAAGAAGTCGCCCGCGACCCGTTCGAGGCGCTGGCCGAGGCCCGTCCGCCGCGGTCGCTGGTGGCGCCCGATGCGCTGTTCGGGGCCTCGCGCCGGAACTCGACCGGCTTCGACCTGACCGACGAGGAAATGCTGGCCCGTATCTATGCCGCCCGCGACGTGGCAATCCCGGATGCGATGCCGCTGACCGTCTCGGAACCCACGGGCAAGATGCAGGATGTCGTCAACCCGGCGACGGGGGAAAAGATCGCCCGGGTGATGATGGTCGATGCCGAGACCGCCGCCCGCGCCATCGACGATGCGCGCATCTGGGACGCGCCGGCGGCGGAACGCGCCGCGGTGCTGCGCCGCGCCGCCGATCTTTACGAAGACCATTACGGCCCGATTTTCGGCATTCTCGGCCGCGAGGCCGGCAAGTCGCTGGCCGATGCGGTGGCCGAACTGCGCGAGGCGGTGGACTTCCTGCGCTATTACGCTGCCGAGGGCGAGAATTGCTCCGATGCCCCGCGCGGCATCGTCGGCGCGATCAGCCCGTGGAACTTCCCGCTGGCGATCTTCACCGGCCAGATCGCGGCGGCGCTGATGGCCGGCAATGCGGTGATCGCCAAGCCGGCCGAGCCGACGCCGATCATTGCCGCCTATGCCATCGGCCTGCTGCATCAGGCGGGCGTTCCCAAAACCGCGCTGCAACTGCTGCCCGGCCGCGGCAGCGTGGTCGGCACCGCGATGACCTCGGACCCGCGCGTCGCGGGGCTGGTCTTTACCGGCTCGACCGAGACCGCGCAGACCATCGCCCGCACCATGGCCGCGAACCTGGCGCCCGGCACGCCGCTGATTGCCGAGACCGGCGGGCTGAACGCGATGATCGTGGACAGTACCGCGCTACCGGAACAGGCGGTGCGCGACATCGTGAACTCGGCCTTCCGCTCGGCCGGCCAGCGCTGTTCTGCGCTGCGCTGCCTTTATGTGCAGGAGGACGTGGCGCCGCATCTGATCCAGATGATCAAGGGCGCCATGGACGAGCTGCGCGTCGGCGACCCCTGGGATCTGACCACCGATGTCGGCCCGGTGATCGACCCCGGCGCGCAAAAGGAAATCGCCGATTACATCGCCGCCAATGCAAACCGCGTGCTGCACAAGCTGGCGGTGCCGTCGCGGGGCTATTTCATCCCGCCCACCCTGCTGAAGGTCTCGGGCATCAATGACCTGGAACGCGAGATCTTCGGCCCCGTCCTCCATGTCGCGACCTTCAGGGGCGACCAGCTGGACCAGGTGATCGCCGAGATCAACGCCCGCGGCTTCGGCCTGACCTTCGGGCTGCACACCCGCATCGACTCGCGCGTGCAAGAGGTCTCGGACGCCATCCATGTCGGCAATATCTACGTCAATCGCAACCAGATCGGCGCCGTGGTGGGCAGCCAGCCCTTCGGCGGCGAGGGGCTGTCGGGCACCGGGCCCAAGGCCGGCGGGCCGCGCTATGTGCCGCGCTTCTTCGCGCCCGCCGCACCTTCGGTTTCCGCAGGGGCATGGCAGGGCCAGGCCGACGAGGCCCGGCTGCGCGGCGCGCTGGCCGGCGCGGCCCCGAAGAAGATCGAGGAGCGCCTGATGCCCGGCCCGACCGGAGAGCTGAACCGCCTGACCGCGCATAGCCGCCCGCCGGTGCTGTGCCTCGGACCCGGGGCCGAGGCCGTGGCGGCGCAGGTGGCGGCGGTCGAGGCGCTTGGCGGGCAGGCCGTCGGTGCCGATGGCGCACTGCCGCCCGAGGCGCTGACCCGGCTGCCGCAGCTTTCCGCCGTGCTCTGGTGGGGCGACGAGGCACAGGGCCGCGCCTATGCCGAGGCCCTTGCCGCGCGCGAGGGCGAGATCGTGCAGTTGGTCACCGCCATGCCCGACCTGACCCATGTCGCGCATGAGCGCCACCTTTGCGTCGACACCACCGCAGCAGGGGGCAACGCCGCATTGCTGGCAGGGTGACCTCCGCCCCGCGCGGGCCCATGCGATGCCCGCGCCTTGCCCGGCCGGGCGAAGGGCAGGGCGAGACCATGGGCCAGGTCGCAGGAGCCGGGCGCGACGCCGCGCCGACCCGCGGCGATCACCCGTCGCGGTGATTGCGCGGAAGTATGGCCGCCAAGGCGTCGCTCATCCCGCCCGTCGGCGGTCAGCCCATCCGGGCCAGCCAGGCGTTGATCGCCGCCACGGCTTCGGGTTCGTCGAGATAGGGGATATGGCCGCGATCCGGCACGTCGGCCAGGATCATGTCGGGCCGCCTGCGCTGCATCTCGGCCGCGGTGTCATGCGAGAGCAGCTCGGAATTGGCCCCGCGGATCAGCGCCAGAGGCAGCTTCGCTGCCGCGTCGAAAAGCGGCCACAGATCGACCTCGGGCCCGCCGAAGGCCGCGAGAAACGCATCGCGCAGCGCCGGATCGTAATTGATGCGCAGACCCTCGGGCGTTTCGACATAATGCCGCTCGGCCTCTTCCAGCCAGCGGGAGGGCGGCACATTGGCAAAGCCGGGCATGGCGGCGGGCAGGCGCTGCGCCAGATCGGCCAGGCTGGTGCCGGCGGGATTGCGTCCGATATAGTCGCAGATCTTCGCAAGTCCGCCACGCTGCAGGGCCGGCCCCACGTCGTTGAGGCACAGGCCCAGCACCCGGTCCGGCGCCGTCGCCGCCAGAACCATGCCGATGAGGCCGCCGCGAGAGGTGCCCAGGATCGCCGCCCGGTCGATCCCCAGATGGTCCAGCAGCGCCAGAACGTCCCTGGCCTCCTGCGGGATGGTGTAGCTGTCCGCGCCGGTCCAGTCCGACGCGCCGCGGCCGCGATAATCCGGCCGGATCAGCCGCAGGCCGGCCAGATGCGGCGCCACATAGTCGAAATCCCGCCCCGTGCGGGTCAGGCCGGGCAGCGCCAGAACCGGCAGGCCCTCGCCCGCGTCGCGATAGGCCAGCCGCGCGCCATCCTCCGCCCGGTAGAATCGAAGGGTCATCAGAGGTTTTCCGACTGCGGCATGCCCAGCACGTGATAGCCGCCATCGACCAGCACGACCTCGCCGGTGGTGCAGGCGCCCCAGTCCGAGCAGAGCCAGACCGCCGTGCCGCCGATCGCCTCCAGCGTGGCATTGGCGCGCAGGGGGGCGTTCGCTTCGGTATGGCGATAGGTCTTGCGTGCGCCGCCGATGGCCGCGCCGGCCAGCGTCTTCATCGGGCCGGGGCTGATGGCGTTGACGCGAATCCCCTCGGGGCCCAGGTCGTTGGCCAGGTAGCGAACCGAGGATTCCAGTGCGGCCTTGGCCACCCCCATGACGTTGTAGAACGGCGTGACCCGGTTCGATCCGGCATAGGTCAGGGTGATGATCGAGCCGCCATTCGACATCAGGGGCTGGGCCCGCCGGGCCAGGTCGATCAGCGAATAGCAGGAAATCGTCAAGGAGTTCTTGAAGTTGTCCCGGGTCGTGTTGATGAAGCGCCCGGTCAGCTCGTTCTTGTCCGAATAGGCGACGGCGTGAACCAGGAAGTCCAGCCCGCCCCAGCGCGAATCCAGCGTGGCAAAGGCGCGGTCGAGCGATTCGTCGTCCAGCACATCGACATCCATCAGGAAGTCCGAACCCAGCGCGGCGGCCAGGGGCTCGACCCGCTTGCCGAAAGCTTCGCCCTGATAGGTAAAGGCCAGCTCCGCCCCCTCGCCGGCCAGCGCCCGGGCGATTCCCCATGCGATCGAGCGGTCATTCGCGACCCCCATCACCAGGCCGCGCTTTCCTTTCAACAATTCGCCCATGGCTTTACCTTTTCTTGGTTTATTCGCGGTATTTCGACAGGAGCAGCGTGGCGTTGGTGCCGCCAAAACCGAAACTGTTGGAAAGGATGCTATCGAAATCGACATCGTCCAGGCGGGCTTGCGCGATCTCCTCGGGCCGGATCTCGGGGTCCAGCGCGGCGATATTGGCCGAGGCGGCGATGAAGCCCTGCTGCATCATCAGCAGCGAATAGATCGCCTCGTGCACGCCGGTCGCGCCCAGAGAATGGCCGGTGAGGGATTTGGTCGAGGAAACCGGCGGCACGGCGCCTTCGCCGAAGACCCGGCGCAATGCCTTGATCTCGCCCACATCGCCCACCGGGGTCGAGGTGCCGTGCGCATTGACATAGCTGACGCGGCGCCCCTCGGGCAGCGTGGACAGCGCCAGCCGCATCGAGCGTTCTCCGCCCTCCCCGGAAGGCGCGACCATGTCATAGCCGTCGCTGGTGGCCCCGTAGCCGGTGACCTCGGCATAGATCCGGGCGCCGCGGGCCAGGGCGTGGCCCAGCTCCTCCAGCACCACCACCCCGGCGCCGCCGGCGATGACGAAGCCGTCGCGGGTCGCGTCGAAGGGGCGCGAGGCGGTTTGCGGCGTATCGTTATACTTGGACGACATGGCGCCCATGGCATCGAACAGGCAGCTGAGCGTCCAGTCCAGCTCTTCGCCGCCGCCGGCGAAGACGATGTCCTGCTTGCCCATCTGGATCAGTTCGGTGCCGTTGCCGATGCAATGCGCCGAGGTCGAGCAGGCCGAGGTGATCGAATAGTTCACGCCCTTGATCCTGAAGGGCGTGGCCAGGCAGGCCGAATTGGTCGAGGACATGCAGCGCGTCACCATGAAGGGCCCCATGCGCTTGGGCGCGCCCTTCTCGATCACGGTGCGATGCGCCTCGAACAGGTTCGCGGTCGAAGGTCCGCCCGAGCCCATGACCAGGCCGGTGCGCTCGTTCGAGACATCCTCGGGCGCCAGGCCCGCATCCTCGATCGCCTGCTGCATGGCGATGAAGTTATAGGCCGCGCCCGCGCCCATGAAGCGCAGGTTGCGCTTGTCGACATGGTCCTCGAGCACGATGTCCGGCATGCCGTGGACCTGGCTGCGGAAGCCGTGCTCGGCATATTCGGGGGCGAAGACGATGCCCGAGCGGCCCGCGCGCAGGCTCTCGGTGACCTCGGTGGCGTTGTTGCCGATGGGAGAGACGATGCCCAGCCCGGTGATGACGACGCGCCGCATGGCGTGCTCCTTGTTCATGGATCAGGCGGCCGACAGGGCCACTTTCATGTCCTTGACCTCGTAGATGGTTTCGCCATCGGCCTCGACGCGGCCGTCGGCGACCCCCATGGTCAGGCGGCGGGTCTGCACCGCCTTGGTGAAATCGACGTGATAGCGCAAGAGCTTGCGGTCGGGGCGGACCATGCCGGTCAGCTTGACCTCGCCCACCCCCAGCGCATAGCCGCGCCCCTGCCAGCCGCGCCAGCCCAGGTTGAAGCCGGTGAGCTGCCAGAGCCCGTCGAGGCCCAGGCAGCCCGGCATGATCGGGTTGCCGGGAAAATGGCAGGCAAAGAACCACAGGTCGGGATGGATGTCGAATTCGGCGGTGACATGGCCCTTGCCATGCGGCCCGGCATCGGCCGAGATGTCGGTGATGCGATCCATCATCAGCATCGGCGGTTCGGGGAGTTGGGCATTTCCGGGGCCGAACAGTTCGCCACGGGCGCAGGCCAGCAGATCTTCCTTGTCAAAGCTGGTCCGTGTCATCGTCATGCGCGTGTTTTCCCCTTGGTCCGACGTTGCGTTATCTGTGCTGGCCACCGCCGGGCGAGCCCCGCGCGACACTTGCCTTTCGGTCTATCATTCCGCCCCGGCAAGGCGCAAGGGCACAGGGTTTCCCGGTCTTTGCACAGGCTTGCCCGCCGACGCCAGAGCGGGAAATGCCGCGGCACGATCCGGCCGCCTCTGCTGCAAAACCGGCGCGACGGACCCGTCGCCGTCGCGCCCTCCACGCGCGCCAAGGCGCCGATGCACGGCCCGGCGGCAGCCTTGGCGTGGACCGCCCGTAGCAAGGCACCTGTCTCTGGACGCATCCAACGACGCCTTCCCCGGGCTTCAAGCCGCCAGGAATATCGATCCGAAGCCGCCGCCGGTCCCTTCGGCCTTCTTTCTTGTCCAAATATCCTGGGGGAGCGCGGAACGCGCGCGGGCAAAGCCCCCTTTTCCGGGGCGCGGCGCGGCATCTGGCCCTCCTTCGGAAAGCCGCGCGGCGCCGGCGCCTTCGCCGGATGCGCACCGCCCCGCGCGGTTGGTCCGCCGCCGCTTCCGGCGGGCGCTGCCGCCCTGGGACCGCTCCACCGGCCCGTCATCCCGCCTGTTCGGCCGCCAGTTCCATGGCGCAGCGGGCGATCAGGGCGATTCCCGGCGCGATCTCGCCCTCGCGGATCGAGGAATAGCCCAGCCGAAAGAAGCGGCAGGGCGCGGGCGGCGTCTCGAAAAACACCTCGCCCGGTTCGATCAGCACGCTGTCGGCTTGCAGCCGCGTGGCGAGAAGGCTGCTGTCGATGCCTTCCGGCCCCTCGATCCACAGGCTCGACCCGCCCGAGCGCGCCGCCCCGGCGATGCGCAGCGGTGTGGCGGCCAGCGCCTCCTCCATCAGCGCGCGCCGGCGTTTCAGCGCCCCGCGCAGCCGCACGATATGCGCGTCGTAATGGCCCAGCGCCAGGAAATAGGCGGTGATCCTCTGCAGGTGGTTCGGCGGGTGGCGCAGCATGATGGCGCGCAGCGCGCGCGCCCGGGCGATCAGCGGGGCAGGGGCGACCATGTAGCCGATGCGCAGCCCCGGAAACAGCGATTTCGAGAAGCTGCCGATATAGATCACCCGCCCGGCGCGATCGAGCGATTTCAGCGCCGGGGCCGGCGGCGCCAGATAGGACATCTCGAAATCGTAATCGTCCTCGACGATCAGGAAGTCATGCGCGGCGGCGCGGGCCAAAAGGTCGCGGCGCCGGGCCAGGGGCATGGTGGCGCCGGTCGGAATGTTGTGGCTGGGCGTGACGATCACCAGCCGCGTGCCCTGCGGCAGCAGCTCCGGGTTCAGCCCGCCCTCGTCCACGTCGAGGAAGGTGGTCGGGCTGTGGGCGCGGCGCAGCGTCTCGGCGAAATCGGGATAGCCGGGGTCCTCGGTCACCGCCAGCCGGTCGCCGCGCGCCAGAAGCTCGACGGTGATGAACAGCGCGTTCTGCGCGCCCAGCGTCACCAGCACCTCGTCCGGATCGGCCTGGATGCCGCGCCGCGGCAGGGAATGCGAGCAGATGTAGTCGATCAGCATCGGATCGTCGGCGCCGTAGAGATCCGAGGCCAGCTCGCCGAAATCCCGCGTGCCCCAGGCGCGGCGGGCGCAGTCGCGCCAGGCGTTGTGGTCGAACAGCGCCGGATCGCTTTGGCCGTAGATGAAGGGATAGCGGAAATCGCGCCAGTTCGCCGGCTTGCGGATCACCCGCTGGCGCGGCGGCTGCTCGGGCAGCCAGCTGTCCCAGTCGAGCGCGGTCTCGCGCGGCAGCGGCTCTTGCATCTTCAGCCGCCGATGCGGCACGGTGGCGGCCACCATGATGCCGGAACGCGGCCGGGTTTCCAGATAGCCCTGGCTGATCAGTTCCTGATAGACCAGCGTCACCGTCATGCGCGAGATGCCGAGCGTTTCGGCCAGCCCCCGCGACGAGGGCAGCCGGGTGCCCGGCCGTGCCCGCGTCTCCAGGATGGCCCGCACGATGGCCGCCGCCAGCCGCGCCTGCAGCGTGCCTGCCTCGCCATCGCGCAGAAAGAACATCTCGACGGGAATCCGGTCGCTCATCTGGACCTAGCTTTGGTTTCAACTGGACATATCGTTACGCCGCGTCACCTGCAACATTTTGTCGCAAGAAGCAGCCGTGCAGAGCTGCAAGGCCAATACAGACGAGGCCGGGCCCAAGGGCTTGGCCGCGTCGCAAGACCAACAACCGAAAGACAGGGAGTCACAGAAATGACCGACATGACCCGGGCCGGAGCCTTCCTGGCCGCGATGACCTTTGGCGCCGGCTTCGGCCTGGCCCCCGCCCATGCCGAGACCACGGTGGTGGTCGGCTACCAGCAGATCGTCGGGCCCTTCATCGCCGCCATCGCCGATGGCCGGCTGGACGCGGCCGCCAAGGAGGCGGGCTACAAGATCGACTGGCGGCAGTTCTCCTCGGGCGGCGACATCTCGACCGCGCTGGCCTCGGGCAACGTGCCGGTGGGGGTGATCGGCTCGACCGGCATCGCCGCCGCGGCCACGCGGGGGGTCGAGTTCGAGCTGTTCTGGATCCTCGACAATATCGGCAAGTCCGAGGCGCTGGTCGCCCGCAACGGCTCGGGCATCGAGAAGCCCGAGGACCTGACCGGCAAGAAGGTCGCCGTGCCCTTCGTCTCGACCGCGCATTTCCATCTGCTCGTCGGCATGGATCAGGTCTGGAAGATCGACCCGCGCGGCGTCAACATCCTGAACATGAAGCCGCCGCAGATCCTGGCCGCCTGGCAGCGCGGCGACATCGATGCCGCCTATGTCTGGCCGCCGGTGCTGACCGAGCTGATGAAGGAAGGCGCGGTGATCGCCGACAGCGAGCAGATCGGCGCGGCCAGCGTGCCGACCTTCGACGGGCTGGTGGCGGACAAGAAATTCGCGGCCGAGAACCCGGAATTCATGGCGGCCTTCACCAAGGCGCTGGCCGGGGCCTATGCCGATTACAATGCCGACAAGGCGGCCTGGACCGAGGATTCCCCGCAGGTCGCCGGCATCGTCAAGATGATCGGCGGCGATGCCGCCGGCACGGTCCAGGCGCTGAACATGCTGTCCTTTCCCGACGCGGCCGAGCAGGCATCCGAGACCTGGCTGACCGGCGGGGCGGTGCGCGCGCTCAGCGAAAGCGCCCGGTTCCTGGTCGAGCAGAAGCAGATCGACGCCGCGCTGGAGGATTACGCCCCCTTCGTGAACGCGAGCTTCGCCCAGGCCGCGGCGCAATAGGCGACCGGCCCCCTCGGGGCCGCATCCCTCGCCTTCAACCCCTTTCTCGGAAAGACCGCTGATATGCAGACACTGAAAGTTTCCGACGTCAGCCTGATCTACCCCGGCCACCACAAGGGCGCCCCGGTCACCGCGCTGAAAGGCGTGAACCTCGAGGTCAAGAGCGGCGATTTCGTCGTGGCGCTGGGTGCCTCGGGCTGCGGCAAGACCACGCTTCTGAACCTGATGGCCGGGTTCATGGCGCCCTCGGCCGGGCAGATCACCCTGGGCGGCCGCCCGGTCACAGGCCCCGGCGCCGACCGCGGCGTGGTGTTCCAGAAACACGCGCTGCTGCCCTGGCTGAACGTCATCGACAATGTCGAATTCGGCCTGAAGCTGCAGGGCGTCGACGCCAGGACCCGGCGCGAGCGCGCGGTCAAGAACCTGGCGCTGGTCGGCCTGCAGGACTTCCACAAGCACATGATCTATCACCTCTCGGGCGGCATGCAGCAGCGCGTCGGCATCGCCCGCGCCCTGACCTGCGACCCGGCCATGCTGCTGATGGACGAGCCGATGGCGGCGCTGGACGCGCTGACCCGCGAGACGGTGCAGGAACTCTTGCTGCAGATCTGGCAGCAGACCGACAAGATGTATTTCTTCATCACCCACAGCGTCGAGGAGGCGCTGTTCCTCGGCTCGCGGCTGATCGTCATGTCGCCGCGGCCGGGCCGCATCACCCATACCTACGAGCTGGACTTCAACCGCCGCTTTTTGGCCGAGGGCAATGCCCGTGCCATCAAGTCCAGTCCCGACTTCATCGAAATGAGGGAGCAGATCCTTGGCATCATCTATGGTGACGAACGCGCCGGCGAGCGGGAAAAGATCCATGCTTGAGCGGCTGACGAGAGCGCGCCCGGCCCGTCCCGGCGTATCCTACGGCGCCCCGGGCGACGGCTCCAGCGCCATCATCAGCCTGGTCACCGCGCTTGCCCTGATCGCGCTGTGGTTCCTGGTCACCGGCATGGGCTGGGTTCGGCCGCTGTTCCTCCCCGCGCCGGCCGCGGTCTGGGGCAAGTTCGTGCTGGCCGCGACCGAGGGCGTGTCGAACTCGACCCTGGCCCAGCACACGCTGGCCAGCCTCGGCCGGGTGCTGGGCGCCTTCTCCCTGGCGCTGGCCATCGCGGTGCCGGTCGGCATCCTGATGGGGGTGAACCGGGTGATCCGCGGCCTTCTGGACCCGATCATCGAATTCTACCGGCCGCTGCCGCCGCTGGCCTATCTGCCGCTGATCATCATCTGGCTGGGCATCGGCGAGTTTCCCAAGGTCTTCCTGATCTTCCTGGCGATCTTCGCCCCCATGGCCATCGCGGCGCGGGCCGGCGTGCGCTCGGTCTCGATCGAGCAGATCCATGCCGCCTATGCCATGGGCGCCAGCAAGCTGCAGGTGATCTTCCACGTCATCCTCAAGGCCGCGCTGCCCGAGATCTTCACCGGCATGCGCATCGGCATCGGCGTGGGCTGGACGACGCTGGTCGCGGCCGAGATGGTCGCCGCCCATCGCGGCCTCGGTTTCATGGTGCTGAACTCGGCCGAGTATCTCGCCAGCGACGCCGTGATCATGGGCATCATCGTGATCGGCATCCTCGCCTTTGCCTTCGACCTGCTGATCCGCCGCATCGAGCGGGCGCTGATCCCCTGGAAGGGCAAGGTCTGATCCGGCCCCGGACCTGACCCGCCACCATTCACCCGAAACGTCCCGGAGGCGCGCCCGCGCGCCACCGACCGGGAGAGGAGTATCCACCGATGACCCGCAAGCTGACCGCCGACGACCTGAAGGCCACCTTCGACGCCTTCAACCGCCATGACATCGACGGCGTGATGACCCATTTCGCCGAGGACTGCGTGTTCTACACCGTCGCCGGCGAGCACGAATACGGAAACAAGGTCGAGGGCAAGGCGGCCATCGCCAGGGCCTTCGAGGCGGTCTGGACCACGATGCCGGACGTCGAATGGGCCGACCACACGCATTTCCTGTCCGAGGACGGCACGCGCGGCGTCTCGCAATGGACCTTCCGCGCCACCAACCCGGACGGCAGCCGGACCGAGGTGCAGGGTGTCGACCTGTTCCGCATCCGCGACGGCCGGATCGTCGAGAAGCAGGCGATCCGCAAGCAGCGCCCGGCCATTCCCGCCTCCGCTTCCGCCCTTGCCGGGAAATGAGGACGGCCATGCAGGCGATCGAGAAACGTCCGGGCTCGCTCCCCTTTGACCCGTTCTATGATCCCATCACGGCGCGCGGCCTGGGTCCGCGCAGCGATTACGCGCCGACCTACTGGATCGGCACCGCCGGCACCCCGCCGCCGGACGACGGCCCGGTGACGCGCGACATGGATGCCGACGTGGTGGTGATCGGCTCGGGCTATACGGGCCTGTCCTGCGCCATCCACCTGGCCAAGATGCACGGCATCAAGGCCACGGTGCTGGAAGCGAACGGCGTCGCCTATGGTTGCTCGACCCGCAACGGCGGCCAGGCCCAGGTCAGCTCGGGCCGGCTCAAGCGCAGCCAGTGGATCGAACGCTGGGGCCTCGAGGTGGCGAAGCGCCTGCATGCCGAGGTCTGCGAGGGGTTCGAGCTGTTCCGCGGCCTGATCCGTGACCATGCGATTGACTGCGATCCGCAGGATGGCGGGCATTACTACATCGCCCACAAGGCCGGGGTGATGCCGGCGCTGGAGAAGGAGGCGGCGCTGCTGCGCGACACCTTCGGCTACGATGCCCGGATGATCTCGCGCGACGAGCTGCACCGGACCGTGGTGCGCGACCAGGAGGCGCATGGCGCCATGTGGGAGGCGGACGGCGTCGGCATCCATGCCGCGAAGCTGGCCTTCGGCTATCTGCGCCTTGCCCGCGAATTGGGCGCGAAAGTGCATGTCGACAGCCCGGTGCAGGGCTGGGACTACCGAAATGGTCTGCATCACCTGCGCACGCCCGGCGGCACGGTGCGGGCGAAGCGGGTGGCGGTGGCAACGGCCGCCTATGCGCCGCGCGGCCTGCACCCGCGGCTCCGGGACCGGCTGATGCCGATCATGTCGAACAGCATCGTCACCCGCGTGCTGACCCCGGGCGAGCTGGAAGCGGTCGGCATCCGCAAGCTCTCGCCGCTGACCGACACCCGGACGCTGCGGCATTACTACCGCCTGCTGCCCGACAACCGGCTGCAGATCGGCTCGCGCGCCGCCATCACCGGCCGCGACGCCGCGAACCCCGCGCATCTGAACGCGCTGAAAGAGGGCATGGCGCGCAAGTTCCCGGCGCTGCGCGGCATCGAGCTCGATTACAGCTGGTGGGGCTGGGTGGATGTCAGCCATGACATGATGCCGCGCATCACCGGCCTGCCGGACCTGCCGGGCGCCTTCTACGCCTTGGGCTATGGCGGAAACGGCGTGATGTATTCCGCCATGGCCGGGCGGCGCATGGCGCAGCTGGTCGCGGGCGAGGCCTTGCCCACGCTGCCGATCTTCAACTCCGAATTGCCCCACGAAGGCTGGAAGACGCCGTTCCGGCGGCTGGGCCAATGGGGCCTCTACAAGTTTTACCACTATCGCGACGAGCGCAGATAAGGAGCCATCGCCATGCGAATGACGACTGAGGAATCTTTTGTTAAGGTATTGCAGCTTCACGGGATCGAGCATGCTTTCGGGATCATCGGCTCTGCGATGATGCCTGTGTCGGATCTGTTTCCGAAGGCTGGGATCAGGTTCTGGGACTGCGCGCATGAGACGAATGCGGGTCTGATGGCGGACGGGTTCACGCGCTCGACCGGCAAGATGTCGATGGCGATCGCGCAGAACGGCCCCGGGGTGACGGGCTTCGTGACGCCGGTGAAGACCGCCTACTGGAACCACACGCCGCTTCTGCTGGTGACGCCGCAGGCGGCGAACCGGACCATCGGCCAGGGCGGCTTCCAGGAGATGGAGCAGATGCGGCTCTTTGCCGATTGCGTCTGCTACCAGGAGGAGGTGCGCGACGCGAGCCGCATCCCCGAGGTGCTGAACCGGGTGATCATGCAGGCCTGGCGCAACTCGGCGCCGGCGCAGATCAACATCCCGCGCGACTTCTGGACCCAGGTGATCGACGTGGAACTGCCGCAGGTGGTGGCCTTCGAGCGGCCCGCGGGCGGCGAGCAGGCGGTGGCCGAGGCGGCAAGGCTGCTCAGCGAGGCCAGCTTCCCGGTCATCCTGTCGGGCGCCGGGGTGGTGCTGTCGGGGGCGATCCCGGATCTGGTGAAGCTGGCCGAGCGGCTGGATGCGCCGGTCTGCAGCAATTACCAGCACAATGACAGCTTCCCGGGCAGCCACCCGCTGGCCATGGGGCCGCTGGGCTACAACGGCTCGAAGGCCGGGATGGAGATCATCCAGAAGGCCGATGTGGTGCTGGCGCTGGGGACGCGATTGAACCCGTTCTCGACCCTGCCGGGCTACGGCATCGACTACTGGCCGAAGGAGGCCAGGATCATCCAGGTCGACATCAATGCCGACCGCATCGGCCTGACCAAGAAGGTCACGGTGGGCATCCAGGGCGATGCGGCCAAGGTGGCGCGCGCCGTCCTGGCGCAGCTCGCCCCCGCGGCGGGCGATGCCGGACGGCAGGAACGCAAGGATCTCATCGCGCAGACCAAGTCCCGCTGGGCGCAGGAGCTTTCGAGCCTCGACCACGAGGAGGACGATCCGGGCACCGAATGGAACGCCGAGGCGCGGGTCCGCGACGCCGGGCTGATGAGCCCGCGCCAGGCCTGGCGGGCGATCATGCAGGCGGTGCCGAAGGAGGCGATCGTCAGCTCGGACATCGGCAACAACTGCGCCATCGGCAATGCCTATCCAAGCTTCGAGGCCGGGCGCAAATACCTGGCGCCGGGGCTCTTCGGTCCCTGCGGCTACGGCTTCCCGGCGATCCTGGGCGCCAAGATCGGCAATCCCGAGGTGCCGGTGATCGGCTTTGCCGGCGACGGCGCCTTCGGCATCTCGATGAACGAGATGACCGCCTGCGGGCGCGCGGACTGGCCGGCGATCACCATGGTGATCTTCCGCAACTACCAATGGGGCGCGGAAAAGCGCAACACGACGCTGTGGTACGACAACAACTTCGTCGGCACCGAGCTCGACCGCGACACCTCCTATGCCGGCATCGCCCGGGCCTGCGGGCTCGTCGGCGTGCAGGTCAAGTCGCAGGAGGAGCTGACCGCGGCCCTGCACGAGGCGGTCGAGCGGCAGATGCGGGACGGCGAGACCACCTTCATCGAGGTGCTGCTGAACCAGGAGCTGGGCGAGCCCTTCCGCCGCGACGCGATGAAGAAGCCGGTGGTGGTGGCCGGCATCGACCCGGCCGACATGCGCCCGCAAAAGGGCGCGGCCTGACGCGGAAAGGCGGCGCAGGGCGCCGGCGCCCCCTGGCTTTCACCGTTTCCCAAATACTCCGGGGGGCGCTTGCCGGGCCCCGTCGAGGGGGCCGGGCAAGCGCGAGGGGGGCAGCGCCCCCCTCGGCGGCCGGGAAGGACCGCAGGACCGCCGGACACACCCGCCCATGAGGCCCTCTCCCGGGGCGCATGACGCCCTTCCGACGACGACCCGGCGCGGCCCCCGCCCCGGCCCCATCCCCGCATCCCGGTGACGACGATGATGACCACCCTGATCCCTTCGCGCAGCCTGCTCGGCGAGGCCTTCCCGGGCTTCGCGGTCTCGGCGCTGGTCGCGGCCACGGCGCAGTTCCTGTCGGACCATTACGGCGCCCCGGCCATGCTGCTGGCGCTGCTCCTGGGCCTGGCGCTGAACTTCCTGGCCGAGGAGGGCACCCGCACCGCGCCCGGCATCGCCTTCACCGCCCGCACCGTGCTGCGGCTCGGGGTGGCGCTGCTCGGCGCGCGGATCTCGGTCGAGATGCTGAGCGGGCTGGGGCCGCGCGCCATCGCGCTGGTGGTCGCGGGGGTGGTGCTGACCATCCTCTTCGCGCTCCTCGCCACCCGCCTCGTCGGCCGCGGCTGGCGCTTCGCGCTGCTGACCGGCGGCGCGGTGGCGATCTGCGGCGCCTCGGCGGCCATGGCCATCGCCGCGGTCCTGCCCCGGCACGAGAAATCCGAGCGCGACCTGGTCTTCACCGTGCTCTCGGTCACCGTGCTCTCGACCCTGGCCATGGTGCTCTACCCGATGCTGTCGAACGCCTTCGGCTTCACGGCGCGCGACAGCGGCGTCTTTTTGGGCGGCACCATCCACGACGTGGCCCAGGTGGTCGGCGCCGGCTTCTCGGTCGGCCCCGAGGCCGGCGAGACCGCGACGCTGGTCAAGCTGATCCGCGTCTCGATGCTGGCGCCGGTGGTGCTGTGCTTCTCGCTGGCGATCCGGGCGCGCGGGCTGGCCGATGCCGGGGGCGGCAAGGCGCCGCCGCTCTTGCCGGGCTTCGTGCTGGGCTTCCTGGCGCTGGCGGCGCTGAACAGCGCCGGGCTGATCCCGCAGCCGGTCTCGGCGCTTGCCGGGCAGCTTTCCCGCTGGGCGCTGCTGATCTCGATCGCCGCGGTCGGCATCAAGACCTCGCTCGGCAGGATGCTCGAGGTCGGGGGCGGCGCCATCGCGCTGATCGTGGCCGAGACCGTGTTCCTGGGCGTCTTCGTCGTCGCCGGCCTGCATTTCTGGGGGTAGTGCCATGAAACCGCTCGAGCGCATCCACGAGGCCGCGAAGGCCCTGGACCGCCACATCATCCTGCCCGAGGGCGGGGACCCGCGCGTCGCCGAGGCCGCCCGCCGGCTGGTGGCCGAGGGGCTGGCCCGCGTCACCCTGCTGGGCGGGCCCGAGATCCCCGGCGTGGGCCGCATAGACCCGGCGGGCGCGCCCGACCTGGCCGAGCTGGCCGACCACTGGCACCGGCTGCGCGCCGCCAAGGGCATGACCGCCGAACGCGCGCTTTCCGAGATGCGCGACCCGATCCGCCAGGCGGCGATGCGGGTGCGGCTGGGCCAGGCCGACGGCACGGTGGGCGGCGCGGTCGCCACCACCGCCGACACGGTGCGCGCGGCCCTGCAGGTCATCGGCCGGGCCCCCGATGCCGGGATCGTGTCGAGCTTCTTCCTGATGCTGTCCTGCGGGCCCGGGGCGCCGGTCCGGGGCGGCATGATCTTTGCCGATTGCGGGCTGGTGATCCAGCCCGACGCGGCCGAGCTCGCCGCCATCGCGCTGTCGGCGGCCGAGAGCTGCCGGCGGCTCCTGGCCGAGACGCCGCGGGTGGCGCTCTTGTCCTTCTCGACCGCCGGCTCGGCCGATCATCCCAGCCTGGGGCGGCTGCGCGAGGCGCTGGCGCTGATCCGCGCCGCCGCCCCGGATCTGGAGGTCGACGGCGAGCTGCAGTTCGACGCGGCGCTGGACGAGGCGATCCGGGCGAGGAAGGCCCCGGCAAGCCGCCTGACCGGCCGGCCGAACGTCTTCGTCTTTCCCGACCTGGCCTCGGGCAATATCGGCTACAAGATCGCCCAGCGCCTGGGCGGCCTCATCGCCATCGGACCCATCCTCCAGGGCCTCGCCAAACCAGCAAACGACCTCTCCAGAGGATGCTCCGTCAACGATATCGTCAATGCAACAGCAATAACCGCCATGCAAACTCAAATATGAGCCGGAAGATGGCAAGGACTGCGACCCCCCGCGAAGCTCCGATCATGCGGGATGCGGCGAGGACGTCCCGCCGGATCGCCTGATCCGTCCGGGGACGCCGTGACGATCCGTCCGGCGCGGGGCATACGGGCCGGAAAGGCGATCCCCGCGCGGCGCCCAGCCGCTACCTGCTGCGCCGAGGCCGGCCCGACAAGGCCGGAGCCGGACTGCGATCCCGCCCTCCGCGCATGGCGGGCGGGTGACGGCCAGCATCCCGGCCGGGACCCGGCATCCCCACCTCGGCCGTGATGGCGTCGCGGGTCCGGCGCGGGCCGCAGACCATGCCCTGTTCCCGGGCCATGCGGCGCCGCATGGCGGCTTCGGTCGTCCGGAGAAGCGGCTTGCCAATTCATAGTATTTCAGTAAACAATGCCCGGTGATGACGACCGTGGATATCCGCGTCCGGATGGTCTTCCGATAGCGAGGGCGGGCAGGAAACATGCAGGCCAACAGAGAGTTCCGACCCCGGATGGAAACCCGCATCCATGGGCTGCGGACGCTGGCGCCGCTTTGCTATCGCCGCTTTGGCGGGGCGATCGCCGATGTCTGGTCGGTCAGGGGCGACGAAGGCGGCGGCGGATTCTATATCGCGCCCGATCCGCGCATCGTCATCCTGCTTGGCAAGCAGCCGCCGCCGGTGATGATGCGCATCGGCGGGGATCTTGCCGAATATCGCGGCATCCAGGCGTTCTATATGCCGCCGGGCATGCCGTTATGGAGCCGGATCGAGGCGGACCATGAAAAGTCCCATCTGGATTTCCATATGGAAAGCAGCGCGTTGCATCAAAGACTTGCGGCAGCGGATGTCAGGGCGGACCTGACGCGGCCCCGCCTGCTTGGCCCGAGCGACAAGCTGGCGGATCTGGGCCGGCTGGCCTCGGACGAGGTCCGCAAGCCCAGCCGGGGCGACATGCTGATCGATGCGCTGCTTTCCGCGACGCTGGCCGAGATCTTCGCGACCCAGGCCTGCGCCGAGAACGACGGACCTTGCACGGCAAGCGGCGGCCTCTCGGCGCGGCGGTTTGCGGCGGTCGAGCGCCATCTGCACGAAAATCTGAGCCGGCACGTTCCGCTTGCCGAAATGGCGCGGGCCGCGGGTCTGTCGGAAAGCCGTTTCTCGCATTGCTTCAAGCAGTCCCAGAACGAAACGCCGCAGCGGTGGCAGAGCCGCGTGAGGTTGAAGGCGGCCCAGGACATGATGCGCGATCCTGCCCGCTCGCTTGCCGATATCGCCTATGCCACGGGATTTGCCGATCAGGCGCATCTGTCGCGGGTGTTCCGGGCCGCGAACGGCATGCCGCCTTCGGTCTGGCGCAGGAGCAATTTTCAGGAGTCCTGAACAAATCCCAGCACTCTGGATCAAGACAGCGTCGGAAAATCGCAGTTAAAGACTCGGAAATTTTCCAGGATGGATCGATGATCAGGATGAACAGAGTCGCCCCGCTTTTCCTGAGCGCCAGCGTGATCGCCATGACGGCACCCTGTGCCTTGGCGCAGGAGGAGGAAAAGGAAACCCGCCGCGACACCTTCGTCGGCGCGATCGTTCTGGATGCCGTGACGATCGAAGGCTTCCAGAATCCGAACGCGCCGCTGGAGGGCAGGGTGGCGCGGTCCTCGGCCACCACCAAGACCGGCCGGCCGCTGCTGGAGACGCAATCCTCCGTC